>CALKXH010000093.1 GCA_938005675.1 uncultured Anaerolineae bacterium
CGGCGGCAGCGTGCAGCGGCGGCTCAGCAAGGCGACTCTGCCCGAAGGCGCGCTGCACTTCGCCGATCAAGCCGCTTTGGAGCGGCTGCGCGCCAACTTCGCGGGCGATCTACGGGCGGTCTGCGAGCAGATGGCGGCGGCGCTGCGCCTTGAGTGCGGGACGGATGTCGCGCTGGTCGTGGTGGCTGAGGCAGATAGCTCCGCCATGGCGGTCACCGACGGCGTGCAGCAGTATAGCCGCGCCTACTTCTACGGCACGGACGTCACGGCGCCCGACGTGCCGAGCGGCTGGGCGATCTCGATGCTGTGGCAGCTGCTCAAGCGCCGCGCCGCCCAGCCCTGAGCTTGCGGAGCGGGCGCGCCTTGCGCTAGACTCCCGCCTTGCGCAGCGAGCCTCTGAGAGATAGTCCCATGACTGAACGGCGTTGGTGGGCGGACGGGCTGAGCGCGGCGCTCTTGGCGGCGCTGTGCTGGCTGTTCTATTGGCGCGCCCTGACGCCCAATCCGCTCGATCAGGTCTCCTTTGTGGAGGGCGATTTCAGCGGGCAGTTCGTGGCGTTCGCCCACTATCAGGCGCAGCGGCTGGGCGCGGGCGAGACGCCGCTCTGGAATCCCTACAATTTGGGCGGGCATCCCTTCCTCGCCGATACGCAATCCGCCGTGTTCTATCCGCCGCGCCTCGTCAGCATCGCCCTGCTCAATCTGACGGGCGGCAGCACCCCGCAGCGCATGTACGCCGCGCTGCAAGCTGAGGCAGCTGCGCACGCTCTGATCGGCTCGCTGCTGATGTACGCCTTCTGCCGCGCCTTGATCGAGACGGCGTACAGCATCCCCGCCGCGTTGATCGGCGCGATCACCTTCGCCTACGGCGGCTTCCTGACGGGCTATCCGCCGCTGCAATTGGCGATCCTCGAGGCGGCGGTCTGGCTGCCGCTGATCTTGCTGGGCATTTTGCGCGCCACGCAGGATGCCGAGCGCCTCGATTGGGCGTGGCTCGCCCTGAGCGGCGTCGGGCTGGGCTTGACGCTCTTGGCGGGGCATCCGCAGACGGCGCTCTATGCGATCTACTTGAGCCTCGCCTACTTGGCGTGGCGCTGCGGCGGCAGGGCGACGGGCAAGCTCAGGAAGTTCGCAATCGGGGCGCTGATTCTGGGCGCGCTCGGCGGCGGGATCGCGGCGGTGCAGCTGCTGCACGGCTGGGAGTACCTCAGCGCCACCACGCGCGGGACGCTCGGCTTTGAGGCGAAGGGCAACGGCTTCCCCGTCAACGATCTGCTGCAGATCATCTTGCCGGGCGTCTTCAGCCTGTATTCGCCGCTGTATTTCGGCATCACGGCGCTGATGCTGGTCATCTATAGCGCGGCGCGCCTGCGCCCCGCCGAGGTTTTCTGGTTCGGCGTGCTGTTCGTGGCGCTGGGGCTGAGTCTGGGCAAGGGCGCCATCCTCTACGACATTTTCTATCAATTCGCGCCGGGCTTCAGCCTGTTCAGGCAGCAGGAGCGGGCTGCCTACCTCGTGGCGGCGGCAGCGGCGATTTTGGCGGCGCAGGGCGCCTCGGATATCCTCCACGACACGGCGCAGAGCCCCTTAGCGCGCCGCTACGTGGCGATCTTCTTGGGCATCGCGGCGGGCGCGCTCAGTTTCAGCATCGCCGCCTTCGCCGAGTGGCTGGTGACGCCCTCAGAGAGCCTCGCCAACTTTCAGCGCGTGAGCTTCAGCCTGCTGATCGCGCTGCTCGCCGCCCTCTTGCTGATCAACCTCGCCACCTATCGCAATCGCTACTGGCTGCAATGGCGCGCCGCCGCCCTGATCGGCTTGATCGTCTTCGAGCTGTTCAGTTTCGGGCGCACCAGCCCCAATTTCGAGGCGATTCCAATCTCGGCGCGCCTGCGCGAGCCGCCCGCCCTCGCCGTCTTGCGCGCCGACGCCGCCGATCAGCCGTTCTTCCGCGTGGCGGGCGTGCGCGAGAACTTCGGCACGCTCTACAACCTGCCCGATATCGACGGCATCAGCCCGCTGCGCTTCGCGCACGTCGAGCGCGCCCTGAAACTGCCCAACCGCGAGCGAGTCTGGCAGTTATTCGGCGTGCGCTACGTCCTGAGCCCCGACCGCGAGCTGCCCGCGCCCAGCCGCATCCTGTATGAGGAAGACAATCCGTACAATCCCGTGCGGCTGCACGCGCTAGAGTCGCCCTTGCCGCTGGCGCGCGTGATGCATCGCGCGTGGATCGAGCCTGATGAGGCGCAAGCGGCGGGCTATCTGAGCGACCCCGCCTACGACGCGGCGCATACCGTGATGCTCGCCGCGCCGCCGCCCGTCGCGCTCTCAGGCGCCGAGAGCGCCGCGGCGCGCCTCCTCGCCCTAGAGCCCGAGCGCTGGCTGATCGAGGCGGAGAGTCCGAGCGCCGCCCTGCTGCGCCTCGCTCTGGTCTACGATCCGAATTGGCGGGCGAGCGTTGACGGAGTCCCCGCGCCGATCCTGCGCGCCGATATCGCCTTCAGCGCCGTGCCGATCCCAAGCGGCAAGAGCGTGGTAGAATTGACCTATCAACCGAGCAGCTACGCGCTGGGCGCCCTGATCACGTTGGGGACGCTCCTGGCGCTCACTTTGGGAGGCTTGTTCAGCCTTGCGCATTCCCTTCGACGGCGCGCGCGCCGCCCTCCCGCCTGAGGCGCGCCACGCCCTGCTGATCGGCGCGGCGTTGGGCGCGTTGTGCGCGCTCTTCGGCTTGCTGATCGTCCTCGGCGGTCCGATCCTCGCTTTCGGCGCGCTCTTCGGCGCGGCTTTCGGGCTGTACGCGCTCACTAACTTGAATTTCGGGCTGTATTTGACCCTCGCCATCATCGCGCTCCTGCCCTTCGGAACTCTGCCCGTGCGCTTCGCCCTCACGCCGACTTTCATCGATGTGGCGCTGGGCGCCTTTTTGCTGGTCTACCTGTTTGAGTGGATGACGCGCCGCCGCCAAAATTTCCGCTTCGCCCCGGCGCAGCTGCTGATCGCCTTCTTCATCGGTTGGTGCGTGTTCAGCTTCGTGGCGGGCTTAGGTCACGCCGCCCTGACCACCAACGTGCTGCGCAAATTCGTGGAGATGCTGCTGAGCATGGCGACGGCGATTGTGATCGTCGACGTGGCGCGCGATAAGCAGATTTTGGCGCGCATCGCCTTCGCCTTGAGCGCCTTCGGCGCGCTGCAGGCGCTGATCGGCATCCTGCTCTACGCCCTGAACGATCAGACCACGCTCAATCTGCTCAATGCGCTAGGGCGGCTGGGCTATCCGCGCGGCGACGTGCTGCGCTACGTGGAGGACAATCCGCTGCTGGGCGAGCGCGCCATCGGCACGTGGGTCGATCCGAACGCTTACGGCGGCTTCCTGCTGATGTTCGGCAGCGTGGCGCTCGCCAACGCGCTCAATCGGAAGCCCGCCATCGGCGGGCGCGCCCTTGCGTGGCTGATCTTCGCGCCCTATCCCCTCGCGCTGCTGCTGACTCAGAGTCGGGGGGCGTGGCTGGCTTTCGGCGGCGCGATTGCCTTCATGGCGCTCCTGCGCTACCGCTGGCTGATCGGCGTCGGCGCGCTCGCTTTGGCGCTGCTGCTGAGCCTGCCCTTCATGCAGGGCTATGTGGAGCGCCTCCTAGACGGCTTGCAGGGCGAAGACCTCGCCACGCAGATGCGCTTCGGCGAGTTCAAGGACTCTCTAACGCTGATCGGGCGCTATCCGCTGATCGGGGTCGGCTTTGCCGGCGCGCCCGACCGCGACATCTATTTAGGGGTGAGCAGCACCTACCTGAAGATCGCCAACTCGACGGGCATCACAGGCGTGGCGCTCTTCAGCCTGATCCTGCTGGAGACGCTGCGCTATGGCATCGCGCGGCGGCGTCTGTTGCGCCAAAGCGGGCTGGAGGCGCTCTGGCTGGGCTTTGGGGCGGCGGTCTTCGGGGTGGCGATCAACGGGGTGGTCGATCACTACTACTTCAACCTGGAGTTTCACGCCGTCTCGCTCGCCTTCTGGCTGATGGTCGGCTTGGCGCTGGCGACGGCGCGCGCTACAGCAGCCCGTTATGGGTCGTGAACGCCCACAGGGTGAAGATCAGGTAAGCGGTCAGCAGCAAGCCGCCCTGCCAGCGCGTCACTTTGCTGCCGCGCACCAACATCAGCAGGCTGAACGAGAACGCCAGCATGATCAGGATATCCGCCTCCAGCACGCGCTGATTGATGCCTATCGGTCGCACCGTCGCCGTGATGCCTAGAATCGCCAAGATGTTGAAGATGTTCGAGCCGATGATGTTGCCGATGGCGATGTCGTTCTCTTTGTGCAGCGAGGCGATGAAGGCGGTCGCCAACTCCGGCAACGAGGTGCCGACCGCCACTAACGTCAAGCCGATGATCAGCTTCGGCACGCCCAGCGCCGTGGCGATGTTGACCGAACCCTCCACCAGCCAATTGGCGCCGATCACCACGACTGCTAAGCCCACGCTCAGCCGCCCAAGCTCAAAGAGGCGGTTGGCGCGGTGGGGATCGGGTCCGAGCTCGGCTTCATCGAGGATTTCGGTCACCGCTGCTGCTGTCCGCTGCTCGCGCAGGCTCAGGGCGTACGAGAGGATCGTGTAGGCGATCAAGCCGCCGAATAACAGCAGTCCTTCGGGGCGGCTGATCTCTCGATTCTGGATCAGGGCGAACATCAGCAGCGAGACGACCAGCATGATCGGCAGGTCGCGTCGGATGACTTGCTGTTTGACTGCCACCGGGAAGACCAGCGCCGTCAAGCCCAGAATCAAGCCGATGTTGGCGATATTCGAGCCCACCACGTTGCCGACTGAGATATCCGTGGCGCCTTGCATCACGGCGTCTAGCGAGACAAAAAGCTCTGGCAGCGACGTGCCGAAGGCGACGATGGTCAAGCCGACCACCAGCGTGGAGACGCCCAGCGAGAGCGCCAAGCGCGCCGCGCCCTTGACCAGCCAATTGCCGCCGAAAAATAGCCCCAACAAACCGAGAACGATGAGTAGCGCGTCCTGCAACAGCATGGATGCTCCTTAATAGCACAGAGACGCCTCACACAACACGGTGAGGCGCAGTCAGAGTTCGCCAATACGATAAGCATAGCATAGCTGCGCGCTCTCAGCTGAGGCAGGCGCGCAAAACCACCAAAAATTAGGGTATCAGCCTCACGGGAGCGGCTCTTTCAGGTCGTAGATGCCATCGCGGATCGCCCAACGCGGCTTATCCGCCGCGCTGAGCAGCACATCGCCCTCGCGGCGCAGCGGCGCGCCCGTGAGCGGGCATTTGAAGAGCTGATCGCGCTCGATCACAGCGCTCGGCGCGCCCGCAACCCGACTCTGCACGAAAATTTGCGGCGCGTAGGGGAATATGCCGCCCAGCGGCTGCAAAAGCCGATCCACAGCCACCATCAGGCGCAAGGGCAGCAGTCGTTTGAAGAGTCCCAGCCGCAGCCACGAGGCGGCGGCGCGACGGCGCGGCGCGAAGCCCGCCGCGATCAGTTTTTGACGCATATCGGCGGGATGGAAGTCGAAGTTCAGGCGGACGAACTCGATAGGCTCGCGGCTGTAGGGACTCCACGTCTGGCGGCGCAGGGCGTAGCGCAGCATCGCCTTCAGATTCAGCTTGTTGGCGAACTCCAGCACGAAGGTGCCGCCGCCCGCCATGCTCTGGCGGATTTGCCTGAAGGCGGCGAGCGGATCGGCGAGGTGATGCACCACGCGGCATAGCAGCGCGGCATCGAAGGCGTTGGCGGCGAAAGGCAAGCGGTAGAGGTCAGCCGCCACGTAGAGGAAGCGCTCGCTCCGCCCTAGCCGCGCTTGCGCCTCCTGCAGCAGGGTGCGGGAGTAGTCCATCACCACGACCTCTTCAAAGCCCGCCGCCTCGTCGATCAGCCGCCCGAAGCCGGCGCCCAGATCGATGTAGCGCTTGCCCGCGCGCGGCAAGAATCGGCGCAAGACGAGGCGCTCGACGGCGTCCTCGTACTCGCGTCCCTTACCCTCCCAAAAATCGGTGCGGTAGGTTGAACCCTCGTAATCGCAGATGGCGGGCGGCGGCGAGTCGGGCTGCGTCATGGTCAGCTGAGCATCCTTCACGGTGCGGTCGGCGTGGGCGAGCGGTACTCCGACGGATCGATGATGGTCAAGGTGGGCGTGGGCGGCACGGGCGTGACGGTCGGCGGGATGACGACGGTCGGCGTGGCGGCGGGGGCGGGCGCGCCGCCTTGATCGGGCGGGGCTGTGATCACGGTCGCATCCGGCGGCGCAGCGATGGGCGTGGGCGTGGCGACGCCCGTGCGGAAGCCCGACCACGGGTTGCGCATGAAGTCGTTATCCTGCAGCAGGTCGGGCGGTTGCCCCGCCAAAATCTTGCCGATCACGATCCACATCTCGTTCCAATTCTTGGGCAAGTTGGTCACCACGCGGGTGAGCGGACCGATCACGTCTTGCAGGCTCTTCGCCACGTCGTTGAGCTGAGTCTCTTCGAGCGGGATATCGACCGGCACTTTCAGGGCGACTGGCACCTTCAAATCGACGGGCACGGTCAGGTTGACGGGGACTTTCAGATCGATGGGCAGGCTGCTATCGACGGGCACGTTCAGGTTGAGCGCCACGGGCAGCTGCAAGCCCTGCGGCAAGGTGATCGCCACGTTGCCGCGAATGGTGCCGCCGCCGCCCGGCAGGGCGAAGGAGGCGTTCGCCGTGATCGGGACGGGCTGCGTCAGAACCACGACCGTGTTCTGCTGCAGCGGGATGTCCAGCACGACCGGGATGGTATCCTTGACGTTGATGCTATCGACGACTTGGATGGTATCTCGGACGTTGATGGTATCGTTCACGTCAATGGTGGTGATGATGCGCGCCTTGTTCAAGCCGACGAAGCTGCCGTACAAGCCGCCCAGCAGCGGCTCGGCGATGCCGCTGGTGATCTGGAAGATCACCGTCAGCAGCAGCAGGATCACGATCAGGAAGATGAAATTGACGACGAACGAGAAAAAGATGGCGAAATTTTTGAAGGCGTTCCAAATGCGCCGCAGCCCGACCATACGCACCTCTTCCGTGCCTGCCAAAATGGATGCTCAGCCGCTTTATGATAGCATCAGGCGCGCTGATCGGGCAAACACAAAGCTAACAAGGCGGCTAGAGCTTGGTGGCGTCGCGGGTGACGTCCTCGCCGCTCAGCTCTAGGACGGGCGTGCCGTCGCGCTCGACCCACACGCCGCACTTGCCGCCCAAGGGGCTCGCCGCCAGACGGAACTCGGCGCCATCGAAGCGCAGCACGGGATTGTACCACTCCGCCACGGCTGAGGCGTCCGCCTCGATGTAGTGACCGATCAGGGCGCGGCGGAAGCGGTCGGGCGTGACGTTCGGGTTGCTGCCGTGCACCATCGCGCCGTTGAAGAACAGCACATCGCCGGGCTGCATGGCGACGGGGCGCACCTCGCAGCCTTCAGGGATCGGCACGGTCACGTCGGTGAAGCTCTGCGTGGTATCGGCGGGCGCCGTGCAGAGCAGCTCCCACCTGTGGCTGCCGGGCACCATCATCAGGCAGCCGTTCGCCTCGTCGCAAGGGTCGAGCGCCATCCACGCCGCCATGCACGTGCCGTTCTGCACGCGCAGATAGTAGTTATCCTGATGGAGGGCTTGTCCGCGCGCGCCCGGCGGCTTGAAGTAGAGCATGGTCTGGACGGCGTAGGGCGTCTTGCCCAGCAGCAGGGTCAGCGCCGCGCCCAGACGCGCATCGAGCAGCCAGGCGCGGCTGACCGAATCCCAGCGATGCATGTGGATCATGCGCGGATAGCGCTTGAGCGGATCGTCGCTCTGGTGCGGCACAAAGCCGAGCTCATCGCCCGGATAGGTGCCCATTTCGCGCAGGCGCGTGAAGTAATCGCGGTAGAAGGCAGCTTCTTCGCTGGTGAACAAACTGCGCGCCACCACATAGCCGTTCTGATCGTAAAAACGCTTATCGTGCTCAGTCAACATGCGCTCAGGCTCCTCTACTGTGTGGACTAGGCGGAGTGTAGCGCATGAGCGCGAGCGAGTCTAGCAAGGATTGCTCTCGCCCTCGCGCGCCGCCCGATAGCGCGCATCGATGGCGTTCATCTTGGCGACCTTCGGCGCCGAGCGCCCCCCGGCGAAGTCGGAGGCGAGCCACGCCTCAAGGATGCTCTTGGCGAGTTCGGGTCCGATCACGCGGGCGCCCATCGTGATGACTTGCGCGTCGTTGCTTTTGCGGGCGCGCTCGGCGGAGTAGGTATCGTGGCAGAGCGCGGCGCGCACGTTCGGCACTTTGTTGGCGGTGATGCACATGCCGATGCCCGTGCCGCACACCAAAATGGCGCGATCCGCCTCGCCTTTGGAGACAGCCATCGCCACTTGCTCGGCGATATCAGGATAATCGACCGGGTCGGTCGTATGGACGCCGAAATCCTGCACTTCGATCTCAGGCTTGCTCCGCAAGTACTCGCGGATCACGTTCAAGAGCGGCAGTCCCGCCTCGTCACAGCCGATTGCGATTTTCATGAGCGCTAGTCTCCTTCAATGTGCTTTCAATTGCCAATGGTCTCGTCCATCAGGCGGTCGACCACCAAGCGGAACGCCTCTTCGCTGCTGCAGCCGTCGTCCAGCGCCTGATAGTAGGTTGCCAGTTGGCGGTCGGCGCTGGTGCCGTGCTGCAGGATGTGCCGTACGTACTCCACTTCGCGGCGCGTGCCGAGTCCGTCCAGCACGTCGTCCAGAAATTCTAGAGTTTCCTCCCAAATTTGGGCTATCGGCACCGACTTGCCGCGCCCGAAGTCGATCAGCTCGCCCTCGATGCCGTAACGTTGGGCGCGCCACTTATTCTCGCG
This sequence comes from uncultured Anaerolineae bacterium, assembly GCA_938005675.1. GTDB lineage: Bacteria > Chloroflexota > Anaerolineae > Aggregatilineales > UBA2796 > CP2-2F. The sequence continues at coordinate 8,846 of CALKXH010000093.1, forward strand.
CAGCAGCTCAGTCCGATACAAGCGCCACGATTGGTTGCGCGCTCGCAACTTGAGCAGCTTGACCACCAACGCCTGCACCGCCGCCGTCAAGCAGACCGCCTCCTCAACCGTGCTGCAGACGTCCGGCACGCGCACTTCGAGGGTGCCGACGCGCGGATTCGGGCGCACATCCCACCAGATGCGCGAGGGGTCTTTGCCGCCGCCCTTGCTGAGCGAGCCGCCGCTGGCGAAGATATCCACCATGCGGTCGTACTCCTCATAGCTGCTGAAGACCGGCGGGATGCCCGTGCGCGGCAAGTTCTCAAAGACCACGCAGCGGTAGCTCTTGAGCCCGGTGTTGCGCCCGTGCCAGAAGGGCGAGCTGGTCGAGAGCGCCAAGAGCTGCGGCAGGAAGTAGCGCAGCTGATTCATCACGTCGATGAGCAGGGCGCGCGCTTCGTCGCCCTCGCCGAAGCCGATGTGGATGTGCATCCCGAAGATGACCAAGCGCCGCGCTACGTACTGCATATCGCTCGCCAACTCGCTGTAGCGCTCGCCCTCGCTGATGGGCTGCTCATGCACGGCGGAGAACGGATGCGTCGCCGCCGCCACGATGCGCTTGCCGAAGGCTTCGGCGGCTGCGTTCACGCCGCGCCGTAACGCGATCAGCTGCTCGCGCACCTCGCTGACGTGGTGGCAGACGCCCGTGGCGATCTCGATCTGCGACTGCATGAACTCCGCCTTGACCTGATCGCCCAGACTCTGGCGGCTGCGCGCCAGCACGTCGCGCACGGCGGGCGAGAGCGCTCGCGTCTGCGCGTCTACGATCATATATTCCTCTTCCACGCCGAGCGTGAGCGGCGGACGAAACATAGCGCACTGCTCCCCAACTTGCCAAAGCCATGAGCTATTGTAGCTCACAGAGCGGCAAAACAGTAGGGGCGAGCCTGCTAGATGGCGCTACCGCGCGCTTGAAGGCGCCGAGAGGCGCGCAGGCTGCGCAAAACGCCGCTGCGCCGCGACGCGCACCACCTCAGCCGCCACGCGCAGCGCCCCCGCCGTGACGCCCGCCGTGCTCTGCCCCGGAAAGATGCTATCGCCGACCAGCCACAGATTCTCGACGCCGGTGTGCGGTCCGCGCACGTTCAGCAGGCTGGCGAAGGGGAAACCGCCCACCATGCCGAGCGGTCGCCGCGTGAAGCGCTGGAAGGCGGCGGGCGTGCCGGGCAGGATCAGCTGGGCGGCGCCCCGCACGTTCGGGATGACGCGCTCGGCGGCGTCCAGCAGCCTATCGCGGTACTGCTCCACGCGCCGCTGATAGCCGTCGGGATCGTCTTGGCGCAGGCGCCACCACGGCGCGATTGCCGTGTGCGTGGAGAGCGTCACGGCGCGCATCCCGCTGGGCGCGCGCTCGGCATCGTGCGGGCTGCTGATCGAGATGAAGACCGAGTTGCCCTCGCCGAGCGGCTGATCGAGGTCTTGCACGACTTGGAAATGCTCGGCGTGAGTGGGCAGGGCGGCGCTCGGCACGCCCAAATAGAGCGTGAAGGCGCCCCACGTGCTCGGGCGGCTCTTGACCTCGCGCTGCAGAGCGGGCGGGGCTGCCTCGCCCAGCAGATCGGCGAGCGCCCACGGCGTCAAATTCGCCAGCACGATGTCCGCCTCGAAAGTGTTGCCCTTGTTGGTGTGCAGCAGGAAGCTCTTATCGGCGCGGCGCTCGATGCGCGTGACGGCGTGCCGATAGACGATCCGTCCGCCGTGCTTAGCGAGCGCCTCTGCCAGTTGGCGGGCGATGTTGCCGATGCCGCCGCGCGGATGATAGACGCCCACGCGCGGCAAATCCACGGCGATGGCGCCGTAGAGCGCGTTGGCGTGGCGGCTGGTGGTCTGGGCGCTGATGAGCAGCTGGGCGTCGATGAACGTCCGCGCGTTGCGCTCGCGCACGCCCAGCCAATTCAGCAGCTGACCCATGCTCAGGAGCGCTAGAGGGCTGATCGGGATCAGATTCGGGCGAATTTTGGCGGCGAGGCGGAGGAGATCGCCCAGCGAGGCGGGCGGATACTCAGGGATGCGCGCCGCGAATTGCCACGCCGCCTCAGCCGCCCGCTCTTGGATGCCCCAGAAGCGCCGCAATTCGGGCAGTTTGGCGGCGCGCTCCTCGCGCCAACGTGCCTCCTCGCCCCAGCGCGTGATGGTGCGTTCGGGCAGGTGGATGACCCACGCGGGCTCGATGCGCTCGATCTGCCACGTGATGCCGAGCAGATCGCCCGCGATCTGGTGCGGACCGCCCGCTTGGAAGCCCCCGGCTACGGTCGCGCCGGCGTCGAAGCGGTAGCCCTTGTGATAGAACGTGCCGGCGCAGCCGCCCGCGTAGACGTGCGCCTCCAACACGGTCACATCGAAGCCCTCGCGGGCTAGGAGCGCGCCCGCCGTCAAGCCGCCCACGCCGCCGCCGATCACCACCACGCGCTTCGTTCTCGTCATCGCCTGTTCACCGTCCTGCTGTGCTTTGCGTCGCCTTTTTGTGAAGTTTAGCACAGCGCCGAGCCTTTGACGAACGCTCGTCTAGCCTTCGTCGAGGCTCAGGCGGGCTATTGGCTGCACGGCGACCTCCGGCAGCAGCTCTTGGTAGGTCAGGACGTGAACGTGCGGCAACTCCACGTCGATCAGGGCGCGGACGGCGGCGCGCAGGTCGGGCGTGGTGACGAGGATCGGGGCGCTCTCAGCGGGGCGGGCGAGGTGAGCGCGCAAGGCGCTCAGCAGGCGCGCCCGCGCCCGCTCGGGCGCCTCAGTGACCGCCGCCTCCAGCTCAGGCGCGAGCAAGTAGACGCGGATGGGCGTCCCCTCGCGCGCCGCCTGCTGAGTCAGTTGGCGGCTGAGGCGCTGCCGCACAAAGGCGAGCAAGCCTGCCTCAAGGGGCGGCGGCGCGCCGACCTGCAAGCGCTCATCGAAGGCGATCTGATCGGGCGGCACGTGGATGTAGTCGTAGGCGAGGATCGCCTCGAGGATCAGGCGCATGTTGCGCACGCCGACTCCCTCCGCCAAAAGCGCGCGCAGCAGTCGCGCCAACGTCGGCGGCGCGATGCGCTCCTGAACGGCTTCGGCGAGGGCGGGGAAGGCGAGCCCGACCTGCTCGATCATACGTTGCGCCGCCGCTTGGCACAGGAACAAGGCGCTATAGCGGCGCAGCAGCGCGCTGACGTTCAGCACGAGGTAGCCAAAGGGCGTCCAGACGTAAAAGCCCTCAGCGCGGATGGCGTCGGCATCGGCGCTGTGCGCCAAGGCGAGTTGCCGTCCGTTGAGGGGGCTGTGGGCGGGCTGCGAGGGGATGCCGCGCTCGCTCAGCTGCTCAGGGCGCGCGTTGACCAAGACTTGCGCTGCGCTCAAGCCTTGCCACGGGGCGGAGGGCAGCTCGTTGAGGGCGAGCGCGAATTGGTTGAAGGGCAACGCCTCGTCTAGGGCAAAGGTCAGCGACGGGAGGCGGATGCCTAGCTCCTCGAAGAGCCCCTCGCGCATCAAGCTGAAGAGCGCGCGCTCGTCTTCGCCCGCCGACTCGGTCAGGGCGCGCAGAGTCGCGACGGAGCAGCAGATGGCGAGTTGTTGCGGACGCAGACGCGCCAAGAGCGCCTCGCCGCGCTCATCGGTCGATTCTTGCAGCACGGCAGCGATGGTCGAGGCGTCTCGCAGCGAGAGGCGCAACGCCAACAGCGGCGCAAGCGCCTTGCGCAAGGCGCTGAGCGGATAAGCGGCGAGCGCCTCAGGCAGCTGATCGCGGTAGGCGGCGAGGACGGGCTCGGTCAGCAGCTGGGCGGCTTGATCGCTCAGGGCGTGCTGCACAAACGCGCCGAAAAAGGACGGCATCCGCTCAGGTTGTTGGCTCAGCCACTGCGCTATCGCGCTGGCAGGGACGGGCGCGTAGAGCGCGCCGCTCTCTGCCGCGAAGAGTTGACTCTCAAGGCTATCGGCGTGGCGGCACAGGTTGCCCTCGACGTACAAGGCGGCGAGCCCGTGCGGCAAAACGGCGCGCTCGACGGAGAGAGTCGGCGCGGCGGGGATGCCCAGCCGCGCGCAGAGGTCTTGCGCCGCCCCTTGCGCCGCCGCGCCGATGGCGGAGAGGTCGATCCCCTCGCCCAAGGCGCCATCAAGCTTGAGAGTCAGTCTGAGCGGCGTCATCCTCTAGCTCTTCCTGTGCCAGCACGGTCAGGTACGGGAATTCGTAGCGCGTCAGGGGCGGCAGCGCCATGCACAAGCGCCAATCCGAGACGATCAGCGCCGCGCGCGGCTGCTCAGGCGGCAGCAGCGCCCGCAACGCCGCAAGGATTTCCTGAGCGACCGACGGCGGCATGGCGAGGTAGCTGGGCGAGTCGGCGACGAGATGCTGCAGCAAGGTCGACTCGATCTCAGGCGGCAAGCGCAGAGTCGGCAAGTGGCGCGGCAACGCCTCTCGCAGGGCGAGGCGCGCCGCGCGGTACGCCGCCTCGAAGTCGGGCGCGCCCAGCGCCGTCAGCAAGCTGGGGCGCAACGGCAAGCCATCGCGCAGCAACAGACGCGCCAAGCGCAGCGCCGTCGCGCGCTCAGCCGTCGTGAGCGCCCCTTCGGGCTGCCACGCGCTCAGCAGATCGCTCAGGGTCTGCCAAGTCAGCAGATGCGGCAAGTTCTGGCGCAAGAGCGCCTCTAGGTGCAAGAGCAGATAGTCAAAGGGATCGTCCAGCAGCCGCAAGCGCAACAGGCGCGCCCGCGACGCCTCGCTTTGATTGATCCACGCGCCGCGCACCCGACTGAGCGGCTGGAGCGCCTCGCGCTGGACGCCGATCCCCGCCGCGCGCAACGTCTCAGGCGATTCCTCGCAGAAGAGCGTCCCCGTCGGCAGAAAATCGAGGGCGAGCGGCACTTCATCGAGGGCGATCAGGTAGGCATCGAGGGGCAGCGCCTCGTTGCGGCGCAGCCGCACGCCGGGCAAGCGGAAGCCCATCTCTTGAGCAAGGCGCGCCCGCAGATCGGGCAGGCGGCGCTCCAACAAATCCGACGGCGGGGCGTCCTCGGCGCTCAGCAAGCTCGGCGCGAGGTCGATCCGAAGCGGCGCCACCAGCGGGAAGCGCTCCGCGCCGATCTCAGTCAGGCTGAAGGTCTGAGCGAGATACTGCAGCAGCGCCGCAAAGAACGACTCGCCGATCTCAGGCGGCAAAACGTCGCGCAGCTCCGCCAACTGCCAGACGAACGGGACGTCGCCCGCCAAGGCGAGGCACGCCTCCGCCAACGCCGCGCCCATCGACGGGACGCCCGCCGCCTTGAAGCGCTTGAGGGCGGCGTTGAACTCGGCGAGGTGCGGCTTGCCCTGCGCGAGGCGCACACAGGCAATGCGCGCGCGCAGCTCGCCCTGAAAGCGCGCGTCGTCGGGCAGGAATTCGCTCAGGGCGCGGTAGCGCTCCAAAGCGGCGCTCGCCTCGCCCTCTTTGAAGCGGTCGTCCGCCGCCTTCATCAGCTCGATCAGGGCGTCGCTCAGGCAAGCGCCCGCCTCCGGGAAGCGCTCTGGCTCGCCCAGCAGCCGTTGATAGCACGCCGCCGCATCTTCATACCGTCCCGCCTCCATGTAGAGCCTGCCTAAGCTCGCCTGCTGCCCGATGAACTGCCAGCTCCCTTCAGGCGCGTCCTCGAGGCTCTCCAAGAGGGCGGTCAGCGGGAGGGGCTGCCCGATCTCCGCCGCCCGCTCGTTCAGACGCGCCTCGAAAGCATCGAGCAGGGCGTTGGCGGGCTCGGCGTGATCCCAATCGGCGCTGAGGCGGCGGACAGTCGGCAAGTCAAGGCGGATGAGCCGCCAATGTTGCTGCGGATTGCTGAGCAGCTCAGCCGCCTGCGCGAAAGCCGCCTCAGCGCTCTCCAGATCGGCGAGGGCGAGGTAAGCGAAGCCGAGATTGGCGTAAACATAGGTCGGCGACTCGCTCTCCTGCTGCAGGGCGCGCTCCAGATAGGGCAAGGCTTCCTCAGCGTAGCCGAGCATCACGCCCGCCCAGCCGCAGAGGTTGCCATCGGCGGCGTAGAGGGGCGAGTCGCGCTCCGCCCAGAGGTAGCGGTAGGTATCGGCGGCGCGCTCGTAGTCGCCCAGCAGACGGTAGGCATCGGCGCGCACGCCCAGATACCACGCCAGCAGCGGATCGCTCGCCTCGATGGCGCGCCCGATCAGCGCTAGGGCGCGCTCAGGCTGCTCCTGGTGCAAGTAGATGTAGGCTTGCACGGCGTCCGCCCACGCGCTGGGCTGCTTGGCGCGGAAGCGCTCTAAGAGCGGCAGCGCCTCCTCAAACTGACCGACGTTGGTCAGCGTGATGATCGAATCCTCAAGGGCGCTGTCATCGCCCAGCTGAGCGGCGCGCCGCGCCGCATCGACGGCGAGGCGCTCCAGATCGAGCGCCCGATACGCCCGATTGAGCGCCTGCCAGCGATAGGGATCGCCGTCATCGAGGGCTAAGCCGCGCTCTAGGAAGGCGACCGCCTCCCAACGCAGAGTCTCAACGTCCTGAGCGGGCAAACGCGCCCGACTCTCGCACTGCAGGGCGCGCACATCGTACGCCCAAGCGTGCTCAGCATCAGGATGGCGCAGGGCGAAGCCTCTCTGGAGCGCCGCCTCGCTCTCAGCTAGGAGCGGCTCGTCCACAAAGGGGTGAGAGGGCAGCGCCGCCGCGCCCAGCAGCGCGTTCGCCAAGAGCCAGTGCGCCACGGCGCCATCGGGCTGCAGACGGCAAGCGGCGCGCAGCAGCTCCGCCGCGACCGCGTGCTGATTCAGCCACAGAAAACGCTTGCCCGCCTCAAGGTACGCTGCCGCCGCCTCCTCAGCCCGACCGAGCGCCTCAAGGACTTCGGCGCGCAGGCGATGGGCGATTCGGTCGGGCTGGGCGGTGTCGTCGCGCACGCCCAGCGCGAGGGCGCGCTCGGCGGCGCGCAATGCCGCCTCAAGGTCGCTGTGGCGCAAGCGCCGAACGGCTTGCAGGTACAGGTTGCCGCTCTGCGGGCGGTTGAATTGGCGCAGCGCCGCCAAGACCGTCGCATCGTTGCCCAACACGGCGAGGGCGTCGGCGTAGTGATCGTCGGCGCGCAGCCACGCCCGCTCAGACTCTGCCAGCAAGCCCAAGCCGATGTGCGCATCGGGCGAGTTGTGTCGCAGCGCCCGCTGATAGTGCGCGCGCGCCGCCTCCGCCTCGCCCATGACGCGGAAATAGTCGCCCAGCGCCGCTTGCGCCAACGGATCGTCGGGCGCCAATTGGGCGGCTTGTTCAAGGCGGGCGCGGGCGAGGTCGGGCGCGCGCGCCAGCAGGGCGCGCCCCTCGCTGACCAGCGCCGCCACCGTCGGATCGGGCAGGTGCAACGCCGCGCGGAAGGCGCTCAGGAAGTCCCGCCAGAGCTTTTCTAACGCGCGGTGCGGCGCGTTGGAGAGCTCGGAGGGGAGCGCGCCCTCTTCGAGGGTCAGGGCGAGGATCGGCACGCCGTGCGTCTGCGCCGCCCGCCGTTCGGCGCTGCAAGTCAGACTCTCGGCGTAGCGCGGCGTGATCAGGGCGAGGAACTGATCGCACTCGGCGATCTGGTCGAGCGCGCCGCTGTAGAGCGCGTAGCCCGCCAAGGCGGCGCGCACAAGTTGCGCGTAGAGCGCGTCCTCAGGCGCGAAACTCAGGTAGAGCTTCATGCCCCGCGCTCCTTGAGCAAGCTCATCATCGCCTCAAGCACGTCCTGCTGCTCAGCCGTGCCTTCGAGGCTGAATTGATAGCGCCACTCACGGCGCAGCTCCGCCAACCATAAGCTCGGCGCCAGACCCTCAAGGCGCTCGACGACTCCGACGGCGAAGTGGCGCACAGCGAGGCGGCGCGCCTCGTCGGCGATGCGCTCAAGGCGCGGGCGGGCGGCGATCAGCAGATCGTCGGCGCTCAGGGCGGCGTGATCGGGCGGCTCAAGCGGGCGCGCCGCGCCCTGATCGGCGGGCTGGATCAAGCCATCGGCGCTGTGCAGGTACAAGACGGGCGTCCCGAAGGTGCGGGCGGCGTGTTGGCGCATGTGGCTGAGCGCTTGCCTGCCCAGCTGCACGGCGTGATCGAGCGGCTCGCCGCGCAGCAGCGCCTCGTAGAAGACGCGGCTGAAATCGATGGCAGCCATGTTGGTGATCGGATACTGCATCGCCACGACCGCCTGCACGCCCCTCTGGACGAGGCGCGGCGCCAAGCCGCCGAAACTCTCGCGCAGATCGGCGCGCGCCCCCTCGCACAGGTGCAGCACCACCAAGCGCGGCAAGGTCGCGGCGAGGCTGCACCAAGCGGCGAAGTCGGCGTCGCTGCACCAATCCGCCGTCTCGTCGGGCTGCAGGAGCGCAATCGCGCCGCTGCCCGTCTCGGCGTTGAAGGCGCCGTGTCCGATGAAGTGCAAGACGTGCGGCTGAAAAGTCCGCAGCCGCTCGGTGAAAGCGGCGACCGTCGCCTTGCCCAACACCTCGACTTGCACCGGGTATGCCTCCGAGAGCCGCTGAATCGCCTCGATCACGCGCGGCTCTAGCACCGGATCGAGATCGCGCGGCTTGGCGACGGCGACCAAGACGCGCAACATCCCCGCTGGGCGCAGAGTCTGGCGGCTCTCGCGCGGGAAGTAGCGCGAGAGGACGAGATCGACGTGGCTGCACAGGAAATAATCGCCGCGCGGATAGTGCAAAAACTCCCAAGGCAGGCTGGCGAGTTCCGCCGCGCCCGCCTCAAAGCTGAGCTGCAGGCGCAAGCGCTCGCCGTTCGCCTTCGCCATGCTCAGCGACTCCTCAAAGAGTCGCTCGATCTCAAGGTCGAAGAGCAGCTGATACAAATGTTGCCCGAAGACGGCGATCTCTTGCGCGTCGCTGAACTTGTTGGCGCGCAGCCAGCGCTCGAAGAGGCGGATCGTGCGCCGAGTCAGGCTGCCGCGCTCGAAGCCGCGCACAGCGCCGCGCGCCATCTTCTCGTCGGCGCGCCGACGCGCCTGCAGGCTGCGTCCGTCGTTTTCAACGCTCAGGATCAGCTCGGCGCCCATCGCCTGCCGCGCTACAGCCGCGTCGAGAGGTCGTAGAGGTTGGCGTCGCGCACGGGCGCGCCCGCCCGCAAGAAATTGCGCAGGCGCTCGCCCAAGTAAGCGACGATCTCGCCCAAGCCCGCCGCCGCAAAGTTGAAATTGGCGTAGGCTTGCACCGCTGCCGCCACCTTCAGCTCGCTGACGGAGCGCGGCACTTGCAGCACGACTGCGAACTGCGGCACGCGCTCGCGGAAGAACTCCGCGCCGCTGACCCGCCAAAAGACTTTGTGCGTCTTCTCGCCGCTGTGCTCGATCTGGGCGCGCACGAGGCGATAGTTGAACGGACCGACGCTCACGCCGCCGCCCAGCCCGACTCCGGCGCCCGCGCCCGCGCTCCCGCCGATGTTGGGCAGGCTCAGCGCGCCGCTGTGCAGCTCGAACTCAAAATTCTGGTTCAAGCGCACGGTCGCCTCGGCGTTCGCCTCTAGCAAAGTCAGGAATTTCTTATCGGGCAGGATCAGGGCGCTGATCGGGCGCTGATCGTCGGGGGCGGTCGGGTTGAACTCGACGGCGCACTCCACGCGCACGAAGGGCATGTTCGGGCGGGCGTGGTAGCCGACGGGCAGATGCAGCCAGTAGAAGTTGTAGCGCTCGCTCAGGCGCTTGAACAGCTGCGGCACGGGCAAATTCTGCTCGGTGAAGTGCGCCTCCTCCAGCTTGAGGAAGTCCAGCTGGCGGCTGAGGAAGGCGCGCTGCTCGTTCAGCTCGGCGAGGAGCTGCTCGGCGGGCGCGAGGGGGCTCTCCATGCGCCGAGTCGTCTCGCCCATGCTGCGCCTGATGGGTTCTTCGCCCAGCTCGCGCGCCAAGCCGATGACGTTCTCGCGCACCTCCGCCATCAGGGCGTCGCGGCTCTCGCCGCCGAAATCGAACTCAAAAGTCAAGGGAGTGGGACTGTCAGTCATGCTGCCTCCGCGCGCGTGATATGGCATAGCAGTAGCGTACAGCGATTCGCCCGATAAGGCAAGCCGCCCTCCGAAAGCTATAATTGAAGTATGCCCAATACGCACAAGAGAGCGGAGATTCGATGCGAATTTTGATCACGGGCGTCGGCGGCGGCGTGGGCGGCGCCTTGCTGCGCCGACTGCCCGACGCCATCGGCTACGCGCACAGCCAACTGGATGTGACCGATCCGCAAGCCGTGTTGCGCGCCATCGCGGAGGCAGCCCCGCAAGTGGTGATCCACTGCGCTGCGCTCACCAACGTGGATCGTTGCGCCCAAGCGCCTGAGGAGGCGCTCTATGTGAACGGCTTCGGCACGCAGAACGTGGCACTTGCCTGCCAGAAGGTCGGGGCGGCGCTGTGCTACCTCAGCACCAACGAGGTCTTCAATGGCGAGCGCGGCGCGCCCTACGGCGAGTACGATCCAACCCAACCCGCCAATCCCTACGGCTACAGCAAGTCCGTCGGCGAGCAGATCGTCCGCGAACTTGTGCCGCAGCACTACATCGTGCGCACCTCGTGGGTCTTCGCCCACAACGGACGCAACTTTCTGCAGCGGATCGTCGGCTTGGCGCGCGAGGGCAAGCCGCTCTCGGTCGTCACCGACGAGGTGGCTTGCCCCACCTACGCCGAAGACCTCGCCGAGGGCATCCTCGCGCTGGTGCACACCGAGCGCTACGGCACGTATCACCTGACCAATCAAGGCGCGCTCTCGCGCTACGCCTTCGCCCGCGCCATCCTCGATGCCTACGGCATGGCGGATTATCCCATCGCGCCCATCGTCAAGGCGCAGTTCAATCGTCCCTCGCGCCCGCCGACCTACTCCGCCTTGCAGAACACCTTCGCCGCCCTGATCGGCATCACCCTGCGCGATTGGCGCGCCGCCCTACACGCTTTTATCGAGTATGAGAGAGAACGAGAGAGATAACGCATGAGCCCGACAATCCCTGTGACCTTTCAGTTGGAGGACGGCGAGTCGTTCAGCGGCGAGGTGCCGCGCCACGCCATCGTCCACGAGGCGATGGAGCGACTCTTGCCGCACGGCTTCCTCAAAAACAAACGCATCAGCATCGCCCAGTCGCAGAGCGGCGATCTGATCTACCCGGATATGTTCTGCGGCGAGATTTACGACCAATACGGCGACGCCCAGCTGCGCATCACGGCGCGCGCCCTGCCCGAAGGCGAAGCGGCGCGCCCGTGGCGCAACCTCGGCTTCGATCACCTCGCCCTGAGCATGGTGGATCGGCGCGCCGCTGTGGACTTCTTCTCGCGCGGCTTGGGCATGGTCATCATGCGCGATGACGAGCACCTCGCCGTGCTGAGCGCCCCGCACGGCAACACGGCGCTCTTCCTCTTCGAGGCGGAGGCGGGCAAGCCGCTCAGCGATGGCGTGCCCAGCCGCATCCATCACCTCGGCTTCGTGGTGGATGACCTCGAAGCCGCCTACCAGCACTTGCGCGCCAATTTCCCTGAGTTCGTCAGCGATTTCACCCTGCTGGAGCGCCTTGAGCGCTGGTCGCTCTACGGCAAGATCAGCTTTGGCGGCGTCACCTTCATGATCCAGCTCTCGCAGATCAAAGACGCCTATCGCGGCTTCCCCGATGCAAGGCTGTACGCCGATCTGATGTACGACTACAGCAGCAGGCATTACGGCGTACGCTTCATGCCCGGTTGATGGAGGACGTGCTATGAGCAAAATCATCGCAGAGGGCGTGACCATTCGCTACGCCGACCGCAGCGGCATCGGCGAGGTGACGGCGGTACAAGACGTCTCGTTCAGCGTGGCGGAGGGCGAATTCGTCTGTCTGGTCGGACCGAGCGGCTGCGGCAAGACCAGCTTGCTGCGCGCGGTCGCCGGCTTGCAGCCGATCAGCGGCGGTCGGCTGCACCTGCAGCGCAGCGACGAAAAACGTCCCGCCACGGCGATGGTCTTTCAGGGCGCGGCGGTCTTCCCATGGCTGACCGTGCTGGAGAACGTCAGCTACGGTTTGCGCACGCGCGGCATCCCCTACGCCCAGCAGCTCGCCATCGCGCGGGAGTGGATCGCGCGGGTGAAGTTGGAGCGCTTCGCCGAAGCCTATCCGCATCAGCTCTCTGGCGGGATGCAGCAGCGGGTCGGTTTGGCGCGCGCCTTCGCCTACAACGCCGAAGTCCTGCTGATGGATGAGCCCTTCGGCGCGCTCGACGCCCAGACGCGCCTGATCCTGCAGGATACGCTGCTGGAGCTGTGGCAAGCCAGCGGCAGCACGGTCATTTTTGTGACGCACAGCATCGATGAGGCGCTGACCTTGGCGGATCGGCTGCTGGTCATGTCGGCGCGACCGGGGCACATCCTGAGCGACGAGCGCGTGGAGATTCCGCGCCCGCGCGAGGCGGTGGCGCTGCGCAGCGATCCGCACTACGGGGCGCTGTTCGGCAAGGTCTGGGCGTTGCTGCGCGAGCAGGTCGCTTAGTCGATCACGACGGCGATCTCGCGCACTTGCGCGCCGCCCAGCAGCTCATAGAGTTGGCGGGCGGCTAAGATGGGCAGCTCGATGTTGGGCAGGACGTTGGGCGTGCCAAAGCGGTTATGCCAATTCACGCCGTAGAGCGGGATCGGCTTGCCGTGCTGAGGCGTGAGCAGCATCTGCCACGTATGCAGGTAGGGCGCTCTGGGCGCGCGCGCCGAGGGCAAGCCCAGCCGCAACGTCCCGATGCTGCGCAGCAGCGGCGGCGCGTGCATGGCGGTCTTGCCGATGAAAGTCTCGCCATCGTAGAGGCTGAGCGCCTGCTGAGCGCTCTCCAGCCAGAGCGTCGGCTGGCTGAGCGGCGAGGGGCGCGGCAGCCAGCGCCGAAAGTGCAGGGCGTTCGCCCAGCCGAACGTGCCGCCGCCGTCGGCGGTCAGGCTCAGGGCGTACCAGAGCTGCCCGTGATCGTCGGTCAGCCAGTCGTGGACGTACATGAGCGTGCCGAAGGGATAGCGTCCGGTGATGGCGGCGTAGGGGGTGCAGGCGGCGCGCAGCGCAGTGCTGGGCGCAATGACCTCGTAGTAGCCTTTATGTAGCGCAATTGGGCGCGGCGGGCGCTCGTAAGGGAGGATCGGCTGCATCGACTCGCGCGGGAGGTAGCCCTCGGCGATGCGATACCACCAGCCGTCCTCGCTGACGCCCAAGAGGGGACGCAGGCTTTCGGCGGGCAGCTTGGCGAGCGCTTGAGCGGTAGCTTGCGGCTTGGGGCGCACGTCGGTGGCTTTGAAGAGCCGACCGAGCAGCTCGCTCTCAGGCGGGATGCCGAAGGTGGCGCCGTGGGCTAGGGTGGTGAACTGAAGCGGGGTGGCTTCGGCGGCGGAGCTATGAGTCAGCCCGAAGAGCGCGGCGAAGGCGCTGGTGCGTTGTAGGAATTGGCGTCGTGTCAGCATTATTGGTTGGCTAGAAGCGCCTGAATAGCCCCGTCCAGTTCTTCGCGCGTGCGCAAGCCCTCTAGAATACGGAACGTCCTGCCGCGCGCGTCGAGCAGCACGGTGTAGGGGATGAATTGCACGTTGTAGCGCCGAATCAGGCTGCGCGAGGCGGCGTTATCAACGTCGACATCCCAAAAGTTGACCCGCCCGCGATATTTCTCCTGCATGGCTCGCACGGCGGGGCGCATCTGGCGGCAGGGCTGGCACCACGTCGCTGTGAAGCGGATGTAATGCGGCTTGCCGTTCAGGACGATCTCAGAGATGCCCGGCGTGGCGGTCGGCAGCCTCTCGAAGTTGCCGAAGATCATGGCGCTGGCGGCGGTCAGGGTCAGCAGCGGCTCAGGCACGCTCGGCGTGGGCGAGGCGAGCGCTGAGCGGGGGCGGGTCGGGGTGGCGGTGTTGGCTTGCGAGTAGGCTGCGCTGGGCAAGGCGAGGACGATCAGGCTGCTGAGCAGCAGGATGCATAACAGGGCGATTGGAAGCGCGCGGCGCAAAGGACTTAGCATGATATTCTCTCACTACACGGATTCGCTCAATATGCTAGTAATTGTACAAGACTTGGGCAGAATTGCGTTTAACAATTTGCACATAATCTGTCAGAGGGGAGAGCGAGGCTTGGCGCGCCCTCGCAACGCGGCGCTGCGAGGGCGGGCTGCGCTGAGGAGGGCTCAGGCTTGCGCCAAGAACTCGTTCATGGCGGCGAACAGCTCGTGCATATCGGAGGGGGTCAGGTCGCCCATGTGTGCGATGCGGAAGGTTGAGTCTTTGAGCTTGCCGTAGCCGTCGGAGATGGTCATGCCGCGCGCCTTGAGGAACTTGTTGAGGGCTTTCACGTCAATGCGGCGCGTGTTGGCGACGGTCGTGACGGTCGGCGAGTGGTAGCCCTCTTCCGAGAACAGGGCGAAGCCCGCCTCAGCCGCCCAGTCGCGCGTCATGCGCGCCATGTGATCGTGGCGGGCGAAGCGCGCCTCCAAGCCTTCGGCGAGCATGTAATCGAGCTGCTGGTCGGTGGCGTAGAGCAGCGAGATATTGGGCGTGGCGGGCGTGTGATTCTTGAGCAGGAATTTCTCCAGCTCTAGGAAGTCGAAGTAGTAGCCGCGATAGGGCACTTGCTTGGCGCGCTCAAGGGTGCGGTCGGAGACGGCGGCGAAAGCCAAGCCGGGCGGCAGCGCCATCGCCTTTTGCGTCGAGGTCAGCAGCACATCCAAGCCCAGCCCGTCGAAATCGATCTTGTAGCCGCCGAGGATGCTCACGGCGTCCACCAGGATGAGCGTATCGGGGAATTGGCGGATGACGGCTGCCATCTCTTCGAGCGGATTCTTGACCCCGGTGCTGGTCTCGTTGAGGACGATGGCGACGGCGTCGTAGTGTTGGGCGCGCAGGCGCTCTTCAAGCTGCTCTGGCTTGATGGCGCGCCCCCATTCCACCTCGATTGCCTCCGCTTGCTTGCCGTTCGCCTTGCTGATCTCGTACCAGCGCTCGCTGAAGGCGCCGTTGACGAGGTGCAGCACTTTTTGGTCGTCGCGGATGCAATTGCGCGAGGCAGCCTCCCACAGCCCGGTGCCGGAGGAGGTTGAGACGTACACGCGCGATTGCGTGTAGAAGAGTTGGCGCAGCTTGGCTTGGGTGCGAGCGAAGAGCGTCTCGAAGTCCGAGCCGCGATGCCCGATCATCCAGCGGCTTTGCGCCTCAAGAATCTCGCGCCGCACTTCGGTCGGACCGGGGATGTACAGGCGGACGTGATCTGGTTTCACCGCTTCGGTCATGCAGAAAGTCTCCTTAATCGATGTGCCACAAGTGCCGATAGAAGAGTTGTGGCTCTCTTAATAAGATTTTAGCGCGCGCTGCGCAGCAAGTCGATCAGGCGGGCGATGGCGGGCGTGGGCATCGGATCGCTGCCGTAGAGGGCGGCGAGGTAGACGCTGACGTAATCGCCGTAGAGCGCCGCCGTGAGCGCCTGAGCGAGGGCGCTCTCGCCCGCCCCAGCGACGCTATCCGGCACGAAGCCCGCCTCCATCAGGGCGCGGCGGGTCAGGCTTTGGCGCAGGGCTAGACGCGGATGATCGTAGTGCGCCGACTCAAGGCTGACCGAGGCGATCCGCACTGACTCAGGCAGGTTCGCCAAGCCTTGCAGCAGATTATAATCCAGATTGGGCAATTCATCACATAGGGCGAGCGTCTTGGCGTTCTGCAGCAGGCTGAGCTGCCAGCGGCGCGCCACCGCCGCCATGAAGCCGCCGCCATAGATGAGCGGCAGCCGTCCGATCATCTGGGCGGCGAGGCGCTTGGCGGGGTTGCCCGTCGGCGGGACGGCGACGCCGAGCTTGTGAGCGCTCTGGCGCAGCTGCGCGACCGCCTCTTGCACGTCGGCGCTGGGATCGCGCACCAAGCCGAGCCGATCCACCAACGCGAAGAGCAGCGTCACTTGGGCGTAAAAGGCGAGGCGCGAGACGCCCTCCGAGGCGTGGCGCCACAAGGTCACGCCCGATTGCTCGGCGTAATCCGCCAGCGCGCCGCCGCCCGTGAGCGCCAAAATTTGCGCACCGCGCGCGTCTGCCAGCTCGAAGGCGCTGAAGGTCTCCTCCGTATCGCCGCTGGGATCGAGCAGGACGACCAGAGTCGCTTGCCCATCGGCGTAGGCGGGCAGATCGTAGCCGCGACAGACCACGACGGGCAAGTTGAGGGTCTCGGCGCTCAGGGCGGCGAAGAGCTCGGCGGCTGCGGCGGCATCGCTGAGCGCCGCGATCACGATTTTATCGATGAAGCGAGCATTTTCGGGCATGGGAAGGGCGTCTCGCCCTTGCCAAAGGACGTCTAGGGAGTCGGCTAGGCGCTCTAGGTGGCTGAACATGCCGTAGGCATCGAGGGCGCGCAGCGCCTCAGGCTCGTCAAGGATGCTCACAGGTGAAAGCTCCAACTTGAAACGGCGAAGGATTTTTTGAAGATACCACGCAGTGGCAGGCGCTTCAACCGCCTCGCGACAGGCTGATTTAATTTAACGAACTGCCACAAAATCTTAACGCATCCTTAAAGCAAGCTTGCTATGTTGTAGATGGCAACTATGCCTGTCGCTTAGCTAAAAAACTGGAGGAGCCATGAACAAGTTCACCAAAGTGTTGGCAGTGGCGCTGATCGCCGCCATTGTCGTGGGCTTTGCGGGCGTGAGCAACACGTCGGCGCAGGGTACTTACATCAAGACCTTCGATCTCAAGCTGCCGGTGGCGGAAGGTCCGTACGCGGGCATCGATCCGAAGGGCACGACCATCACCTGGTGGCATCAGCACAGCGGTCAGCGCGAGCGCGCCGTGCAGGCTGCCGCCGAGAAGTTCAACGCCGAGAATCCGTTCGGCATCACCCTGAACGTGGTCTCGAAGGGCAGCTACGACGACATCTTCACGGCGGTGACCGCCGGCATCCAGACGGGCGAGCTGCCGGAGATCGTGGTGGCGTACGGCAATCAGGCTGCCGTCTACCAGAACAACCAGGCGCTGGTCGATCTGGAAGTCTTCGTGAAGGACCCGGTGCTGGGCATTCAGGACTTCGAGCAGGATATGTTCACGCGCTTCTTCGAGAGCGACCTGAACCCCGCTCACGACAATCAGCGCTTGGGCTTCAGCACCTACCGCTCGGTTGAGGTGCTGTACTACAACGTGGACGTGCTGACCGAGATGGGCTACAGCGGTCCGCCCAAGACCTGGGACGAGTTCGGCGAGATGGTCTGCCGCTTCGTGCGCGAGGGTCGCGGCACGGATGGCTACCAAATCCGCACTGACGCCTCCTTCATCGCGGCGGGCGCCTTCGCCGCCGGCGGCGATATCTTCGACCGCGCTGCGGGCGAGTTCACCTACAACAGCGATGCCGCCAAGGTGCTGCCGCGCGCCATCCAGAAGCTGCTGAACGACGGCTGCATCAAGAAGACCGTCGACCCGCGCGGGCGTAGCGATCAGGCTGCCTTCGCCAACGGCGCGGCGCTCTTCTACACGGGCTCGTCGTCAGGCATCCCCTTCGTCTGGACTGCCATCAAGGAGTCGCCCAAGCCCTTCGTCTTCGATGTGGCGCCCATCCCCGGCTACGGCGATAACCCGCCCGTCGTGAACGTCTACGGCGCCAGCAACAGCGTGGTGGCTAAGGGCAAGACGCCGGAGCAAATCCTCGCCTCGTGGATTTTCCTGCGCTGGTTCAGCGAGGCGGAGCAGCAGGCAGAGTGGGCGAAGGGCACCAACTACTTCCCCGTCCGCCGCTCGGCTGCTGAGAAGCTCGAAGACGTCTTCGCCGCCGAAGGCACTGGTCGCCCCTACCGCAGCGCCTTCGAGCTGCTGGGCAACACTAAGGAAGAGCCCTCGGTCGACGTCTACCAGACCGTCCGTAGCGAGACCAGCAAAGCCTTCAACGACATCCTCGACGGCGCCGATGTGGATGAGCGCCTCGACGCGCTGACCAAGCTCGCCAACGAGCTGCTGGAAGCCTCGCGCAAGTAACGCTCACCGTACCTGAAATGACTAGGGCGCGATCAGCTTGATCGCGCCCTTTGTCATCCGCTTAGCGCCCACAGCGCCTCAGGAGCTGCCGCCGAACCAATTCAACAGCCGCTTGACCAAATTGCGCTTGCGGGCTTGCTCCTGCTGTAGCTCCCGATGCAGCTGCTCGGTCAGCTGCTTCAGCTCCTCAACGGTCATGCGCGCGCCGTTGACCAGCACCCACTCGCCCCCCAGATCGCGCAGCTCGCTGGGCGCACGCTTGTAGAGCGACTGGTAGATTTCTTGATATCGCGCCATAGCACTTTCAACGTTCATCGCTTCGGTCACTCCCTACAGGTCGGCTCAGCTGCCTCGTGAGGCTTCGTATAGTGCGCAGCGACCGCTATCTCAATCACGGACTCTATCCCGTTTCGGGTGAAAGGGCAATCCGCCGCGCCGCGCCGCATCAATGACTTACAGACTGAGTGCTTTTGCCCTCGATTGTAGCATACAAATCGCATCCTTTGCACCTGAGCCGCCCTCAGGTTTCCGCCCGCCGCCCACTTCGGGCGAAAGGCGCCCACTTTCGCTTGAGCAAGCGGCTGTGGTACACTACAGGCACATGCACAGCCAGAGCGCACAGCTAACGGAGCGCTGAATGACTACCCTTTACGTCTACGTTGCCGGACCTGAAGGATCGGGCAAGACTACCTTCCTGCAATCGCTCGGTCAGCCCAGCGGCTTCATCAGTGACGCCGCCCGCGCCATCGAATACCGTCAATTCATCGTCGATGAGACGCTCGACCTGCAAGTGCTGACTTCAATCGACTCCTCCCGCTTCGACTGCCTGCTGGAGATCGCCCAGCGCGATATTCTCGGCTATATTGTGATGGTCGATAGCGCTGATCAGGAGACGTGGAGCATGGCGCGCATCATGCTGGCGCATCTGCGCGGCTACAGCCTCGCCCCGACTCTGATCGTCGCCAACAAGCAGGATTTGCTCGGCGCCGCCACGCCTGAGCAAGTCGGGGCGTGGATCGGCATGGAGTCGATGGTCTATGTGACGGGCTGCCAAGCCACCAAGCCCAGCAGCGTGCGCAACGCCTTTCTGCAGCTGCTCTTCTCGGTGCGCCACGAGATCGAACGCCTTGACGCCCTGATCGCCGAGCTCGAGCGCACCTTTGGCAGCGAGGAATGAGGCGCGCCCTTCAGTCGCCTCGCCCAATCCGAGTTATGGAGATGCCGATGAGCCGTTTTCGCCTCTTGCTCAGCCTCGTCGGGCTTTGCCTTGCGGCGCTGAGCGCCTGCGCCGCCCCCGAGCCGACCGCCACCCTCCACCCGCCAACCGCGACGCTCACCCCCGCGCCGACCGTGCCGACCGCCACCCCGACCCCCGCCCCGCTCCCCACCGCCCTGCCCGACCCAACCCAGCGCGGCGCGCTGCGCCTCTTCCACGCCGCGCCCGACCTGCCGCCCGTCGATGTTTACATCGAAGGCTCGGCGCTGGCGTTCGGCTTGCGTTACGGCAATTTCTCCTTGCCCTTGAGCCTCAACGCCGGCGATTATACGCTGCGCATCCTGCCCAACCGCGCCGATCCCAACCAACCCGACGCCCTGCTGCGCGAGTCGGTGCGCGTCCGCCCCGGCGATAGCCTGCTCTACGTGCTGCGCCCAGAGGGGACAAGCCTGCGCGCCTTGCGCTACCCGCAGGATACGCGCGCAGTGGCACAAGGCGGCGGACGCGCCGCCGCCGTCAACGCGCTGGTCGGCGATGTGGCGCTGAGCATCTTCCTAGACGACATCCCGCTGGGCGCGGCGCAGAGCGGCGGGCAAAGCACGCAAGCGCGCGAGGTCGTCGCGCGGCGCTACACGGCGCGCTTCCTGCGCAATCAGCAGCCCCTCCTCGAGGCGCCCTTCAGCCTCGCCGCGCGCCAGTCAGACCTTTTGATCATTTACGGCACCGAGAGCGCCCCGCGCCTCGCCACGCTCTCCCTGCCGACCGACCGCCAGAGCAAGGTGCGCCTCCTGAACGCCGATCCGAGCCTCTCAGCTATCGATCTCTACCTCGATGAGCGCCTCGCCGCCTCAAATATCGCCTTCGGAGCGACCAGCGAGCTGCTCACGCTGCCCGCCCGCACCTATCGAATGCGCATCTTGCCGCACGGCGCGCCCGCCGACTCGACTCCCATTCTCGAAGGCTCGCTGCCCGCCGCCGAAGATCGCCAACTGCTCTTGGCGATCTACCGCGAGACAGTCGAGCGCAGAGCCTTCACGCGCAGCAAGCTCTTCACCGAGCCGCTCGGCTTGCCGCCGCAAGGCAGCGCCCACCTGAGCATCTTGAACCTCGCCCGCCAACAAACCGTTATTCAGGCGCTCAATCCGACCGCCCCGCTGAGCGCGCCCGTCCCGTACGCCATGCTCAGCGCCCCGATCCCGCTCCAAGCCGGACGGCAACGCCTCGCCTTCAACACGGTCGAGCCCGATCAGCCCGCCCGCACCGCCGAGACCGCTGAGGTCAGCCTTGAGGCGGGCTGGAGCTACATCTACGTCGTGCTGAGCAGCCTGAATACGCCCACGCTGCTGATCGGCACGGATGTGCAGGCGCTCTTCGCTGCCCTGCCCACGCCCACGCTCAGCAGCCCCGTGACTGTGCGCTTGGTCAACGCCGCCGCCGAGCCGCTCAGCGTCGATCTGATCGTCGGCGACATGCCCCTCTTCACGGCAGTGCCTGAGAACAGCAGCTCGGCGGCTCGCCAAATCGAGAGCGCCATGCGCCCGGTGCGCGTGCAGCGCAGCGGCACGGCTGAAATCCTCGCCGAGCAGACCTTGCTCTTCGCGCCCAACAGCAGCCTGATCTTCGTAGTGGTGGGCAGGCAAGGCGCTTGGCAGCTGCTCCAATCTCAAGAGCGGACGCGTCCCAGCCGCAGCAACTCGCTCTTGCGCGTCATTCACGCCGCGCCCGATGCCGAGCCGATCTCAATCGAGTCGCCGCTCAGCCTGCCCGTCCGCACCTTCGGCGACCGTCCCACGCCCACGCCGCGCGCCGCTCAGTACTTCGTCCGTCTAGAGTACGGCAACATCTCCAGCCTGATCACCTTGCGCGCTAACACCTACACCTTCATCGCTCGCAGCGCCATCGATGGCACGCCGCTGGCGGAGCTACGCGACGTCGAGATCGTCCCCGGCCTGCGCTACGACCTGATCCTAGCGCGCGGCGATAGCGGCTTGCCGCGCGATGTGCGCCTAGTGCTGGTCAAGGCGGAGTAGCTACCAAGACGGGCGGCTAGGCAGGCGCAAGTTGGCGCGGCTGAGCGCCGCCGAGAGGTTATCGCCGTAGCGCACGAGGTAGGTCGTCACGCCGCCGATCTCAAGGCAGGCGCGCGTCTCCGAGGCGCTGCGGGCGGGCGTGGCGACCCCGAAACTGTGCGGGTCGATCAGCACCGCCACCACGCGCACGCCCCGCCGCACTAGGAGCTGCGCCTCCGCCAGCCAGTCGTCGCCCATATCGGCGCTGATCAAGATGGCGATGGCGCCGCGCGTCAGTTGATGGTTCTCTAGGGCGATCAGCTGGGCGAAGGGCAGGTCGCCCTCGACTTTGGCGAGCGCCAACGCCTCCAGAATGCGGGTGAGCTGCCGCCCGCCCCGATCCGGCTGCAGGACGTTGCGCCTCGGCGTGTGGGCGATGAAGCCGAGCGAGCGCTCCTTGATCAGGAAATGCGCGCTGATCGAGGCGGCGATGGCGATGGCGTACTCGGCGCTATCGGGCGGCAGGTACAGCTCGCCGGGCGCCACGCCGCCCGTATCGAAGGGGCGCGCCACGCGCGCCGCCGCGTTCAGATCGAGCAGCACCCACAACTCCGAGAGCGGGTCGAGCTCGAATTCCTTGACGATCAGCCTATCGCGGCGGGCGGTGCTGCGCCAATGGATGCGATTGAACGAGTCGCCGGGCGCGTAGTCGCGAATGCCCGCCGCGTTGGTGGTCACGAAGTAGGCGCGTTGGCGTTGCGCCTCGCCGCCCGAAAGCACGCCGCCCTCAGGCGCAAAGTCCGCCAACGGCACAATCGCCGGGTAGACCAGCACGCTGGAGGTGGCGGGCAGCTCACGCGCCAATTGAAAGAAGCCGAACGGATCGCCGCTGGCGAGGGTCAAGCCGCCCAGTTGAAACTCGCCGCGCAGCAGACAGGGCGTGTGAACCGACCAGCGAAAAGCGCCGTAGGGCGCCAAGGGCGGCACGACGATGCCGACGCGATGATCGGGCAGGCTGCTGTGATCGCGCACCTCCAGCCACAGCTTGGGGAGGGGGCTGCGGCTCTGCAGAGTCAGGTATTCATCGAGCGTCTTGCCGACTTGCGTGCGGCGCGCGCGCGTGTTGCGGGCGATGCGCACGCCGCTCAGGTTCAGGCGCGCCCACAGCCAGGCGAGGATCAGCAAGATCAGCAGCAAGTAGCCCAGATTGAAGAAAAACGTCCGTCCGGTTGCCAAGCCGCCGATGAAGGCGAGGATGATCAGGCTGTGGATGGCGTTACGCCGTCTTGCCATGCTGTCCCCGTGAGCTGCGCAGCCGCTCGAACGCCCACAGCGCCGCGAACGCCGAGAAGAGAAAGAGCAGCGGATCGGTCGGGACGCGATAGCGCGTCGCTGGGATGTAAATGACGTAGAAAGCAGTCATGGCGAGCTGGGCGAACCAAATCAGCGAGACCTCCCGCCATCGGCGCAGGCTGAGCGCGATCCCGCTCAGGGCGAGCAGCAGGAGCGCGCCGAAATACAGCCGATGCACCCAACGCCCGATCAGGTCGAAGAGCGGCTCGGAGTAGGCGGCGACCGGATCGTCGGCGCCGATGGTGACGGGCGCGAAAGATTCGCCGCCCTCCGTTCGGAAGCGCAGCGCGCCGTCTGAATTGAGGAAGGGCTGGGCGCCGACTATCGGGTTGCGCATCGGGAAGACGTCCACGCTCCAATAGGCGAGGAATTTGACCCATAGCAGCTCTGGGATGTCCTGCGGGTTCTGGCGCAGGTAGGCGAAGGCGAGCTGGTAGAGGTCGTCGTTGGCAAGGCGCGTATCCTCCGTGCGCAAGGGCGCCTCAGGTCTGATCCACTGCGGATGATAGCCCGCCCGCACCAGCGGGATGGTCAGCGGATTGTTGCCGAACCAGAAGTTCATGCCGCCGTTGGTAGCGATCGGCACGAAAGCGCCGTAGACCTGATGCGTCCACGCCAGCCACGGGGCGACCAGCAGCGCGCTCACGGCGGCGACGGGCAGCAGACGGCGCGCCGCCTCCCACAGGTTCAGGCGGAATAAGAACCACAGCGCCGCGAGCGGCGCCAACGGCACGATCACTGGGCGGGTCAGGGCGGCGAGCGCCAAGAACGCCCCGCCCAGCACCCCCATAGCCAGGCTGCGCCGCTCCCGCAGCCGCACAACGCACCACAGGAAGCCGTGCATCAGCGCCATGAAGAGCGGCGTATCGATCAGGGTCAAGTTTTGGAAGATCAGATACGGGTAGAGCGCGTAGGCGAAGCCCGCCAACACGCCGACCCGCCAATCGAACAGCCGTGCCCCGATCCCGATCAGGAAATAGATCGAGAGGCAATCCAGCAGGGTGTGAAACAAGCCGACCTGCCAGTAGCCGCGCCCGAAGAGCGCGTAGACAGCCGCCAAGACGTAGCTATAGAGCGGCGGGATGGCGGCATCGGGCGCGCCCGCCACCCTGCCATAGACGCCGGTGGTGAGCAGATTTTGCGCGTAGGCGTCGTACGCCTCCGAGCCGTGAATCGCGCCGCTCTGCTCGAAGGCGAAGACCGACGGGAAGGCGATCAGGACGGCGAGACGCGCGACGAGACACGTCAGCAGCGCCGCGCTCAGCCACCAGAGCCGCCCCGCCTCGCCTCGCAGACCTGCCACGCCCGCTTGAGCCGTCATGCCTCAGCCCGTCCCAAATTGGCGGTCGCCGGCGTCGCCCAAGCCCGGCACGATGAAGCCGATCTCGTTCAGGCGCTCGTCCAGCGCCGCGAGGTGGATCGGCACGTTCGGGTGCGCCTCAGAGAGCGCCCTGACGCCCTCCGGCGCCCCGATGATGCCCACGAACTTGATGCGGCTGACGCCCCAACGCTTCAGGATGTCTACCGCCGCCACCGCCGAGCCGCCCGTCGCCAGCATCGGGTCTAGCACAAGGCAGACCTGCACGCGCGGCTCGACGGGCAACTTGTTGTAGTACTCGACCGGGCGCAGCGTCTTCTCATCGCGGTAAATGCCCAAATGCCAGACCTCAGCGTGCGGGATCAAGTCCCAGACGCCTTCGACCATGCCCAAGCCGGCTCGCAAAATCGGCACCAAGCCGACCCCATCCGTCAATTGGGCGCCCTCCGCCACGCCCATCGGCGTCTGCACGCGCAAAGGACTCAGGCGCAGGTCGGCGGTCGCCTCGTAGCACAGCAGCGCGGCAAGTTCGCGCACCAATTGGCGGAATTTGGGCGGCTCGGTGGCGCTATCGCGCAGGAGGGTGAGCTTGTGCTGGATGAGCGGATGAGCGGTTATGTGCAAGTTGGGCATACGGCGCGTTTTCCTTGTCCCGAAGCGCCCTGAGATTGTAGCGCCGCAAGCGAGCCACGTCAATGCGCTGGAGTTGTGCTGCGCCCGCACATCGGCTAGAATTGGGCGCAGTGAGCATCATCCAGAGCAAACGCGCAGCCTTGGCGCGCTCAGAAAGGTATCACGCGAATGTCCCAGACTGTCCCGATTACGGTTGCTTACGGCGATGGCATCGGTCCGGAGATCATGGAAGCCTGCCTGTTCATCCTCAAAGAGGCGGGCGCCCGCATCGAGATTGAGACGATTGAGATCGGCGAGAAAGTCTACCTGCGCGGCAACCCGGCTGGCATCGAGCCGAGCGCGTGGGAGTCGTTGCGGCGCACGCGCGTCTTCTACAAAGCGCCGATCACCACGCCGCAAGGCGGCGGCTTCAAGTCGCTCAACGTCACCGCCCGCAAGACGCTTGGTCTGTACGCCAACGTGCGCCCGTGCGTCGCTTACGACCCGTTTGTGCGCACCAAGCATCCCGGCATGGATATCGTGATCGTGCGCGAGAACGAGGAAGACCTCTACGCCGGCATCGAGCATCGCCAGACCGACGAGGTCTACCAGTGCCTGAAGCTGATCACGCGCCCCGGCTCGGAGAAGATCATCCGCTACGCCTTCGAGTACGCCCGCCAAAACGGTCGCCGCAAAGTGACCGCCTTCACCAAAGATAACATCATGAAGATGACCGACGGCTTGTTCCATCGCGTCTTCGATGAGATCGGCGCCGAGTAC
This sequence comes from uncultured Anaerolineae bacterium, assembly GCA_938005675.1. GTDB lineage: Bacteria > Chloroflexota > Anaerolineae > Aggregatilineales > UBA2796 > CP2-2F. The sequence goes on from CALKXH010000093.1 coordinate 34,038, forward strand.
CCCGACATCGAGAAAGAGCATTGGATCGTGGACATCGGCGCCGCGAAGATGGCGGATACGCCTGAGGCGTTCGATGTGATCGTGCTGCCGAACCTGTACGGCGATATCCTCTCCGACGTGGCGGCGCAGATCGCCGGCTCGGTCGGCTTGGCGGGCTCCGCCAACATCGGCACGCAAGCCGCCATGTTCGAGGCGATTCACGGCTCCGCGCCGCGCCGCGCCGGTCAGAATCTAGCCAATCCGTCGGGCTTGCTGCTGGGCGGCGTGATGATGCTGGTTCACATCGGGCAGCCCGACGTGGCGGAGCGCGTCCACAACGCGTGGTTAGCCACCATCGAAGACGGCTACCACACCTACGATATCTACAAGGAGGGCGTCAGCCGCGAGAAGGTCGGCACGCGCGAGTTCGCCCAGAAAGTCGTGGAGCATCTGGGCAAGAAGCCGCAGCAGCTCAAGGCGGTCACTTACTCGGCAGCCAGCAGCATGACCAAAGCCGCCGAAGTCGACTTGAGCCGCCCGCCCGCCCGCAAGGAGCTAGTCGGCGTGGACGTCTTCGTGCATTGGCGCGAGCGCGATCCGAACAAGCTCGGCGAGGCGCTCAAGGCGCTGGGCGAGGAAGGGCTGCCCCTCTCGATGATCAGCAATCGCGGGCAGAAAGTCTACCCCGACGGCTTGCCGGAGACCTTCTGCGTCGATCATTGGCGTTGTCGCTTCCTCTCGCCCAATAAGACGCCCATCTCCCACCAGCAGATCATCAGCCTGCTCGGTCGGGTGGCAGCTGCCGGCTACGACTTCATCAAGACTGAGAACCTCTACACCTTCGACGGCGAGGAAGGCTTCTCGCGCGGGCAGGGCGAGTAGCCCGCCCCAGACCTGTGGCGGATGTCACAAACTTATGACGTCCGCCGCCCTCTTCCCGCGCTGACCCGCACAGCAAGCCGCTAAACGCCCCTCAGGGCGCGCGCGCAAGGCAACAATTTTGCAACGTCCCCGCCCAGCGGATTGACAGCTGGGCGAGGCGCTTTATAATGCCCGCACTATCGTTGGCGAGTTGAACGGGCTGTATGTTCGCCCATGTAACACGGTCACAGCTGACCACTCACGCTCAGCACGCCGTCGGCACGCGCCGCGCGGCGAAGCTGAACACTCCCCACGCCTAGCGCTCAGGCTGCCTCGCTCCGTGCAACGCCGCCGCGCAAAAGCGTGGCGGTTTTCGCTTGCCCAATCATCGGATTTGGCGACGACGGGGTCGCCGTTGCATGTGAGTTTTGAGGAGAGGAAATGAGCGCACTCCCGCGCACCGAGACACTGCCCCTGCCCTTGATTGAGTCGCCCGCTTTGCCCGCGGGCTACCGAGTCATCGATGGTCGCTTGTTCTACCGCGATCTGGACGTGCTGGCGCTCGTTGAGCGCCCCGTCTTTGTGAACGGACGGCTCGAGCGTCCCGCCATGCCGCTCTACGTGCGCCGCTTGAGCGCCCTGCGCGAGAATTACGCCTCTCTGCGCGCCGCCTTCGCCGCGGCGAGGGCGCAGGTCGGCTACCCGCGCGAGATGCTGATCGCCTATGCCAGCAAAGCCAATCCATCGGCGCCCGTCGTCAAGACCTTGCTGGAGGCGGGCGCTGCTTACGAGTGTTCGTCGGCGTTTGACGTGGACATCGTGCGCCACGCGGCGGCAAACGGCTGGCTAGATCGCGCCCGCCCGATCTTGGCGAACGGCTTCAAGCTCCCGCGCTACGCCGAGGCGCTCCTGCGCTTGCGCGCCGAGGGCTTCCAGAACATCCTGCCCATCTTTGACGATCTGGAGGAGATCGAGCTGTTCGCCGCGGCGGGCTTGCCCTTTGAGGTCGGCTTGCGGGCGCGCACCCTCTCGGAGCAGCCCAATCGCTTCGGCATGGACGCTCCGACCTTGCGCCGCGCTGCGGAGCGCCTCGCCGCCCTGCCGCACCTGCGCCTGACCACCTATCACGCCATGCAGACCGTCTCGGCGGCGCGCGGCTTGAGCTATCAGAATGGGCTGATTCACAGCTTGCGCGGCTATGCGGCGCTCTGGCGGCTCGCCCCGACCCTCAGCCGCTTCAATTTGGGCGGCGGCTTGCCCGCCCGCTTCAGCGGCATGAACTTCGAGGCGTGGTGGCGCCAGACGCTCGGCACGATCATGGCGGTCTGCGCCGAAGAGGGCGTGCCCGTCCCTGAGCTGATCGTCGAGACGGGGCGCTACATGGTGCAGGATCACGCCATGCGGCTCTTCAAGGTGGTCAAGACGCGCGCGGGCAGCGATGGCGTGCCGTACTACATCGTCGAGGGCAGCATCATGAGCAATTTCCCGGATGCGTGGGCGCTGGGCGAGCCTTTCACCGTCCTGCCAGTGAACAACTGGGAAGGCGAGTTCGTGCGGGCGCGCTTGGCGGGCTTGACCTGCGATCATGACGACGTCTACCCGACTCGTCGGATGGAGGCTGAGCCGCTGCTGCTGCCCGCCAAGGCTGAGGGCTTGATCGTCGGCTTTTTTGAGTGCGGCGCCTACCAAGAGACGCTCGGCGGGCGGCGCGGGGCGCATCACTGCCTGCTGCCGGAGGGCGGCGAGCTGATCCTCGATGAAGAGGCGGACGGCGTGAGCCTGTTGCGCTACGCCGACGGGCAGGATGCGCCCGCCATGCTGGGCGCGCTCGGCTACGGCTGAGCGCTACGCGCCCTGCCAGGGCGAGCGGGTCGGCGTGAGGGGGCGCGGCGTGACGGTCGGCAGGGGCGTGGGCGTGGGCGAGGGCGTGAAGGTCGCTGAGGGGCGCGGCGTGGCGCTTGGGCGCGGCGTCGGGTTGACGGCGGCGATCACGCTCTGATGCATGTAGGCGCTGCGCGGGATCGGGTCATTCGGATACAAATTGACCTCATACCACTCCGGCGCCTCCGCCGCCCTGCCATAGACGCAAATGCGGTTGCCTTGATAGGGCATGGCGAGGGTCTCGCAGCGCTCGGAGGGGCATTCGCGCACGCGGGCGCGCACCGCCGTGACGTAGAACTCGAAGCAGGGGCGCGCCGTCGGCTGGACGCCGAAGATCAGGTTCATGGGCGGCACCTCGAAGGTGCGGGTCGGGCGCAGGGTGACGGTCGCGGCGGCAGTGGCGGTGGCGGGCGCCGTGATGTTGCCCGCCGTGCTGAGGAATTGGAGCGCGCCTTGCCACAAAAAGTAGCCGCCGAAGACGATCAGCGCCGCCATGATCGCGGCTTGCCACGCCGAGCCGCCTCGCTCTCGGTACATACGTTTCTTGCTCCGCTAGACTGTCCTTTCGTTCAGGCGCGCCGCCAACTCCGCCAAGCGCTCGGCGAAGGGCGGGCGCAACACGCCGTACTCAGTGATGATGGCGCTGATGTACTCGTGCGGCGTCACATCGAAGGCGGGATTCGCCGCCGTCGCGCCCTCAGGGGCGATGCGCACGCCGTTGATGGCGGTGACTTCCTCGGCGCTCCGCTCCTCGATCTCGATCAGGTCGCCGTGCGCGAGGCTCAGATCGATGCTCGACCAAGGCGCCGCCACGTAGAACGGCACGTTGTGCGCCCGCGCTACAATCGCCAAGTTGTACGTGCCGATCTTGTTGGCGACGTCGCCGTTAGCGGCGATGCGGTCGGCGCCGACGAGGCACAGATCGACGCCGCCGCGCCGCATGAAATATCCTGAGGCGCCATCGGCGATGATCGTGTGCGGGATGCCCAGTTGGAGCAGCTCCCAGCTGGTCAGTTTGGCGCCCTGCAAGCGCGGACGGGTCTCGTCGACCAGCACGTGCAGCTGCTTGCCTTGCTCATGCGCCGAGCGAATCACGCCTAGCGCCGTCCCCCAGTGGACGGTCGCCAGGCTGCCGGTGTTGCAGTGATGGATGATGGTGGCGCGCTCTGGCACGAGCGCCGCGCCGTATGCGCCGATGCGCTGATTGATCTGCACGTCTGCATCGGCGATCTGCTGGGCGCGCGCCAACAAAGTGTCCTTGAGCGTTGCCACATCCTGTTCGAGGGCGCTCTGGGCGCTCTTGAGCATCTGCGCCACCGCCCACGCCAAGTTCACGGCGGTCGGGCGGGCTTTGCGGAGCAGCTCGGCGGCTTGCTGCAAATCAGCGTAGAGCGCTTGCGAGTCTTGAGCGGCGCTCTGCTGTGCCGCCAGCGCCATGCCGAAGGCTGCCGCCGCGCCGATGGCGGGCGCGCCGCGCACCACCATCGTCCGAATCGCCTCGGCGACTTGGGCGTAGGTCTGGCAGCGCGCGATCTCGAAGGAGTCGGGCAGTTTGCGCTGATCGATCAAGCAGACCTGCCCGTCTTGCCAGAAAACTGTGCGTATCTCAGCCGTGCTCATCTCGATTCTGCCTGTGGTGAGCTGCCTTGCGCTATACTGAGCCTATGGTTGCACATTATAGCACGTTTGTCAGGCGACTTTTGCCGCGCTTGTTGGTGTTGGGCGGCTGTTTGCTGGCGTTGGGCGCGCCCTACCCTGTAGCGCTGCGCGAGCATCTGGCGCGCGGGGCGAGCGCTTTTCAGAGCGGCGATCTGGGCATCGCGCGCGAGGCTTATCATCGAGCGCTCATCTTTCTGCCCGCAGACCCCTTCATCCTAGAGCAGCTCTATCGCATTGCCCTCGCCGCGCGCCGCCACGACCTCGCGCGGGCGTACCTCGCCCAACTGACTGAGCATCATGGCTACTCAAGCGCCGTGCATCGGCTCTGGGCGGAGTTTTTCGCCGCACAGGGCGACTCCTACGCCGCCGATGCGCATCGGCGCGCCGCTTTGAGCGGGACGCCCGCCGACGTGCCGCTCCTGCGCGCCTTGGCGGAGATGGCGTTAGGGCGGCGGGCGTGGGAGCGCGCCGCTGAGTATCTCGAACGCGCGTACGCCCTCGCGCCCGACGACGGGGAGGTGCGCTACGCGCTCGCCTTGCTCAGCCTGCCCGATCAGCCACAACGCGCCGCCGCGCTGCTCGCCGAGCTGCCCGATCAGCCGCGCTTCGCGGCTGCGGCGGCGCTGCGAGCGCTCATCGGCGCGCACGGGCAGGAGTCGCCGCCAACTTTCGCCTTCAGGGTTGGCTTGACGCTGATCGAGGCAGGTCAGTGGCGCCACGCCGAGCGAGCGCTGCACCTCGCCAATGCGCAAGGCGCCGATCTGCCCGCCGCGCGCGCCTTTCTGGGCTTGGCGCAGAGCCTCAACGGGCGCGAGGGCGCGCCGCTGATCGAGCAAGCCCTTCAAGCGGCGCCCGACGACTCCCTCGTGCAGTATGCGGCGGGCTTGTATTGGCGTTGGCGCGGCGATCTGGCTCAGGCGCTTGCCGCGCTGCGCCTCGCCTACGCCCTCGACTCGCAAAACGCGGGTCTGGCGGCTGAGATCGGCGAGACTTATCGGCGGAGCGGCGATCTGGCTGAGGCGGCGCGCTGGCTGCATAACGCTTTGCGCCTCGCCCCGCAGTCCGCCGCCCTCAGGCGCGCCCTCGCCGCCTTCTACGCCGACGAGAACTACGCCCTCAACGGCGCGGGCATGAACTTCCTGCGCGAGTCGCTGGCTATTTTGCCCGCCGATCCCGAAATTTCAGCCAATTACGGCTATGCGCTGCTCTACAATGGGCAAGTTCAGCTGGCATACGCCGAGCTGCAGCGCGCTGTGGCGCTGGATAGCCAAAATCCGCGCGCGCGCTACTACTTCGCCGTGCTGCTGGAGCATCAAGGCGACTCACAAGGCGCCATCGAGAGCTACCGTTTCGTCTACCAGCACGGCGAGGGGGCGCTCAGGCTGCGCGCCGAGCGCGCTCTGCAGCGGCTGGGCGCGCCCTCGCCCTAATTTTTACAACTTTTTTACGATTCTGCGCCGATTGCGCTTGCATAAAGGCGCGCTTCCTTTACAATTTGAGACTGAAGGCAGGCTTTGTTCGAGAGGCTGACTTATGTTTCGAAAAGCGCTCTATACGGTTCTGGTCGTCGTGCTTGCCAGCACAGCGCTAGGCGTCGGCGCTCCTGTGGCTCAGGCGCAAGGCGATCCAGAGCGCATCACGTTGGATATCACGCCCGGGATGCGTCCGCTCGACCTGATCCGACAGCTGCGCAGCGAAAACCTGATCCCCGGCGGCGGCTCGCAGCAGCTGACCGTGCCGCGCACCGTCATCAACGTCCGCAACAAGGGCTTCTGGTACTTCCCCATCGGGCGCGGCACGCAACTGCGCGACTTCGTGCTGCACTTCGAGATGCGCGGCGTCGAACTGCCCAGCGAGACCAACGGCTGTGGCATGGCGTTCCGCATCGTCGGCGAGGAAGACTTCAGCTATGTGCTGCTGACCGCTGATCGGCGCATCATCCTCGTTCAGCGCGACCGCGGCAAGAACATCGTCGAGTTCGATGAATCCATCGATGAGCTAGAGGGCATCGATGCGACCGACTACGAGCTGGATCGCACGCAGTTGCACTTCGTCACGCTCATCGCCTACGGCAACGAGCTGACTCTGTTCCTCAACGGCATCGAGATCGTCCGCGAGACGACGGCGCGCTCGGTGCGCGGGCGCTTCGCCACCATGCTCTACAACGAAGAAGGCAATCCCAGCAACACTGAGTGCCGCTACAGCAACGTCTTCGCTTGGGAACTCCGCTGAGCAGACCGTCGGAGGTGCTGGGCGTCGGCTCAGCACTTCTGCAAGCCATTCAGGGCGCGCCTCGCTATAATCTGAGCAACATCACGACCGTTCGCCTCTGGAAGCGAGGTTTTTGCCCGTGTGGAAGCACTACTACACCGTCACGAGCGTGGCTGAGGCGCTGCAGCTGCTGGCTGAACATGGCAGCAAGGCGCGTCTGATCGCCGGCGGCACCGACCTGCTGATCGAGCTGGAGCGCGCCCAGCGCCCCGACGTCGAAACGCTCATCGATATCTCGCGCCTGCCCAACTTGGATACAATTCAGCGCTACGGCGATCAGATTCGGCTGGGCGCGCTGGTCACGCACAACCACGCCGTCGCCAGCCCGCTGATCGCCGAGTATGCCTTGCCGTTAGCGCAAGCGGCGTGGGAGGTCGGCGCGCCGCAGATACGCAATCGCGCCACCATCGCCGGCAATTTGATCACAGCCAGCCCCGCCAACGACACGATCACGCCGCTATGGGCGCTGGGCGCCTCCGTCACGCTCGCCTCGCTGCAGGGCGAGCGCAGCCTGCCGCTCAGCCAGTTCTACACGGGCGTGCGCCGCACGGTCATGCGCCCGGATGAGATGCTGATCGCCATCGATTTCCCCGCCCTCGCCGCCGACGAACGCGGCATCTTCATCAAGCTGGGCTTGCGGCATACGCAGGCGATCTCGGTCGTGAACATCGCGGCGATCCTGCGCTTCGAGGGCGAGATCGTCAGGAGCGCGCGCCTGACCTTCGGCTGCGTGGCGCCGACCATCATCAGCGCGCCGCAGGCTGAAGCCTATCTGATCGGCAAGCCGCTGACGGATGAAGTCATTGCCGAGGCAGCCCGTCTGGCGGCGTTGGCGACCACGCCGATCAGCGATGTGCGCAGCAGCGCCGAATATCGCCTCGCCATGGCGGCGACGCTGACCAAGCGCGCCTTGCGCGCCCTGCGCAGCGGCGAGGAGCGACGCGGCTATCCTGAGTCGCCCGCCATGTTGTGGGGTAACTCGGCGGGGCGCGCCGCGCCGTTGCCACAGCTCACCCTGCACGACGATCAGCCCATCCAGACGACCATCAACGGCAAGCCCTACAGGCTGAGCGGCGCTCATCACAAGACCTTGCTGCGCCTGCTGCGCGAGGATGCCAAGCTAGTCGGCACGAAAGAGGGCTGCGCTGAAGGCGAATGCGGCGCTTGCACGGTCTTTTTGGATGGCGCGGCGGTCATGGCGTGCATGGTGCCCGCTCCCCGCGCGCACGGCGCTGAGATCGTCACCGTCGAGGGCTTGGCGCACGGCGCCGAGCGCCTGCATCCGATTCAGCAAGCCTTCATCGAGCTGGGCGCTGTGCAGTGCGGCTACTGTACGCCCGGCTTCCTGATGAGCGGCGCCAAACTGCTCGAAGAGCATCCCGCGCCCAGCGAGGCGCAGATCAAGGAGAGCATCGCGGGCAACTTGTGCCGTTGCACGGGCTACTATAGCATCGTGGCTGCCTTCAAGCGCGCCGCCGAGCTGCAAGCCGCCCAACAAGCCTAAAACAACGGAGCAGACCGTTCGGTCTGCTCCGCACTTGCTCAAGCGTGGCTCTGAGGGCTGCGAACTCACTTCGCCCTGAGGATAGCACCCGTCGTGGCATTCACCTTGACGCGCAGCCCGTTGCTGAGCGTCACCTCCCAGACCAGCACGTAGCCCTCGCGCCTCCCTTCTTGGTGCAGCCGCGAGAAGACCGCATTGCCGCCGAAGTTGCTGACGGCGATCTGCTCAGCTTGAGCTTGGCTGATGGCAGCGCTGGCAGGCGAGATGACGTAAGGGAGGCGGCGTAGCGGCTTGATCTCGACGATAGTCCCGTCGAGGGCGTTCACGGTCACTTCGTAGCCGCTGCTCAGCTTGATCTCCCACGCTAGGACGTAGCCGTGCCTCCGACCCATGCGCTCAAACTTCACCTCTACGGGCTGTGCGCCGGGGAAGCGGCTCTGGGCGATTTGCAGGGCTTGTTCATAACTGATCGTGGCAGCTGCTCCGCCTTGCGGTGGCAAGGGAGGCGGCACAACGGGGACTACGTTCAGCGGCGGGACGCCCCTCCCGCTTGCCCGAAGCATCTCAGTGGCGACGATCTGCAGAATCTCTTTGCTGATGGCGTTGATCTGGACTGATCTGCCGTTGTCCAAGCCGATGATGTAGTAGGGCGGTTGCGCCGCTTGCACCAGCTCAGTTTTGATGACCTTGGCGCTGGGATACAGGCTTTGGGCGATATTCATGGCTTCCTGCAAGCTGATCAGGTCTTGAGCTTTGGCGGCGCTCAAGGGCAGAGCCAAAGCGATCAGCGCTGCTAGGGCGAGTAGGGCGATTGACTTTTTCACGCCGACGTCTCCTCTGTTGATTGAAATCAGTTCTGACTAGCAGTATAGTACGCTTTTTCGAACCTCGTGATTAGGTGTTGATGAATTTTGGGGCGTCTTGGCTGAGGGAGGCGCCGAGGCTCGGACTTGGCAGTTTGCATAGATGTACGCACGCTTGTTGCAAAAGTTGCGGAAGTTCGCTATACGTTAAAGGCGTTCAGAATTGGCTGAGCAAAAAAGCCATAAAAAATTGAGGAGATTGCATCTATGAGCCTTAAAAATCGCGTTCGTTTGGCGCTCGCCCTCGCCCTGAGCCTCGTGATGGCGCTGGCGGGCTTTGGCGTTGCCGCGCCCAGCTACGCCCAAGATAGCTCAACGTTGGTGGTCGGCTTCGCCCAAGAGCCCGACAACATGAACGGCTTCTATAGCGCCATGGCGTTCGCCCAGTGGGCAAACGACCTCGTGCAGGCGAGCCTGTATGACTTCAGCGACGACCTGCAGCCCGTCCCCGTCCTGATCGCCGAGATTCCCACCCGCGAAAACGGCGGCATCAGCGAGGACTTCAAGGAATACACCGTCAAGCTCAAGTCGGGTCTGAAGTGGAGCGACGGCACGCCCCTCACGGCTGAGGACTTCGTCTTCACCTATGAAATGGTCAAGAATCCCGCCAACAACATGATTCAGGGCAGCAACATCCGCGACGCCCTCGAGTCGGTCGAGCTGGTCGACGAGACCACCTTCCGTCTCAAGTTCAACGTCGCCAAGCCCTTCCCCGAAGACCTGATCGGCTCGCCCGGTCTCTCCACGATCCTGCCCGCCCACGTCTTCCGCCCGATCTTCGAGCGCGATGGCACGCTAGAGAACGCTGAGGAGAACCAAGACCCGACCGTCTTCAGCGGTCCGTACGTCCTGCGCGAGTGGAAGCGCGGCGAGTCCATGCTCTTCGAGGCGAATCCGAACTACGTCTTCGGCGAGCCGAAGATCAAGCGCGTGCTGATCCGCTTCTTCCCCGATACCGACTCGCAGTACGCCGCCCTAGCGGCCGGTCAGCTGGACTTCGTGCCGAACGTCAGCGAGGGCGATATTCCGCGCGTCGCTGCCAGCAATCCGAACCTGAAACTGGTGACGGTCTTCGGCGGCTATATCGAGAGCCTGTGGCTGAACCTGCAAGAGGAGGGCAAAGGTCCGCGCGCTGGTCACCCCGCCCTGAAGGACGTGCGCGTGCGCCGCGCGCTGCGCCTCGCCATTGACCGCGAGACGATCACCCGCGAGCTGCTGGCCGGCGCCACCAGCCCGACCGATAGCATCTACGCCGGCTCGCCCTTCGAGGACAAGAGCCTAGGCGTGACGCCCTACGATCCTGAGGCAGCTGCTGCCCTGCTGGACGAAGCGGGCTGGGTCGTCGGCGCGGATGGCATCCGCGCTAAGGACGGCGTCAAGATGGAGCTGCGCTACAGCACCACCACCGCCGGCTGGCGCAACAACATTCAAGCCGTCATCCAGCAGCAGCTGGCGAAGGTCGGCGTGAGCGTGATCTTGGAGAAATACCCCGCCTCCGAGTACTTCGGCACTTACGCCAACAAGGGTATTGTGGCGAGCGGACAGTACGATATCGGGCAGTTCGCTAACAACACCGCTCTGACCAACCCTGCCAACGTCACCGTCGATGAGGCGCTCAGCTGCGCCCAGATCGTCAGCGAGGATAACCCCGGCGGCAACAACTGGACGGGCTTCTGCAGCCCTGAGATGGACGCCGCCTCGCTGGTGACCAAGACCTCGCTCGATCCTGAGGAGCGCCTCGCCGCCGCCTACAAGATTCAGCAGATCATGCGCGACGAAGCGCCGCTGATCAACCTGTTCCCGCGCGGCGATAACTACGCCTACAACACCGCCCGCTTCGTCGGCGAGATTCGAATCGGCTCCGGCGTTGGCAACCAGTGGTTCGACATCATGAATTGGGAACTGAAGTAAGCCTGACGGCTGCTCCAGTCGCAGAGACGGGCGCCCGCCCGTCTCTGTGGCTTAGCGGCTCATAACGCTAGGGCATTTATGACTCAGTACATCCTGCGGCGTGTGCTGCAATCCATTCCGCTGTTGTTCATCATCAGCTTCATTTTGTTCAACTTCACCAACGCTCTCGGCGATCCGATGGCGGTCTTCGCCGAGACGCGCAACCGTCCCAGCGCTCGCGACCGCGAGATCATCATGAAGCGCTTGGGCTTAGACCGCCCTCTTTTAGAGCAGTACTTGATCTGGCTGGTCGGCAATGATTGGATGCCGCCTATCGAGATTCCGACAGACGACGGCGGCGTGCGCTATGAGCAAGGCAGACGGCGCGGCGTGCTGCGCGGCGATCTGGGCTTGTCCTTCGTCACGCGCCGCCCCTCCTGGACGCGCATCGAGGAGCGCCTGCCATGGACGCTCGTGCTGATGATCCCCTCTTACGTCATCACGGTCGTGCTGGCGATCGGCATCGGCATTTTCTCCGCCGTGCGGCAGTATTCCTTCTGGGATAACCTGATCACCAGCCTCTCGTTCTTCTTCTATTCGATGCCGATCTTCTTCATCGCCCTGCTCTCGATCTACATTTTCGCCGTGCAGTTCAGGCGCTGGGGCTTAGAGCCGATCAAGTGGGGCGGCACGGGCGATGGCAGCTTCGGCAGCCTGCTGCAGCACATGGTGCTGCCCGTCTTCTGCCTAGTGGCGATTCAGTTGGCGGGCTACGTGCGCTTCATCCGCTCGTCCATGCTGGAGGTGCTCAATCAGGATTACATCCGCACGGCGCGCGCCAAAGGCTTGGGCGAGCCAACCGTCGTGCGCCGCCACGCCTTCAAAAACGCCGCTTTGCCGCTGGTGACGCTCATCGGCTTGGATTTGCCCTTCCTGTTGGCGGGCGCGGTCGTCACCGAGCGCATCTTCGCGTGGCCCGGCATGGGGCGGCTCTTCATCGAGAGCTTCGAGCGCGCCGATGCGCCCGTCATCATGGCGATTTTGATGGTGCTGAGCGTCGCCGTGGTCGTCTTCCAGTTGCTGACCGATATCGTCTACACATGGCTCGATCCGCGCATCCGCTACTCCTAGGAGACCGCCCATGACCACCCAGACCGATCAGCTGCAAGGCAAACCCGCTGAGCGCGTCCTCTCGCTCGATCCCAAGCAGAACGTCAAGGGCGTCTCGAACTTTGCGCGCAGTATGCGCCGCCTGCGCAAGCATCGCATGGCGATCTTCGGAGCGGTGCTGCTGCTCTTCATCTTCCTGTACGTGCTGATCGGCTCGCTGCTCATCCCGGAGTCGGCTTCGATCTTCAACGATCCGCGCCGCGCCCTGCAGCCGCCCTCCGCCGAGCATCCCTTCGGCACAGACGTGATCGGGCGCGATTTATTGGCGCGCACCATCTACGGCGGGCAGGTCTCGCTCTTCATCGGCGTGACGGCGATGCTGGTTCAGATTCTGGTCGGCACGGCGGTCGGCTTGTTGGCGGGCTATCTGGGCGGCATCGTGGACTTCCTGCTCATGCGCCTCGCTGAGGCAATGCTGAGCATCCCGCAGCTCTTCCTCGCCCTGATCGCCCTGCGCATCTTCTCCGACCCAACCCGCTTCCCGGATTTCACCTTCATGGGCAGGCGCTTCAGCAGCACGATGATCGTGATCGTCTTCGTGATCGGCTTGACCAGCTGGATGCGCGTCTCGCGCATTGTGCGCTCGGTGGTGCTCTCGGTGCGCGAGCAGGAATACGTCACGGCGGCGCATTCGATTGGCGCCTCCAGCTGGCGGATCATCTTTCGGCACGTGCTGCCCAACTGCGCCGCCCCGATCATCGTCTCGGCGACGCTTGGCGTGGCAACTGCCATCCTGCTGGAGGCGTACTTGGGCTTCTTGGGCTTGGGCGTGCGCGCGCCAACGCCCACGTGGGGCAACATCATGGGCGAGGCGAACAGCTACCTCGATAGCTGGTTCTACTGGTTCTTCCCCGCCGTCTTCATCATGCTGACCGTCATGGGCATCAACTTCTTGGGCGACGGACTGCGCGATGCCTTCGATCCGCGCTCGCTGAAGTGAAGTGGCACAGCCCGTCCCCGCGCGGACGGGCTTTTTGCGCGTAGGGCAACCGTCTGATCGCTACGCCGCGCCCGTGCTACAATTTGCTCTGCATACACCACTACGTTGTTGTGTGATTGGAGACTGGCTATGAGAAAACTTCCCAGCGGCGCTCTGCTGCTTGTCACGCTCGCCCTTGTGATGGCGGTCGGGTGCGGCTTGCCGCCCATGCAACTGGTCGTCATCATCTCGCCCACGCCCGACCCGAACACCATCATCATCACCGTCACGCCGCCCGAAACCGACCTCGCCCCGCCACCCGCCGACGTCGCGCCGATCCCTACCGCCACTCAGCCGCCGAACGTCGCCCAGCCCGTCGAGTCGCCCAACCCGACCCCCACGCCGACCCTGAGCGCCTTCCCCACTGAGACGCGCGCTCAGCTCTTCATCGCCCAGCAGGACTTCCAGAACGGCTATATGTTCTGGATCAGCACGCGCAAGGTCATTTGGGTCTTGATCAACACGCCGGGCAACCCTAACACGGGCGAGTGGCGCATTTACCCGGATACCTATACAGAGGGCGAGCCAGAGTTCGATCCGAGCCTGATCCCGCCTAGCGAGAACCTCTTCCAGCCCCGACGCGGCTTCGGCAAGCTGTGGCGCACCACAGCGGGCTTGCGCGAGGCGCTCGGCTGGGCGACCACGCCCGAATTCGCCCTGAACACCTCCTACGTCTATCAGCCGGGCGGCTTCATCGACGCTCAGGGCAATTGGGTGCCCGGTCCGGGCAAGCACTTCATCACCACGCTCGGTCGCCAGACCTTCGCCCTGATCGAGAGCGCCGAGGGCTTCGGGCGCTGGGAGCGCGTCGGCTAACGCGGCGCGACGGCGGGCTGCGGGCGCGGAAAGACGGCGTAGCGCAGCCCCGCCCTACCTTGTGAGTCCTGTGCCAGCCACGCTAAGTGCAGCGCGTTGTTGGCGCTGAGCGCCGCCGCCACGTCGCCGCTCAAAATTTCGCCCCGCGCCGCCCCTTCGAACTCCCGCAGGCGAAAAACGCCCTGCCCCGTCAGCGCCCCGAAGACGATCCGCCCGCCCGCGCGGCTGCCGACCAGCGTCGGCGCGCCGCCTTGCGCCGCATCGGCAAAGGGCAGGTTGATCGCGCGCAGATCGGCGGGCAGGGCGCTCAAATCGAGGGCGCGGCTCTCCAGAGGCGCCTCCAGCGGGAACGATAAGCCCGCCAAGCGCGCCGATTCGCCCCTAGCGCTCACGCTCACCACGTTCCAGAGCGCGTACAGCCGTTCCGAGTCGGCAGCCGCGCCCAGCGACTCGACGTACTCGCCCTCGGCGAGGCGCAACACAGCCAGCAGAGTCGGGGCGGGCGGGCGTGGCGCGCTCTGATCGAGCAAGGCGAGGTCGAAGGAGGCGTAGAGCAGCTGCCATAGCGCGCCGTCGGCGGGCGAAAGCCACAGCAGGTGCAGCCTATCGCGCCCGTCGAGGGCTGCCGCCGCCCTGTGCGCCCGCTCAGCCATCGCCAACTTGCCGTAGGGACGCCCTAGCCGATCCAGCACGTGGATCGCGAGCGCGCCCTCGTGCAGGCTGAGCGCCACAACGCCGCCGATGGGCGTCGGCAGAGCTGTGTAGCGCTGCGCCGCCCCGATCTCAAAGGGCGCGCGGCGCAAGTTGCCGTCCGCCTCAAATACGGCGACCTGCAAACTCGGCGCGCCGCCCGCTGAGCGCTCCAGCCACAATAGGGCGAGGCGGCGCTCCGCCAAAGGCAGCAAGCGCAGGTCGCTCGGCGCCCCGCTGATCGGGAAGCGCCACGTCTGCCCCGTCCTGAGGCGCTTGAGGTGCAAGTCCGGCGCGATCAGGTCGCCGCTCCAAGCCAGCCACACCTCTTGCGAGGTCGCCAGCAGCGCTATGCCGCTCTGCGCGGCGACCTGATCGGCGAGGCGCTGTGCGCCACCCGACTCCGCGCTCGCACAGCCCGCTAAGAGCAAGGCGCATAACGCCGCAAGGCGCACAGAGATTAGAGCTGCAGAAAAAATGTTGCTCACGGGTTGCTTTTTGATATGATTCTCAAGGTTTTTGAGAGCACAC
Source organism: uncultured Anaerolineae bacterium (assembly GCA_938005675.1). Lineage (GTDB taxonomy): Bacteria > Chloroflexota > Anaerolineae > Aggregatilineales > UBA2796 > CP2-2F. The sequence continues at coordinate 49,132 of CALKXH010000093.1, forward strand.
CTCGCACGAGTCGTCCTTGAGAGCTATGGCACAGACACCCAACGCAGCCTCTGAGCGCGATACTACCCGTCTCAGCGAAGATACGCCCACACTCCCGCCCAGTGCACCTCCTCACAGCGCGGCGCACAGCGCGATCTGGCAGCTCAGCCTGCTGCTACAAGACGAGCGCGACGTGCTGCTGAACCTGACCGACCGCGCCATCATCGGGCGCGCCGACGAAGCCGATGGCTTCATCCCTGAGATCGACCTCGCGCCCTTTCACGGGCGCGATAAGGGCGTGTCGCGTCGGCACGCTGAGTTTATCCTGCGCGAGGGTCAGTTGCACCTGCGCGACTTGGGCAGCACCAACGGCACGCGCCTGAACGGTCAGCCTCTGCAGCCCAATCGCTTGTATTGCCTGCGCGAGGGCGATCTGTTGCAGCTGGGCAATATCTACTTGCGCGTCAAGCTGAGTCAGCCTTCTCAATGATGCCGCCGCCCAAGCACAGCTCGCCCTGATAGAAGACCGCCGCCTGTCCGGGCGTGATATCGCGCAGCGGCGCCTCAAAATCCACTTGAGCGCGCCCATCGGGCAGGGGCGTGATCAAGGCGGGGACGGGCGATGCCTTGTAGCGAATCTTGACCTCCGCCCGAATCGGCGCGGTCGGCGGTGCGCCGCTGATCCAGTTGACGCGCCGCGCTGTGAGTCGCGCGCTGCCCAGCTCGTCTTTCGTGCCGACGATCAGGGCGTTGTTGGCGGTATCCAGCGCGATCACGTAGAGCGGCTCGCCGCCGACGATGCCCAAGCCCTTGCGCTGACCGATGGTGTAGTTCGGCAAGCCGGTGTGCCTGCCCAGCACGCGCCCGTCGCGCGTCCTGATCTCGCCCTCGCGGCTGATCGGCGCGCCCAACAGCGCCGCGCTATGCTCGCGCAGGAAGCGCCGATAGTCGCCATCGGCAAGGAAGCACAAATCCTGACTCTCGCCCTTGGATGCCACCTCCAGACCGAGTTCAGCGGCGATCTGGCGCACGCGCGCCTTGTGCAGCTCGCCAATCGGGAACAAGACGCGCGCCAGCTGCGCCTGCCCTAGCACGCTCAGCACGTAGCTTTGATCCTTGCCCTCATCGACGCCCTTGAGCAGCTGATACGTCCCGTCGGGCGCTTGACGCACGCGCGCGTAATGCCCGGTGACGAGGTAATCGGCTTCTAGCGAGAGGGCGTGGTTGAGCAGCCACTCAAAGCGGATGTGCCGATTGCACTCCAAGCAGGGATTGGGCGTCACGCCTTGAGCGTAGCCCTCGACGAAGAACTGCACGATCTGGCGCTTGAAGACGGCTTGCGTATCCAGCACATAGAAAGGGATGCCCAGCTTGCGCGCCACCCTGCCGGCGTCGGTCATCTGATCGGGCGTGCAGCAGCGATTGTAGCCGTGCGCGCCCGCGCCATCCTCCGCCCACAGCCGCATCATGATGCCGATGGTCTCGTAGCCTGCCTGCACCATCAGCGCCGCCGCCACCGAGCTATCCACGCCGCCGCTCATGGCGACGACCACTCGCTTCGTCATGCCCTCACCTATGCTCGCCGCGAAATTTTCTGAATTTTACCATAAAAATTGCCGCGCAGGGATGCTCGCTTTGCGCGCCGAAAGTTCGTGCGCGAAAAATCTCCGCCGCGCGCAACAATTCGGCGAGATGGTCGCGGCGGAGAGCGCGCCGCTGCCCGTCCTGCCCCAAAGCGCCTCTGAGGCGGCGAGTCTCGCGCCAAAAAAGCTTCCGCCCCTCGTTTCAAGGGGCGGAAGGTCTTGTAGGAGGCTCAGTTCAGCGCGCCGTCCTGAATGACGTGCTTCAGGTAGAGCGCGCTGCGCTTGAGCGTCCGCCGCTGCGTGTTGAAGTCCACGTGCACGATGCCGAAGCGCTTGGTGTAGCCCTCCGCCCACTCGAAGTTATCCAGCAGCGACCACACGAAGTAGCCCTTGAGCGGCACGCCCTGCTCAAGCGCCTCCGCCGCCGCTCGGAAGTGATCGCGCAAGTAGGCAACGCGCTGTGGGTCTTCGAGCAGCTCGCCCTCCACGCACTCAGGCTCCGGGAACGCCGCGCCGTTCTCGGTGATGTAGATGGCGGGCGGGGCGTAGTCCCGCTGCACGCGCAGGAGCAGTTCGCGCAGCCCTTGCGGATAGATTTCCCAGTTCATGTCGGTCACGGGCGCGCCCTCAGGCAAGACCGTCCCGAAGCCTTGCGGACTGTGCGGGTCGTGGCGGACGATCAGGCGCGTGTAGTAGTTCACGCCCAAGAAGTCCAGCGGCTGCGCAGCGAGGCGCACCGCCTCCAGATCGAGTCCGTCGAGGCTGCCGCGCGGGCTCAGCGCGGCGACCACATCGGCGGGATACTGCCCTTTGAAGATCGGATCGAGGAACCAGCGATTCTGCAATCCGTCGAAGAGCTGCGCAGCTTGGGCATCCAGCGGGCTATCGCTGAGCGGCTGGACGGGCGAGAGGTTCAGGGTGATGCCCAGCTGCGCTTGCGGCAGCAGCTCCCGCAGGACTTGTACGGCGCGTCCGTGCGCGAGGTGGGTGTGATGGGCGGCGCGGAAAGCGGCGCGTTCATCGCGGATGCCGGGCGCGTGAATGCCCCAATGGTAGCCCAAGAACGCCACGCACCACGGCTCGTTGAGCGTGATCCAATGCTTCAAACGGTCGCCGTAGTGCTTGGCGGCGAGGGCGGCGTACTCAGCGAACCAGTCAGGCATCTCGGCGCTCGTCCAGCCGCCGCGATCCTCAAGGCGTTGAGGCAAGTCCCAGTGGTAGAGCGTGGCGAAGGGCGTGATGCCCGCCTCCAGCAGCTTATCGATCAGGCGGTTGTAGAAGTCGATGCCTGCCTGATTGGGCGCGCCCGTGCCTTCGGGCAGCAAGCGCGCCCACGCGATGGAGAAGCGATAGGCGCGCAAGCCGATCTGCCCCATCAGCGCCACGTCTTCGGCGTAGCGATGGTAGTGATCGCAGGCGACGTCGCCCGTGTGACCATGCTTGACCTTGCCCTCCGTGTGCGAGAAGCGCGTCCAGATGCACTCGCCGCGCCCATCTTCGCGGGCTGCGCCCTCGATTTGATAGCTGGCAGTTGCCGCGCCCCACACAAAGTCCGTCGGAAAGTTCATAGAGTGCCTCGTCTCTTTCACGGGCGACAGTTCGTCTCAAGCTGGTAGAGTGTGACCGAGTAGGCGGGCAAGACCAAACGCGGCGCGTCGCTCTCAAGGGCGATGGACTCCGCTTTGTGCTGCTGATCGAGCCGCCACGCCGCCTTGATCGGGCAAGCGGGCGCGCCATCGACCTCCAGCTTGGCAGTCCGCTCCTCCTCAAAGGGGTTGACGACCACGACCGTCAACTCGCCCGCCTCGTTCAGCGCCGCCGCCACCGTCAACTTCGAGTCGGAGCTCTGCGAGGGCAGCAGAGTCTTGCCGAAACGCTTGTAGAGCGGATAGACGTAGAAGGTCGGGCGGGCTTGGTAGCGGTCGAACAAGCCGAAGTCGGTGCCGCCGTAGCTCGCCAGCATGAAGTACGCCACGATCTCAACTTGGTAGTTGATCAGGCGCGTCAGCACGTCCGCCCACCAGATGGCGTGGAAGAACGAGTCGGGCGTCGCCTCGCCGCCCAGCGTCTTGCTCCAATGCGAGCTGACCTCTAGGATGCCAATCGGATAGTCGCGCCCGGTCGCCTCGCGGATGACCTTGCGCAGGTCGGTGATGATGAAATCCCACTGCTGGGCGGTCTCGCGCAGCTGAGGGATGGTGGTGGCGGGCGCGTTGAAGACGGTCGGCAGCGGATAGCGATGGATCGAGACGACGTTGACCAGATCGCCGTTCTCGCGCATGAAGATGCGAATCCACTCGCGCAGCGGCGCGTGATAGTCGGTTGGGTTGGGCGGATACTGGCTGATGTCCGGTCCGACCAGCAGGATGTTCGGATCGACCTCGCGCATGGCGAGCGCGAAAGCGCGCCAATCTTTGGCGAACTGGCTCGCCGAATAGTTCTTGTAGAGGTTCGGCTCGTTGCCGATGCTCCAGTAGCGCACGCCGTAGCCCTGCTCGAGGTTGACGTACCGCACGATAGACGCCGCGCGCTCCGGCGTGCCGCCCTCAAGCCGCACGTGGATGAGCGGCTCGGCGTTCAGGCGGCGCGCAAACTTGATGAACGGATCGATGTGATAGGGCTGCAAGTCGTTCTGATCGCCCCACGCCCCGCCCGGAAAGCGCAAGAAGGTGATGCCGCTCTCAGCTGCTTGCTCCCACAAGCCAACCGGCAACACCGCCCACGGTCCGTAGTTGGCGCCGAAGACGTATGGGCTGATCGCGCCCAACGGCTCAGTTTTGACGCTAATGGTTGCCTCAGCAGCGTGCGTGCCGCCGAAAGCGCCGAGCAGCGCGAAAAGGCACAGGAAAACTAGCCAACGACGCATGGTCTCACTTCTCCACACCGGTGATGACGACGCCGCGCATGAAGAAGCGCTGCGCCAAGATGAACAGGAAGATCGGCAAGAGCATTGCCATCAGCGAGGTCGCCTGCACCAGCTCGGGGCGCGGCGCGTAACGGAAGTTGAACAGCTGCACGCCGACCGAGATCGGCTGCAACTCAGGCTGACCGAGCAGATAGATCAGCGGACCGAAGTAATCGTTCCACGCCCACACGAAGTGGAACAAGCCGACCGTGATGATCGCCGCCCACGACTGCGGGATGATGATGTGCGTGAGGATGCGGAACGGACCGGCGCCGTCGATCATCGCCGCCTCGTCCAGCTCGCGCGGCAAGGTCAGGAAGAATTGCCGCAGCAAGAAGACGTTATAAGCGTTGGCGAAGAAATGCGGCACGATCAGCGGCAACCACGTCCCCGTCCAGCCGATGGACGAGAAGAAGGCGTAGGTCGGGATGAGCGTGACCTGACCGGGCAGGATGATCGTGCCGATCAGCACGATGAAGAGCCAGTTCTTGCCCGGAATCGGGAAGCGCGCGAAGGCATAAGCGACCGAGATCGACGAGAGCAGCGTGCCGATCATGCCCACGAAGGCGATCACGAACGTATTGCGGAAAAGCAACGGGAAGTTGATCATCTGCCACGCCTCGGGGAAGTTCTCCCAGCGGGCGTAGAACTCGTAAGCGGGCTTCAGAGCGCGCCAGTTGCCCTCCCACGCGATCGGCTCGGCGTCGGGATTGTTCGGATCGATGAAGACCACGCTGGTGCGGCGCTTGGTCAGAGCTGCCAATTGACGCACCTCGCCATCGATAGGCACCTCGAAGACCTCAAGGCGCTGCGTGCGCTGCCCGTCGTTGTAGTCGTAAAACATCTGCTTCATCGGCAGGATCGGCGAGTCCGGTCCGCCCGCCAGCGACTCCTGATCGCGCAGGGCGACGGTCATCATGTTGCCGAAGGGCAGCAGATAGACGAAGGCGATCAGCGAGGTGAAGAGCACCACCAGCGAGGTCGCCGTGAACTTCCTGAGCTGCTTGACAAAATAGGGCGAAAGGGCGACCGACGGATGCGGTTGCGAGAGCGTAGCCATCTCACTCGCCTCCTGCGTAGTAAACCCAACGCCGCGACGTCGTGAACAGGATCACGGTCAGCCCGATGGCGATCAAGAAGATGAACCACGCCATCGTCGCGCCGTAGCCCATGTCCTGAAAGAGGAACGCCGTGCGGTACAGATGCATGTTGAAGAAATACGCGGCGCCGTTCGGATTGCCCGTGCCGCGCGTCAGGACGTAAGGCACCACGAAGAACTGCAGCAAGCCGATCACGCTGAGGATCAGGTTGTAGAAAATGACCGGCGAGATCATCGGCAAGGTGACCTTGAAAAAGGCGGTCACGGCGTCGGCGCCATCAACTTTGGCGGCGTCGTACAGCTCTTGCGGCACGCCCTGCAGCGTGGCGAGCGTGATCAGCATGGCGTTGCCCACGCCCCACACGCCCATCAAGACCATCGCCGGGGCGATCCAGAACTCGTGTCCGAGCCAGTTGGGCGGCTCGACGACGCCCATCAAGCGCAGCAAGCGATTCAGCCAGCCGGTCTGCCCGTTCAGGAACGCCTGCCAAATGAAGATGCCCGAAATGGCTGGCACCATGTACGGCAAGTAGAACAGCAGGCGGAAAAACGGCTTGCCTATCAGATATTTCGAGTTCAGCAGCGAAGCCAGCAGCACCGGTAAGGCAATCGCCACTGGCAGCGAGAGGATGGCGAAGCCGAAAGTGACGCGCAGCGCGTTGATCGCCAACGGATCGTTGAAGAGCTTGATCCAGTTGTTCAGCCCGACGAACTTGATCTCGTTAGGGCGCGTCAAGTAGAAGTCGGTGAAGCTGAAGATCAGCGAGGCGACAATCGGCACGAAGGTGAAGATAAAGAAGCCGATCAGCCACGGCGAGAGGAATATCCAGCCCCAGCGCTTTTGCTGTTCGTAGATGCTCACCTCCCGACGCGGACGGGCTATGGCGCGTTCGGCGCGGAGCGGTGTTGGCACGCTCGTCATAGGTGTATCTCCCTGTCTAGCGCTCAAAATTGCGAGAGGGGAAGGCAGGTGGATGAAGCTCACACCTGCCTTCTTGGGCAACGCCCCTCGTCTGCGCGCCGACCCAGCCTCACAGACGAGCGGGCAGCGCCCCTAGCGCAGAGCTTCTGCGACGATAGCTTGCAGGTCAGCCTCGAGCTTGTTGATCTCCGCCTCCAAGTCCATCGTCTTGCCGGTATCGCCGTAGAGCTGGCTGCGGAAATCGGCGAAGCGCTGGATGCCCTTCGGGAAGTTCGGGAAGAACGACTCGTGATGCGGCGAAGCAGCGTACTCAAGGCTGGCTGGCACGATATCCCAGTTGGTCACCGACGGGAACGACTCCTGACGCAGCTTGGTGGCTGCCTCTTGCAGGTCGGGGCGGGCAGGGTAGCCGCCGTAGGTCAAGAGCAACTCAGGCGCAGCCTCGCCCAGCAGGTACATCAGCACTTTGAAGGCAGCGTCGGGATTCTTGCTGGCTTTGGTGATGCGGAAGGTGTCGGCGTCGGTCGGCACGTGGTACTGCCCCTTGTAGCTCGGCACGACCGCCAAGTCCCAGTTGGACTTCAGATCGCCGATGCAGCAGGTGTACCACAGCGGCACGCGGGCCATCGCCACGTTGCCGGAGGCGAAGGCGCTGGGCTGCAGCAGCTCGCTGCCTTCGTAGGTGGCGTTGGGGATGAAGTAGCGCTTCCACAAGCCGTCGTGCGTCCAGCGCAGCTGCTCGCGCCAGTAGTCGGGCAGGACGACCTTGCCCAGCTCAGCGTCGTAGACGGGATGCCCGCCGAAGGTGGTCAGCTCGGCGCGCAGCAACGCCCACTGCTGAATGAAGCCGAATTGCCGAATCTGATTCGGGTCGAAGCCGGGATCGTTGGGCGTCAAGCCGTTGGCGTCGACGGTCAGCTCGACGGCGAGATCAGCCAGCGTCTCCCAGTTCCACTCGCGCTCTTCGCCGTTCAGCACGTACGGCTCGTTGAAGTTGGCGGGCGGATAGGGCAGCTCAGCCTCATCGAACAGGTCTTTGTTGTAGAAGATCAGCGACGGGAAGACCGCGAAGGGGATGCCGACCAAGCCCTCCTCGGTGCGGTACAGATTGACGAGGCTCTCCGGGAACTGAGTCAGGTCGTAGTTGTACTTCTCGACCAGCGGCTGCAGATCGAGCCAGGCATCGGCGAAGCTGTTGGCGCCGAGGAAGCCGACCGGTCCGACGATATCGGGCGCGTCGCCGGAGGCGATCAGCGTCGCGAGGACGTCATAAGCCGTCTCGAAGCTGGCGGCGATGTTGATCTTCAACTCGATCTCGTTCTGGCTGGCGTTGAACTTCTCCACCGCACGGTTCTGCACCTCAATTTGAGCGGGCTGCGAACCCGTGCCGATGCCGACGAACCACGTCACGACGGTGCGGCTCTGTGCCTTGACGTTCGAGAGCGCCGGCACGAGCGCGATCACCGCCACAAGGAACAGGATCAGTAGCGCTTTGCGAGACATCGAAAACCTCCTAAAAGTGGCGTGTTCAAGCGAAAACACAGGACTGAATGCCAAAAGGGTGTTTATTCCGATAGGTCGTCTGCTGAGCGGGCATCACCTCCTTTGGGCGTTGGGCTGTGAGCGCCGCAGGATTGGCGGACGATCAGCTCGGTCGGCAAGATGACGTGTTGCGGCGCGCTGAGCTTGCCGTTGATCAAATCCACCAGCAGACGGGCGGCGGTCTCGCCTTTGGCGCGAATCGGCTGGCGGATGGTCGTCAGGGGCGGATCGGTCTGCAGGGCGACGTCCACATCGTCGAAGCCGACGAGGCTCAGATCGTCTGGCACGCGCAAGCCCGCCTCGTGAATGGCTTGCAGGGCGCCCGCGGCGACCGTGTCGTTTGAGGCGAAGACGGCGTCGGGTTTATGCGGCAGCAGCTGCTGCATGGCGCGGTAGCCCGTCTGGTAATTGAAGTCGCTCTCGACGATCAGGCGCTCATCGATGGGCAAGCCGGCGGCGCGCAGGGCGTTTCGATAGCCGACCAAGCGGTCACAGCTATCAGCGATAGCTAGGATGCCGGCGATATGGGCGATCCGCCGCCTGCCCAGCTGGATCAAATGCTGGGTGGCGATCTCGGCGGCGCGCACGTTATCCACGCTGACGTAATTGGTGTTCTCGACGTTAGTCAGCGGGCGGTCGATCATCACGAAGGGCTGCCGCAGGCGGCTGAGCTTCTCGTAGAGCGGATGATCGCTGGGCAACGAGACGAAGATCAGCCCGTCGGTCAGGTGTGGGTTGGAGAGCCTGCGCATCAGGTGCTGATCGCTGTGGGTCACTTCGCCCAGCCACATCAGCATGGCGTAGTCGAGTTGGCGGATGGCGTCGCTCAGCCCGGCAAGGATGAGCGGATAGTAGTTGTTATCGCTGAAGAAGACGTTCGCCGAAGTGGGCATCACCACGCCGAGGATATCGGTGCGCCGCTTGACCAGCGCACGGGCGGCGGCGTTGGGATGAAAATCTTCTTCCTCGATGATGGCGAGCACGCGCTGGCGGGTCTGTTCGCTGACGTTGGGCGAGTCGTTGATGACGCGCGAGACAGTCGAGCGCGAGACGCCAGCTTTGCGAGCGATGCTCTCCAAGTCCATCGGCTTGTCCATCGTCAAATCACCTGAGCGCTTGTCTGATTGATAGCGCTCCCAGCAGACCAATCTCTTTTTGGGATCGCTCCCATGAGTCTTAATCTAAGCTTAGAGGATATGGCGAGGGCTGTCAAGCGAATCGGAAAAACGTAAAGAAAATTTCACATTTGTGCAAAGCGCGAGGCGGGCAGATCGCCGCCCGCCTCAGCCGCTCAGCCGAGCTTCAGCGCGCCGCCGTACCAACGCACAGCCCGCACGCCGCCCAAGCCCCGCAGCAAGCAGACCGTCTGCGGATCGTCGGGCAGCACCTCCAGCAGGTTATCGTCCCAGCGCCCGTCGGGGTCTTCCGCCTCCAGCCAGACGCCCCGCACCGGACGATCCGCGCTGATCTGATAGCGCCCCTCGCCCAATGCGGTCACTTTGAGCTGCGCCGCGCTGTAGTCGGCGGCTCGCGGCGGCTCCGGGAAGCGCGCCGCCCGCGCCACGACCGCCTCGCCTTGCCGCAGGCGCGCCGCCCAGACGCACAACCCCTCAGGCGAGGCGCGCTCCCAAAGCGGCGTAGCCTGATTCGCCTCGATCAGCACGGCGAGCCGCTCGCGGCTGAGCAAGCGCCCGTCGAGCGCCCAGCGATCCAGCTCCAACTCGGCTGCGACCGACTGGACGCCCAAGTTGACCGCCCAGCAAGTCACCGTTCCCCCGTCGGCTTGCAGAATCAGGGCGAGCGGCGCGAGAGCGCGCTTGACTCGATAGTAGGCGGGCTTGGCGCGCAGGAAATAGTCTAGCAGCGCCCAGCTGATGACCGGATAGCAGTCGTTCAGCTGCCAGACCAGCCCCCCGCCGATGTAGCGCCGCCCCTCGCCGCGCCAACCCAGCCGCCAAGCCTCAAAAGCCGCGCCGACCGCCTCCGCCTGCACCAACTGAGTCAGGTAGACGTAGTCGGGGAGGCTCTCCGCCGCCTCAAAGACGTCATCAGCGACGTTGCGGGCGAGGTAGTGCTGCAGGCGCAGCGCGCCCTGACCCGCCTTGTTGTGATAGGTCAGGACGGCGCTCTGCGGCGCGCGATCTTCGGGCGGCGTGAACGCCTCGATAGTCGGCAGGCTCGGCAGCGCTTGCATCCCGAACTCGCTGACGAAGCGCCCGCCGTAGCGCGCGTAAGCTTGATAGTCCGCCATCTCGCCGTGCCAGATTTCCCAAGTGTGCCTATCGCCGACGGTCTGATCCAGCACGCTCCTGCCCCCGTAGGGGCTGCCCTGCCAGTAGGGGCGCGTCGGATCGAGGGCGGCGCAGACCTGCGGCAGCAGGCGCTCGTAGATTTCGCGGGCGGGGAAGGCGCTCTGGACGAAGTCGCCCGTGAAGTCGGGATCGTAGGCGTTCAGCGTCTCGGCGATCTGATAGTCCTCGTTATTGCCGCACCACAGCACGATGCAGGCGTAGTGCCGCAAACGCTTGAGCTGCGCCGTCGCCTCCGCGCGGACGCTCGCCAAGAAGTCGGCGTGGGCGGGATACATGCCACAAGCGAACATGAAATCCTGCCAGACCAACAAGCCCAGCTCGTCACACAGCTCGTAGAACGCCTCATCCTCGTAGATGCCGCCGCCCCACACCCGCAGCATCAGCATGTTGGCTTCGGCGGCGGCGCGCAACCACTCGTGATAGCGCGCGGCGCTCAGGCGCGGCGTGAAGCTATCAGCTGGAATCCAGTTGGCGCCGCCGCAGAAGATCGGGACGTTGTTGACCTCGAAGTAGAAGGACGTCCCGTCTTGGTCGGCGAGGGGCGCTTGAATCAGGCGGACGCGCCGAATGCCGATCCGCAGGTCGCGCCGATCCAGCACCGCCTCCGCCACGCCCAGCAGCTCGATGACGGCGTGGTAGCGCGCCGGCTGCCCGTAGCCGCGCGGCTGCCACAACTGCGGCGCTCTGAGCGTGAAGACGTGCCGCGCCGCGCCGTGATCGAGCGCGATTTGCGCCGACTCGACCAGCGCGCCGAACGGATCGTAGAGCGTCAGGCGGACTGCCTCAGCCGCGCCAACGGCGCTGACTGTGGCGCTCAGCTCGGCGTAGCTCAGATCGTCGCTGAGGGTCGGCTGCAGGTGCCACTCGGCAAGGCGCGCCTTGTACGCCTCAAGGTAGGCGGGGCGCCAGATGCCCGCCGTCAGCAGCGTCGGACCCCAATCCCAACCGTAGTGATACTGCGCCTTGCGCACGTAGACGCGGCTAGTATCGCCGTTCCAGACGGGGCGGGCGCCGTATTGTGCCTCCAGCGCCTTGCCGCGCCGCAGCGCCGACTCGAAGCGCACGGCGATGCGATTTTCGCCCTCGCGCAGGTGCGCCTTGACCGCGACTCGTTGCGGCAGGAACATGTTGGCGCTGCTCAGGACGTGCGCGCCGTTCACATAGACCTCGGCGAAAGTATCGAGACCCTCGAAGCACAGGTCGAGGTGCGGCTGAGCCAGCTGCTCGGCGCTCAGGCGCACCGTCGCCTCGTACAGCCAGTCCGTCTCGCCGATCCACTGGACAGCCGCCTCGTTCATGCCGAAGAACGGGTCGGGAATCTGCCCGTTGCGCAGCAGATCGAGGTGGACGCAGCCGTGCAGCTGGGCGGGCAGCCAGCCCGCGCTCGATTCGAGGGCGGCGGGCAGGTCGCTCTCAGGCGGGAGCGCCTTGAAGCGCGCTTGATCGATGCGGATGCGTTGTAGCGGCATAAGTCACCATCACCTCTCAGGAGACCTGCACGGTGAGCGCCTCAAGATCGTTGATCATATCATCGATGATCTGCAAGCCTTGCGCCCAGAAGGTCGGATCGGTCAGATCGACGCCGACTTTGGCGAGGATGCGCTCCGGCGCCTCCGAGCCGCCGCTCGCCAAGACCTCCAAATAGCGCGGCGCGAAGGCAGCGCCCTCCTGCTTATAGCGGCTGAAGAGCGCCAAGACCAGCAGCTCCCCGAAGGCGTAGGCGTAGACGTAGCCCGGCGTGCGGATGAAGTGCGGCACGTAGCTCCACCAGATGCCGTAATCGTCGCGCAGGGTCAGGCTGGCGCCGAACATCGCGCGCTGAGTCTGCAGCCAGAGGGCGCTGAAGCGCTCGACTGAGAGCTCGCCTTCCGCGCGGCGGGCGGTGTGGATGGCGTCTTCGAAGCGATTCATGCTGATCTGGCGGAAGACGGTGGCGAACGTGTCCTCAATCTTGCTGGCGAGCATCGCCAAGCGCGCCGAAGGGTTGCTCTCGCGCGCCATCAGATCGTTGAAGACCAGCATCTCGCCGAAGACCGACGCCATCTCGGCGGTGGTGAGGGGCGTGTACGCGCCGAACAGCCCGTGCTGACGCGCCAAGTACTGATGCACGCCGTGTCCCAGCTCATGGGCGAGGGTCATCACGTCGCGGGCGGCGCCGGTGTAGTTGAGCATGATGAAGGGATGCGCGCTCGGCACGGTCGGGTGCGAGAACGCGCCGCCGCTCTTATTGGGCACGACGGGCGCGTGAATCCAGTTCTGATCGAAGAATTGGCGCGCCACGTCCGCCATCTGCGGCGAGAACGCGCCGAAGGCATCCAGCACGATCTGGCGGGCGGATTGCCACGTGTAGCGCGTCTCGGCGCTGGGCAGGGCGGCGTAGCGGTCGTAATCGAAGAGCTCCTCCACGCCCAGCAAGCGCCGCTTGAGGGCGTAGTAGCGCTCCACGATGTCGTAGCGATCGGTCACGGCGTCGACGAGCGTCTGGACGGCTTGATCGGTCGTCTCGTTGGCGAGGTTGCGCGCGCTCAGCCACGTCGGGTAGCGGCGGAGGCGATCCTCGCTGGCTTTATCGGCGAGCAGCGTGTTGAAGACGTAGCTGAGCGTCCGCACGTGCGGGCGCAGACCCGCCGTGATCGAGTCGGCGGCGCGACGGCGCACCTCGCGCTCAGGCGAGTAGAGTTGGCGCATCACGACCGCTTGCGGCACAAGCTGCCCCTCCCACTCGTAGCGCAAGCCGCTGACCGTCTCCTCGAAGAAGCGCGCCCACGCCTGCCGTCCGGTGACGGCTTTCTCATTGAGAAGTTTCTCTTCAGGCTCGCTGAGCAGGTGCGGACGGTAGCGCCGCTGCTTGTGCAGATGGTGGCGATAGCGGCTGAGGGCGGGATCGTCGGCGATGCGGGCGGCTTCATCGCTCAGCTGCGTCCATTCGAGCGTGAAGAAGAGCAGAGTCTGATCGAGTTTGGCATCCGCCTCATTGATGCGCTGCAGCAGCGCGCCGCGCGTCGGATCGGCGGTGTTAGTCGTCCAGTGCAGGGTGGCGTAGGCGCTCAGCCCGCCCATTTTCTCGTAGATCGCCTCCAGTTCGCGCAGCGCTTCAGCTAATTCGGCGGCGCTCAGGCTCGCCACGCGCCCGCGATAGCGCTCGGCGAAGCGCTCCGCCGCCGCCTGCGCCTCGGCGAGGTCGCGCGGGATGGCGGGATCGGCGGGATCGGCGTAGAAGACGCTCAAATCCCACAGCACGTTCTCGGAACCATTGCTTTGGCTCATCGTAACCTCAAGTCTCTCAAAAAAACGGCTCAGATGGCTTAAGCATACCGCATTTGTAGGCGTGACGCTTTTCCGTCTAAAGGCGGAAAGTTGCAAATTTTGCTATCTCAGGCTGAAAATTGTAAAAGGGTTCCCGTTTGCTAGGAAAAAGGACAATTGCATGAACCGTTTGCAGCACGCCAGCTCGCCTTATTTGCGCCAGCACGCCGATAATCCCGTCGATTGGTACGAGTGGGGCGCCGAGGCGCTCGAACGCGCCCGCCGCGAGGATAAACCCATCTTGCTGAGCATCGGCTATAGCGCCTGCCATTGGTGTCACGTCATGGCGCACGAGTCTTTCGAAGACCCTGAGACCGCCGCCATCATGAACCGCGATTTCATCAACATCAAGGTCGACCGCGAAGAGCGCCCCGATCTGGATGACATCTACATGCAGGCGACTCAAATCTTCACGCGCGGACACGGCGGCTGGCCGATGACCGTCTTCCTGACGCCCGAGGGCAAGCCTTTCCACGCCGGCACCTACTACCCGCGCGAGGCAGGGCGCGGTATGCCCACTTTCCAGCAGATCATGGCGGCAGTCATCGATGCGTGGCGCAATCGGCGCGAGCAGGTCTATCACGTTGCCGAGCAGATCGCCGAGGGCTTGCAGCGCGACCTGCTCGATCTGGGCGAGTCGGGCAGCGCCCTAGACGCCGAGCTGCTCGAACAAGCCGTCCGCAGAGCGATGCGCGACTTCGATCCGGTCTACGGCGGCTTGTCGCGCGCCCAGCCCAAGTTCCCCGCCCCGATGAACTACGAGTTCCTGCTCAGCATGACGCCTTACCTCGCCGACGCCGACTTGCGCGCTCGCGCGCTTGAGGTGGTCACGTTCACCCTCAAAAAGATGGCGCGCGGCGGCATATATGACCAGATCGGCGGCGGCTTCCATCGCTACAGCGTGGATCGGATGTGGCTCGTGCCGCACTTCGAGAAGATGCTCTACGATAACGCCCAGCTCAGCCGCTTGTATCTGCACGCTTGGCAGGCGACGGGCGAGGCGTTCTTCAAGCGGATTGCCGAGGAGATTTACGACTATCTGCTGCGCGAGATGCAAGCGCCCGAAGGCGGCTTCTACAGCAGCACCGACGCCGATAGCGAGGGCGAGGAGGGCAAGTTCTTCGTCTGGAGCTTGGAGGAGCTGCGCGCCATCTTGCCGCCTGAGGTGGCTGAATCCGCCATCGCCTACTGGGATGTGACCGAGAGCGGCAACTTCGAGGGGCGTAACATCCTGCATGTGCCGGCTGAGCCGAGTCAGGTGGCGCTCAAGCTGGGCATCCCGCTGGAGACCCTCGAGGCGCACATCGCGCAGGCGCGCCAGATGCTCTACGCCAAGCGCCAAGAGCGCGTGCCGCCTCACTGCGACGATAAAATCCTCGCGGCGTGGAACGGCTTAGCCATCGCCAGCCTCGCAGAGGCAGCGCGAGTCTTGGGGCGCGCCGACTGCCGCCAAGCGGCTGTGCGCGCCGCCGAGTTCATCCTCGCCCAGATGTATCCCGACGGGCGCTTGCTGCGCAGCTACCGCGCGGGGCGCGCCCAGCTGAGCGGCTACCTTGAGGACTACGCCTGCCTGATCGACGCGCTATTGCAGCTCTACCAGACCACCTTCGAGGCGCGTTGGCTGGAGGAAGCCATCGCCCTAGCCGAGACCGTCCTGACTTACTTCGCGGCTGAGGACGGCGGCTTCTACGATACCAGCAGCGATCACGAGCAGCTGATCGCCCGCCCGCGCAACCTGCAAGATAACGCCATGCCCAGCGGCAACAGCCTCCTGGCTAAGGTGCTGACTCAGCTGGCTGCTTACACGGGCGAGGTCGGCTATAGCGAGGCGGCGCGCGCGGCGCTCACACCTTTGGCGGGCGCCATGCGCGAGTATCCGCTCGCTTTCGGCGAGGCGCTCGGCGCGGCGCGCCTGCTGGTACACGGCGTTCAAGAGGTGGCGATCCTCGGCGCGCCCGACGCCCCGCAAACCGTCGCCCTGCTCGAAGTTTTGCAGCGCGGCTACTATCCCAACGCGGTGGTGGCGCACGCCGCCGATGCGAGCGAGATGTTCCCGCCGCTCTTGGGCGAGCGCGAGCTGATCGACGGGCAGCCGACCGCCTACGTCTGCCGCCAATTCGTCTGTCAGCTGCCCGTCCACACGCCCGAGGCGCTGCGCGCGCAGCTGGGCGGCTAGAGCGACCACAAAAAAGGCGGATCGTGACGATCCGCCTTTTTCAGCGCCCGATCGGCGCTCAGCTCACGGCATGACCGAGCCAAGCGTGGCGCACGCCGGGCAACCGCCGCCCGGACGGATGATGGCGTAGCCGCCCATCGGGTCAGTGCCGGTGAAGAACGGGAAGTCCACGTTCCAGACGATCATCAGGCGCACGCGTCCGCTGCGCGCCGAGAGGACGGCAGCCTCTGCCAGCCACTGCGCCTGCTGCGCCACGGTCACGTTCTGCGCCCACGCAAAGCCGCCGGGCAGCGCGCCGTAGCCCTCCGGCGAGAGGTAGCCTAGCTCGGTGAAGCAAGCCTGCTTGCCCGGGAAGCCCGCCAACGCCCGATTCAGCATGGTGGAGAAGTAACGCGTCGGATAGTTATCGCGCGGATCGCCGCTGCTCTGGTTCGGGCTGACGATGCCCTCGTTGTAATGCACGCCCACGCAGTCAAGGTACTGTGCGGCGCCGGCTTGCGCCATCTCCAGCATGTAGACGTCGTCATTCCAGTAGGCAGCCGTCTTGCCGCCCGGGCCGGCTGCGCCCGTCGGGGCGGGGGCGCCGCTGATGACCAGCGTGTTGGGGTTGCGCGCCTTGATGGCGTTATACGCTTTCGCCAACAGCTCGACGTAGCGGGCGGGATTGATCTGCCCGTTGGGCCACTCGCGGTCGAGGTTCATCTCGTTCCAGACCTCAATCGCATCGGCGCCGGCGCCCGCCAACTCCGCCACGTAGCCGGCGTACTGATCGAAGAAACCGGGCGCGAGGATATCCTCAGGCTTGCCGACCACTGAGAGCAGAATCTTGAAGCCGTTCGCCTTCGCCGCGGCGATGTGACCGAACGCCGCGCCATCGCCCGGACGGACTTGCTTCTTCACCCAGCGCATTTTGGCTTGGCGCATGGCGTTGATCGTGCCCGCGTTCAGCTCCAGCACGTGCCCGCCCAGCTCGAAGCCGCCGCCCGCTGCCGAACCAGCTGCTGGCGCGGGCAAATTGCTGCCGCCGGGCGCCGTGCCAGCGATGCCGCAGTCATAGACGCGCTGCAAGTCGTAGGTGACGCGAATGTCGTAACGGTTCGGGTTGCCCAGCGGCTGAATGATGAACTGATAGCCCGCCGTGTTGCCCTTGATGACCGTCTCGCCTTCGGGCGGCGGGCAGCCTAGCGCGCTATCGGGGAAGAGCGCCAGCTCCCACTCCCAGCTGGTCACGTAGCGCAGATTGGCGTTGATCTTGCGCGAGAGATAGCCGCGCGCCACATTGAAGGCTTGCCATTCGCGGGGCGCAACAGTCGCCTCGGCGGCGGGCGGCTCGGGCGTGGCGGCGACGATGGGCGGCGCACCCCCGCCGATGGGCGTTGCCGTCACGATGATGATAGCGGGCGTGAGCGTCGGATTTTGTGCGTTCGTGGTGACTGTCACGGGCAGTCCGAACAGCGCCAGAGCGAGGCTAAGCGCCGTCAGCGCTATCAGGAACTTGTTCACTCTCAAAGCCATTGCTATGCTCCACACGAATTTGTCGTTAGATTGCGCTAGAGTTCCCTCTCACAGCGCGCTTTAGCATACCTAGAAAGCTTGCGGCTGTCTAGTCTGCGTATGAAAAGCGTCAGCAGGCGCCGCGCTAGGGATTAGGCGGGCGGAAACGCCCCGTGCGCAGCTCTTCGAGCCGATCCGCAGCCGGGCTGTAGCGCGGATTGATGCTCAGGACGCGGCGGAAGGCGCGCTGCGCCTCTTCGAAGTTGCCCTGAGCGGCTAACGCCATGCCCCGCCAATAGTGCGACTCCTCCAAATCGCTGGAGGTGCCCAGCGTGGCATCGGCGAGGGCGATCACCTCGTTATACTGAGCGGCGTAGTAGTACGCCTCGTACATCGTGAACTGATACCACAGCATCCGCCACGGCAAGCCCGCCCCGACGCTGCGGGCGCGGTCGAAGGCGCGCACGGCGTTGCGATAGTCGCGCAGCAGCACGTAGCTGCTGCCCATGTTGAACCACGCGAAGGGATTATCCGGCTGCATCGAGGCTTCCTCTTTAGCGCGGCTGAGGGCGTGCTGGATGCTGTAGGTCACATCTTGGTGCGGACCGAGCAGCAGCGCCAACTCGCGCTCGCGCTCGGCGGGGTAGACCACGATGTAGAGCCGATTGAACTGCTGCCAGCGCTCATCGATGTCGCGGTAGCGTTCCCAGCGGGCGCCGCGGTAGGTATCCAGCACGTGGAACTCGCCGCGCCCGTCGTCGTAGCCTTGAATGGTCAGGTAGTGCCCCATCCAGCCCTCGCCCGCCACCAGGTAGCCCTTTTCGAGGATCACGCCGAAGCCGTTCGCCACCAGGCGCTTGATCAGGTTCAGATCGCCGCCCACGCGCATGAGCGCCTTGAGCGGCACGCCGCGCTCGCCGTTCAGATGCGCGTTGACGTAGTTGACCAGCTCCCACGGGCTGACGTTGCGATCTTCGGTGCTGGGCTTGAGGTAGCGCGTCACTTCGTCTTTCGTGCCGTTCCAGCCGAAGTAGTAGAGGACTTGCGTCAGGTTGGCGGGCCCGCAGGTGTTCCACGTCTGCTGGACGAAGCGGAAGCCCTGCCCTTGCCACGCCACCGGCACGGGAATCTCGGTCGGGACGGGCGAGGGCGGCAAGGTCGGCGTGCGGGTGGGCGTGGGCAGCGCCTCCAGCGAGAAAGTGGGGAAGGGCGTGGGCGTGGCGGCGAGCGCCGCGATGACGGGCGTGTTGGTGACCAGCAGCGAGGTCGGGCGCGGACCGCTGGGCGTGTTGGGCAAGCCGCGCGTGGGCGCCGCCGCGATGTTCTCGGCATCGCCGCCGGCTTGCAGGGCGCCGCCCAGCTCCGCCGTCGGGCTGACGGGCAGCGTGGCGAGCAGCGCTAGGGCGTCCTCATCGCGGCGGACGGCGGTGGGCAGGCTTTCGGCGCTGTAGACGCGCGTCGGCTTGAAGGCTTCCAGCAGCGGCAAGCGGTTCATCCAGATGACTTGCTCGCTGGTGGGCAGGCTGCGAAACCACATCGGCGTCACGATCAGGGCGAGGAAGGCGAGGCTGGTGAACAGGATCATGCCGACGCCCAGACAGCCCAAGCTCAGCTTCAGCCACAGCAGGCGCGGCGGCTCAGGATAGGCGTC
Source organism: uncultured Anaerolineae bacterium (assembly GCA_938005675.1). Lineage (GTDB taxonomy): Bacteria > Chloroflexota > Anaerolineae > Aggregatilineales > UBA2796 > CP2-2F. The sequence continues at coordinate 68,101 of CALKXH010000093.1, forward strand.
GGCGTAGGGCGCTTCAGCCGAGATCGGTCTAGACATAAGCTCGCTTCATACACTTCAGCGCGCCGAAAGCGTGCGCGCGCATTTTCAGGTACACTAAGCCGACCATGATAGCGCAAAAAGCGGCGGCTTGCCCAACGTTTAGAAAACGCTTATGTTAGAGTTGCATTGGCGGGTGCTGACCTTCTGCCGCGCTGAGGGGCTCTTCACGCCTGAGGAGCGCGTTGTGGTGGCGGTCTCAGGCGGCGCGGACTCGTTGGCGCTGCTGCACATTTTGCGGGCGCTGCAGGGCGAGCTGCGCATCAGTTTACACGCCGCCACGCTCGATCACGGGCTGCGCGGGGCGCAAGGCGCCGCCGATGCCGCCTTTGTCAGGGATATCGCCGCCGAGTGGGGCATCCCGTGTACAGTTGGAGGCGCCGATGTGCCGCGCCTTGCCGCTGAGTGGCGGCTGGGCATCGAGGCGGCGGCGCGCCGCGCCCGTTACGCCTTCCTGAGCGCTTGCGCTGCTCAAGTCGGCGCGCACTGCCTCGCCACCGCCCACCAGCGCGACGATCAAGCCGAGACCGTGCTGCTGCACCTGATTCGGGGCAGCGGCTTGGCGGGCTTGCGCGGCATCCTGCCCGCCACACAGCGCGACGGGCTGCGCATCGTGCGCCCGCTGCTGGAGATCGGGCGCGAGGAGCTGCGCGCGTACCTTGCAGGGCTGGGCATCGCCCCGCGCGAGGATGCCAGCAACGCCGATCTGCAGTACGCGCGCAACAAAGTCCGCCATGCGATTTTGCCGCTGTTGCGCCAGATCAACCCGTCGGTGGTGGCGAGCCTCGCCCGCACTGCCCAAACCCTGCGCGATGACTATGCCGCGCTGATGGCAACTTTGCCGCCCTACGCGCCGCCCAGCCTGCGCCGCGAGGATTTTCTGCAGTTGCTGCCCGCCCAGCAGCGTCTGTGGCTGCGCGCCGCCGTGCTGCACCTCGCGCCCGATCACGACCTGAGCTACGAGCGCGTTGAGGCGGCGCGCCGTTTTGTGCAGCGCTTGCGCACGGCGGGCGGCGTCCAGCTGGGCGGCGGCGTGTGGCTGCGCGCCAATCAGGCGCGGCTGCGCGTGCTGCGCGAGCGTTAATCGCGTCGGTCGCCCAGTGGGGGAGTCTTTTGCACGTCGCCCAGTCGCGGCGCAATGCGCGGCGGACTCGCCCACCACGTCTCAAGGGCGGGCACGACCTCTTCCACAGACGCCACCAGCTGCAGATACGCCATATCCTCAGGGCGGATGACGGCGTGCGCGGCGAAGGTCTGGGCGAAGGCGCGCCAGCCCGCCCCGACGGCGATCAGCGGGCGGAGCGGCACCTCGTTAACCTGCAGCAGACTCCACGCCAAGGCGATCTCCGAGAGCGTGCCGACGCCGCCCGGCAGCGCGACGTAGGCATCCGAAGTCGTGATCAGGTAGTTCAGGCGCTCGGCGAGCGTGGCGAACTGCACCTCCTCGTGCAGAAAAGGGTTCGGGACTAAGCCGCGCGCCCGAAATAGCCCGACCGTCACGCCGATGACACGCCCGCCTGCCTGCGCCGCCCCCTCGCTGACCGCGCCCATCGCGCCGCCATAGCCGCCGCTCATCACGGCGTAGCCGCGCTGTGCCAGCTGCGCGCCCAACCATCGCGCCGCCGCATACTCAGGCGTCCCTGCCGCGATGGAGGCGCTGCCGAAGACGCCGATCACGCGCCGTTTGATGGTCTCTGCCATGTTCCCCTCGTCAAAGTTTGCCAAAAGTCCTCGCCCCATCTAAGATCGAGGCTATGAGCTACACACCCAAGCCCGATAACTCGTGGGCGGTGCGCCTGAATCGCTGGGCGCTGGCGTGGGCGCGGCACTACCTCAAAATTGTGCTGATCCCGCTCGCCATCTTCATCGTCCTGCCTTTCCTCGCACCTACCCTGATGCTGATCGGCGCGACGGCGCCGGCGGAGGTCATCTACAGCCTCTACCGACCTTTCTGCCACACTTTCGCCTTCCGCTCGTGGTTTTTGTACGGGCAACAGAGCGTCTACCCGCGCGAGGCGGCGCACCTAGGCGCCGCGCTGACCTACGAGGCGATCCTGCCCAGCATCATGGCGCAGCTCAACCGCCTCCCGCCGCCCGACTCGCCCATCCCGCCCGATCAGTGGTACGCCCGCGAGTTTCTGGGCAATCCGCAACTGGGCTACAAGGTGGCGGTCTGCCAGCGCGATGTGGCGATCTACGTCGGGCTGCTGCTGGGCGGGCTGATCTACGCCATCCCGCGCGTCAGACGGCAGCTGCGCCCCGTCCCGCTGTGGCTGTATGTGTGGCTGGGCTTGGCGCCCATCGGCATCGATGGCTTCTCGCAGCTGCTGAGCGGCGCGCTGTGGCAAGTCCGCGAGACCACGCCGACTTTCCGCGTGGTGACGGGCTTGCTCTTCGGTTTGATGAACGCTTGGCTGGCTTTCCCCTATCTGGAGGCGACCGCCCGCGAGACCATCCACGAGATTGAGGCGAAATTCGCCAAGCGCGCCGAGCGCCTGCGTCAAAAAGGCGCGGCTACGCCATCGCCGCAGCGACCTCGTCGCTGATGTTCAGGTTGCTGGCGACGCTCTGCACGTCGTCGAGGTCTTCGAGCTTCTCCAGCAGGCTGGTCACTTGCATGGATTCCTCCAGCCCCAGCTCGATCTCGTTCTTCGCCACCCAGCTCAGGCTTGAGTCGGTGACTTTGTAGCCCGCCTCGCTCAGTTTGCTCTCGACGGCAGCCAGCGCCTCGCGCGGGGTGTAGACGATGTGCGTCTCCTCGCCCGTCACGATGTCGTCGGCGCCGGCGTCGGCGGCATCCAGCAGCAGCTGATCGGGATCGACGCCCTCGGCGCTGATCTCGATGTAGCCCTTGCGCTCGAACTGCCAAGCCACGGCGTTCGCCTCCGCCAAGCTGCCGTTGGCGCGGTTGAAGAGCGTGCGGATGGCGGAGAGCGTGCGGTTGCGATTATCGGTCAGCACGTCGATCAGGATGGCGACGCCGTGCGGACCGTAGCCCTCGTAGGTGATCTCCTCCATGACCACGCCGTCGTCGCCGCCGCCGACTCCGCGCGCGATGGCGCGGTCGATGTTCTCTTTGGGCATGTTGGCGGCTTTGGCTTTGGCGATGGCGAGGCGCAGGCGCGTATTGGCATCCGGGTTAGCGCCGCCTTCGCGCGCCGCGATGGTCAGTTCGCGCCCCAGCCGCGTGAAGAGCTTGCCGCGCTTGGCATCCAGCGCGCCTTTTTTGCGTTTGATGGTAGACCATTTGCTGTGTCCGGACATGGTCTCGTCTCCTGTGCGTTCAAGTGAGTTGGTTTGGGGCTATTATAGCACAAGGCGGCGGCTAGGTGATTTTTTCGATCAGCAAGCGCACGCCGACGATCTTGACGGGGCGCTTCTCGATGAACAGATAGAGCAGCTTGCGGTTGCCGAAAGGGTTCGGCCTGCCCGCCACCACCACGGCGAGGGCGAGCAGATCGAGGTCTTCGAGCCGCTGATGCACGCTGAGGGTGAAGCGGCTGGGCAAGCGGGTCTGGGCGACGGAGCGGGCGAGCGGCTCCGTCCAAACTGCGACGATAGGTGCGTTCAATAGATCAGCGAGGCTGGGGCGCTGCGGGTAGGGTTCAGTCCCCCATTCGCGTTCGTGCAGCTGCACCAGTTCCATGAAGCTTTTTTCAAAATCAACGGTCATGGCTCGGCTCGTTATCCATAGGCGTAGGCGTGCAAGGCACTTCATTATACCCGATCTAGGCAAGTCGCAGCCCGCCGTTGGCGAATTGCCATCAGCTCACTTGCCAAACTAAGGGCTTTGCACAAAATTGCTTATTGCACACACTCGTTCAGATTGGTACAATTGAAATCAGCTTCAAAATCTGCGGCTGTTTAAGCGTTTTAGGCGTTCGCGCTTTCAAGAATCGTTAAAGCATTAAGGCAGAGATAGAAAACAATGCTTTTCTTGTTTTATTTTAAGGATTGTCCGCGCGTAAAATACGGAGCTTTGGGATGTCTGCTTACTTGATCGTAGATATAGAAGATTTGCTGCTCGGCTTGCAACGGCGCGCCTTCGCCATCGATTTGTACGACCTCGCCTCGCGCTTGCGCAGCACGGCAGCGCTGGTGGCGGGCTTGATCAGCGCCGAGAGCTTGCAAGCCATCGCCGCTGCCAATTGGGAGAAGGTGCAAGCCCTCAACAGCTCTGCTCAACAGATTTTGCAGGGCGCAGGCTTCCAGACTTTCGACGTGGCTGAGCGCACCCAGCTCGCCGAGGCGCTCATGGCGCGCTACTTCAGCGCCGACCCGCAACCGCTCGACGAGCTGATCCTCGTGGCAACCAGCCCCGAAGTCCTCTCGCTGATCGAGCGCGTGCCGTTGCGCAAGAACGCTCGCGTGCGCGTCTGGGCGGATAACCCGCCCGCCAACGCCGAGTCGATCATCTATCAGCCGCTGGAGACAGTGCTGGGCATCCAAAGCAAGACGGTGGCGCTGTACATCGATTTCGAGAACATCGCCATCAGCCTGAACGAGCAAGGCTACGCCGTCAACCTCGACCGCCTGATCGAAGGGCTGAGTGCCCACGCCAAAGCGCACGGGCAAATCATCAAGATGGCAGCCTATGCGCCGTGGGGCAAGCGCGGCAGCTTGCCGCCCCTGATCGATTCGAGCGGGCGCGAGGTCTCCGACGAGGCGAGCAGCCGCCTCGCCCTCGCCAACATCGATCCGGTCTTCAATCTGCCCGGCAAAAACAGCGCCGATATGCGCATCGCCAAAGACGTCCTCGCTGATAGCGCCCAGTCCAACTCCGCCGATATCTTCATCATCGCCAGCGGCGACCGCGACTTCAACGACGTCTTCTCAGCGTTGCGGGGGCGCAACAAGCAGGTGATCGTCTGGGGCGTGCGCGGCAGCACCAGCCGTATGCTGGAGAACAATCCCACCTTGCAGGTGGAGTACCTCGATGACTTTCTGGGCTTGCCGCGCTACGATAGCCTGATCGGGCAGACAGCTGCCGCCGGGCTGCTCAGTGGGAACGCCCCTTTCACGCCCTCGCAATGGTCGAGCTTGATCTTGCAGTATGATCGGCTTGTGACCAGCATGGGCGCGCCCGAAGTGACCCTCGAGGCGCTCCAAGAGCAGCTCCAAGAGATGCACGCCGTCGTCTCAGCCGCCCGCGCCCGCGATCTGATCATGCAGGCGGTGGCGCTGGGCATCCTGCGCCTGCAACAGCGCGACGGACTCGACTTTGTGCAGCCCGTCGACGAGCATCCCATCGTCGAGCGCACCCGCCTCGTGCGCAACCGCATCGCCTTGCGCGTGGCGAACACCCTCGAAGTGCGCGGCTGGGAGTACGTCAACTACGGCTTCCTGCTCAAGGGCATCGCCATGGACCGCGAGCTGGATAAGCCCGGCTTGAACGTCGACGACGCGTGGCGCTCGGAGTGGGTCGATTGCCTTGTGCGCGAGGGCATCCTCATCCGCGAGATGATCCCGCACCGCCAAAACCCCGAAGACCTTGTGCCGGTCATCAAGCTGGCGCCCGATCTGCCGCCTATGGCGCGTCCGCAGCCGCTCGCCATCAACGGCAGCAAGCCCTCTTACGACGATCTCGATTCTTCCTCCACGCAAATCGTCAAGCGCGACCTAGAGACCGAGGAGATGATGAAGCGCATCGTCGTCAGCGTCGATCAGTTCACCAGCTACCGCAACTTCACGTGGTGTCCGCTGGGGAGCTTGCATCGCCGTCTGCGCCCCTTCGATTCGGGCGTGACCTTCCAGCGCGCTGTGGAGTGGCTGCAGGAGCTCGGCGCCGTCAAGATCGCCGAGTACGATAACCCTGAGAGCCCTTACAAGACGAAGGGCATCTCGGTGGTGGCGGAATCCAGCACCGCTCAGGAGATTCTGCGCCAGCGCAACGCCTTCATTCAGGCGCTCTTGCGGCTGTATGAGCAGCGCATCCCCATCAACGCGGCGAACGTGGCGCGCGAGACGGGTCTGAGCAATCCCGAGCTCGCCCTGTGGCTCTCGATCATGGAGTCGGAGAACGTGCTGAACCCAGTTCACGGCAAGGCGGGCTTGTACAGCCTCTTCCGCACCCACCACACCGTGAATCTGGTGGCGGAGTCGCGCGATCAAGCCTGAGGCGGCGGCTGCGGCGGCGCGTTCAGGGCGTGGATCAGCCGCAAACCGTCTAGGGTGAGCGTCGGGGCGATGATCTCGATCACGGGCGTGTGCTGCTGAAAAAGACTCGCCAAGCCGCCCGTGGCGATGACTTTGGCGCGGTCGCCGTCGGGCATGGCAGCTCGCAGACGCGCCACCAAGCCCTCTACGAGGGATACATAGCCCAAGAACAAGCCGCTCTGGATGGCGTGCGTGGTATTGCGCCCGATGGGCGAGGGCGGCGGGGCTAACTCCACCTTGTAGAGCTGGGCGGCGCGCCGCACGAGGGCGTCGTGCGCCACGCCGATGCCCGGCGCGATGCTGCCGCCGATGTAATTGCCCTGCCGCGAGATCACGTCGAAGGTGGTGGCGGTGCCGAAGTCGATCACGATGGCGGGTCCGCCGTAGAGGTGGTGGACTGCCGCCGCGTTCACGATCCGATCCGCGCCGACCTGCTCCGGGTTATCCACCTCGATTTGAATGCCCAGCTGCGCGTGCGCAGTGACGATCAACGCCTCCACGCCGATGCTTTTGCGGGTCAGCTCGGCGAAGGCGCTCGTCAACGGCGGCACGACGCTCGCCATGACCACGTCGCCGATCACGGCGTAGTCCATGCCCGCGTCGCGCAGGAAGCTGCGCAGCAGCGCGGCGTATTCGTCGGGCATTTTGTCGTGGACGGTGCGGGCGCGCCAATTGTGCCGCCACGCGCCGCTATACCACAAGCCTAAGGTGATGTTCGTGTTGCCGATATCGATGGCTAAGAGGGCGGAACGCTCCGGGATGTGCATGTGGGCTTGATCGATTCGCGCTACGGAAAACCTGCCTAGAACTCTAGCACCAAAGGGCGCGCCTGCCAAGCCCGATGCGCTATACTAGAGGTATGTCGCAAGCTTTTGAGCCGCCCAGCCAATACGCCGAAGTCGCCGTCTATCAGGCGAAGGTGCGGCGCGCCTTTCACTACGCCGTGCCGCACGATCTGCCCGTGCGCGTCGGCGATCTGGTGCAGGTCGCCTTTCGGACGGGCTTATCGCAAGGCATCGTCCTCGCCCTGATCGATCACAGCCCAGTTCAGCGCGCCAAGCCGATTCAAGCCGTCATCGCGCCTGAGCCGGTCGTCACGCCGACCCAGATCGCCTTCGCGCGCTGGCTGGCTGAGCAGACCCTCAGCCCGCTCGCCAACTGTCTGTGGCTGATGCTGCCGCCGGGCATCGCCAAGCGCGGCGGGGTGCGCTACCGCCTCGCCGAGCCTGAGAGCGAATGCCCGCCGGAGGGCAACACGCTCGCCGCGCGCGTGATCGCGCTGCTATGCAAGCGCGGCGCCCTGACCGCCAAGCAAATCGACCGTGCCCTGCCCAATCAGGCGTGGCGCGAGGCGATTCGCCCCTTGCTCGCCAGCGGACGCCTGCTCAGCGAGCCGATCCTGCCCGAACCGGACGCCGAGGCGCACACCGTGCGCGTGGCGCGCCTGCTCATCGACCGAGCGCGCGTGCTGAGCGTGGTTGAGGGCATGGCGCGCAGCCCCAAACAGGCGGCGGCGCTGCTGACTCTAGCCGAAAAGGGCGGCGTGTGCGACCTCAGCGCGCTGATGGACGAAGCGGACGTCGGGCTGCACAGTCTGCGCCAACTGGTCGCCAAAGAGCTGATCGCGATCGACGAGGAGGAGCGCTACCGCGATCCGCTGGCGGGAAGGCACTATCCGCCGCAGCCGATTCCGAGCCTGACCTCTGAGCAGGAGGCGTGTTGGGAAGCCATCCGCGCCGCTCTAGACGGCGAAGGCGGCGCCTTTCTGCTGCACGGCGTCACGGGCGCCGGCAAGACCGAGCTGTATCTGCGCGCCATCGAGCGCGCCTTGCAGCAAGGCAGACAGGCGCTGGTTCTGGTGCCGGAGATCGCTCTCGTGGCGCAGACGGTCAGCCGTTTTGCGGCGCGCTTTCAGGGGCAGGTGGCGGTGGTGCATAGCGGGCTGAGCGACGGCGAGCAGTACGATACGTGGCGGCGCGCCCGTCGCGGCGAGATCGGCGTGGTGATCGGGGCGCGCTCGGCGCTCTTCACGCCGCTGCCCGATCCGGGCGTGATCGTGATCGACGAAGAGCACGACGAGAGCTACAAGCAATCGCCGCCCTTGCCGCCGCCCTACTACCACGCCCGTGAAGCTGCCCTCGCCCTGATGCGCCTGCAGCGCGGCGTGACCATCCTCGGCTCCGCCACGCCCGACGTCGTCACGACCTTCCGCGCGCGGCGCGGCGAGCTGACCTACCTGCGCCTGCCCAACCGCGTGATCGTGCCGCGCGCCGACTCGGAGGGCGACTCGGAGGCGACCGCCGCGCCCTTGCCGCCCGTCACCATTGTGGATATGCGCCAAGAGCTGCGGGCGGGCAATCGGAGCATGTTCAGCGCGGCGTTGCGCCAAGCCCTCCAGCAGACCCTTGAGCGCGGCGAGCAGGCGTTGCTGTTCTTGAATCGGCGCGGCGCGGCGACCTTCGTGCTGTGCCGCGATTGCGGCTACGTGGCGCGCTGCCCAGATTGCGATATCCCGCTGACTTTTCACAAGCACGGCGAGGGCGGGCAGCTGCTCTGCCACTACTGCGGCTACCAGAGCGCCCCGCCCGTCCGTTGCCCACAATGCGGCAGCGCGCGCATTCGCTACTTCGGGGCAGGCACCGCCAGCGCGGCGGAGGCGGTTGAGAGCGAATTCGCAGGCGCGCGCGTGCTGCGCTGGGATCGGGATACGGCGCACGGACGTGGCGCGCACGAGGCGATCTGGGCGCGCTTCGCCGCGGGCGAGGCGGACGTGCTGATCGGCACCCAGATGATCGTCAAGGGTCTCGATTTGCCGCGCGTGACCCTCGTGGGCGTGCTGCTGGCGGAGACGGCGCTCAGCCTGCCGGATTACCGCGCCGCCGAGCGCACTTTTCAGCTGCTGACGCAAGCCGCTGGGCGCGCCGGACGCAGCTGGCGCGGCGGAAAGGTCATTTTGCAGACCTACCAGCCGCAAAATTACGCCATCCAAGCGGCGGCGCACCACGATTACGAGACTTTCTATCAGCGCGAGCTGGAGTACCGCCGCCTGCTGGATTACCCGCCCTACAAGCGCTTGGTGCGCCTGATCTTCAGCGCGCCCAGCCCGACGCAAGCGCAGCGCGAGGCGGAGAGCGCCGCCGAAGCGCTACGCGCCCGCATCGCCGCCCAAAACTTGACCGCCACACGCCTGATCGGACCGCTGCCCGCGCCCTTCGCCAAGCTCGATGGCATGTACTACTGGCACATCCTCGCCCGCACCACCGACCCCCTCGCCCTGATCGGCGAGGCGGCGGGGAGCTGGGTGGTGGATATCGATCCGACCGAGACGCTCTGACAATAAAACAAGGGACGCGCACAGCGTCCCTTGCTTGTGAGATGGTGTGCGATCGGGCGGGCGTCACTCGCTCTTCTTGCCGCCGCCCAGCAGATTCTTGACCGTGACGGCGATCTTGTGGATCGGGCTGGGCTTCTGCTTGGGCAGTTTGACGGTCAGGATGCCATCTTCGAGCGTCGCCTCGGCTTTGTCGGTCAGGACGTCTTCGGGCAACGCCACGCTGCGGGCGAACTTGCCGTAGCGCATCTCGCGGATGTGCCAGTTGGCTTGCTTGTCCTCGCGCTCGGCTTTGGTCTCGGCGCTGATGGTGAGGACGTTGCCCTGCACGCTGATGTCGATCTCATCCTGCTTGAAGCCGGGCAGCGCCGTGCGGATGGTCACGCTGTTCTCGTCGCTGGTCATATCGATTGCCAGCGGGCTGACGTCGTTGAGGCGAGGCAGCTCCCAACCGACGGGCATCAGGGCGTTCATCATCGAGCGCATCCGCTCCATCATGCGATCCATCTCTTCGAACGGGTTATAATCACGGCGAATGAGTGACATGGCTCAGTCCCTCCTTTGGCTCACAGGTGATGGGCAGCCTGAGGTCGGAGTTTGGCGATCGCCAGTCACGTGCCTCAGCGCTGCATCTGCCTATAGTCATACGCCATTCGGATCGGAAGAACGCAAGAGGAACGCTAATCTTGTGTAAGAAAGGCGGCTGTAGGGATGACTGAGCGGACGGGCGAGTCTGGGCGCTGAGGAGCTTGCGCTATTGCGCCCAGTTCCCATCGAGGGATCGCGTTTTTTGTAACCCCCCTTGCTTTTTGCGGCAAAAAACGGGTCGAGAGCCCTTAGAAGCCGCCTGAGATTTGCTTCAAGGCAACACGTGCCTTGCGAAGGGCGCGGTTGCAGCTCCCTACGCCCGTTGAGGGCACTGAAATACAACAGCCACGCCGCTGAGCGTGGCTGTTTCTGTTCAAGCGCAGACGTTGGCGTGGGCGCGCCCTCAGCCTTGCGCGATCAGGTTGCGCAAGTGCCGAATCGCCTCGCCCAGCTCCACATCGCGCCCGGCGCTATCGGGGATCATCGGGATGTCAGGCTCAATGCCGACGCCCTCCAGCGGCTGGCGGCTGGGCGGGAAGAATTCCGCCGTCGTGATGTGAATCGAGGACTTATCCAGCAGCTGGAAGATCAGCTGGACAGTCCCCTTGCCAAAGCTGCGCTGCCCAATGACCGTCGCCCGCCCGTGATCCTTCAAAGCGCCGACGACCAGCTCCGCCGCGCTGGCTGTGCCGCCGTTGATCAGCACCGCCATCGGCAAGTCGGTCAACGTTGCGCCGTCGCGGGCGCGGTACTCGCGCTCCCCTTGCCGACTCTGCTCGTAGAGCACCACCAAGTCGGGCGGCAAGAACTGGCTGGCGACCGCGATGGACTCCTGCAGCAAGCCGCCCGGATTGTTGCGCATATCCAGCACGAGGGCGCGGATGTTGGCGGCGCGCAGCTCCTCAAAAGCTTTTTGCAGCTCGCTGGGGGTGCGGCTGGTGAAGCGCAGCACTTGAATGTAGCCGAAGGACGCCTCCTCTTCAAGGCTGCGCCAAACGACCGACGGCACCTCGATGGTCTCGAAGGGGATGGTGTAGCTGCGCGTGTTCTCCGCCTCGCCCTCGGCGCTGACCTCGATGGTGACGCCGTTGCCGTCCTTCACCTCGCCGCGCAGCAGCTGGTCGACTTCATCTTGGCGGGCGCTGGGCGGCACCGCCTCGCCGTTGACCTTGAGCAGGATGTCGCCATCGCGCACGCCCGCGCGCGCCGCCGGTCCATCGCGGAAAGGATACAGGCGGAAGCGCCCTTGCTCATCGCGGCGCACCTGCACGCCGATGCCGCCGTACTGCCCGGCTAAAACGTTCGACTCGCTGGCGGCGACCGGCGGATCGATGAAGTAGGTCAGGCGGTCGTTCAGGGTGGCGAGCATCCCGCGGATGGCGCCGTATTCGAGTTGGGTCTCGTTGGGCAGGGGGCGCAGGTAGTGATCGATCAGCAAGCCGTGCGCCTGCTGCAGCAGCGGGTAGCTGCGATTGCCCTGCGCTTGCAGGGGCATCCCGCCGCGAAAGAAGAAGCCCGCCATGAAAGCGGCGCCCAGCAAGGCGCCGAAGGCGAAGCCGCGCAACATGGTCAGCAGCATGGGGCGGCGCTTGGGCGTGGAAGCGTGCATAGCTCTCAAATCTCCGTCAATGCCCTTTCGGATACGCCGATTCTAGCACAGGCGCGCCCGCGATGCTCTCAGCCCACGCCGCCTAGGTAGGTCACGCCGCTGCCATCGCCGGCTTTGGCGGTATAAGGCGTGCAGAGTCGCCCTGTTCGGGCGCTGTACGCCGCGCCGACCGCCTCAATGACCGCCGAGACGGCGGAGTCGTCCACGAGGGCGATCACGGCGCCGCCGAAGCCGCCGCCCATCATGCGCGCCCCGTAGACTCCGCGCTGCTGCTGGGCGAGCTCGGCGAGGAGGTCCAGCTCAGGGATGCTGACCTCGTAGAGTTGGCTCAGGCTGGCGTGGCTGGCGTTGAGCAGCGCGCCGAGCGCCCTCAGATCGGCTTGGCGCAGCGCCTCGGCGGCGGCGAGGGTGCGGGCGTTCTCCTCCAGCACGTGCTGGGCGCGGCGCGCCACGACTTCGGGCAGGGCGGCGCGCTGGGCGGCGAATAGCTCAGGCGTGGCATCGCGCAGGCTCGGCACGCCGAGTCGACGGGCGGCTTCCTCGCACTGTTGGCGGCGCAGCCCGTACTCACTGCTGACCAGCTCGCGGCGCACGCCCGTATCCAGCGTGACGAGGGTCACGCCGCGCGGCAGCGGCACGGGCGTGGTCTCTAGGCTGCGGCAATCGATCAGCAGGGCGTGATCGGCGCGCCCGACGGCGGCGATCAGCTGATCCATGATGCCGCTGCGGATGCCGATGAAGTGATGCTCCACCTGCTGACCGAGCAGCGCCTTTTGAGTCTGCGTGAGGGGGATGCCCAGCAGGGCGCTGAGCGTCTCGAACATGGCGACCTCGATGGCGGCTGAGGAGCTGAAGCCAGCGCCCAGCGGCACATCCCCGCCGATGGTCAGGTTCATGCCGCGCAGCCGATTGGGATTCTGCCCGTGGAGCAGGGCGAGCGTCCCGCCTAGGGCGAGGCAGCCGCGGATGTAGCGCGTCCAAGCGGGCAGGGAGTCATCGTGCAGGCGGGCGAGCGGAAAGGTCACTGTGCTGTTGAAATCGAGCGAGTCGAGGACGATCAGATCGTCGTCGCGGGCGGCGGCGGCGATGTAAATTGCCTTATCGATGGCGGCGGGCAGCACGAAGCCGTCGTTGTAGTCGGTATGCTCGCCGATCAGGTTGACTCTGCCCGGCGCGCGGGCGATACACAGCGGCGGCGCGCCGTGACGGGCAACATAGGCTTCCAGCACGGCGTTGCGAGGCTGCTCAAGCGGCTGAGGGGCGGGCGCGAGGCGCGCCTTCGCCGCGCGCAACGTCCAATCGCGCAGATCGGCGAGGTCTTGGGCGAGGTACAGGTTCAGGGCGGGGAACTGCTCGGCGAGCCGCGCGGCGTGCTGCCTGACCAACTGGCGCGCCCGTTCGCTGGCTTCCTTAGGGCTGGCGGCGGAGGGCGGCTCGCCCGCCTGATCGACGTAGTGCGGATCGATGTACAAGCCGACCGCCTGATGGCGCTTCAGGGCGCTCAGCGCCGCCCAACCGCTCTCCGCCAAGGCGCCGAAGCTGAGCGTCTCGCCCGTGATCGCCATCACAATGACCTGCGCCTGCTGCAGGGCGTCAGCCTCGCGGCGGCTGGCAGCCTCATCCCAGATGGGCACGCGCGGATCGAAGACGCTGATGCCCTCAGCGGCGCAGGCTGCCTTGATCGGCTCGCGCCACTGCGAGTCGGCGGTCGTCCCCATCAAAAAAACGAGCGCGCTTTGCTCAGTCATGCGGTCTTTCTCTCTCAAGTTCAGATCAGCATCAATTTTTGATTGATCTCAATCGCCATCGCCTCTTGGCGCAGCTCGCGCTTGAGGGCTTCCACGTAATCGAAGATGCTCGGCAAGTGGGCGTTCAGATCGGCTTGGCTGGCGTAGCTGCGCACGATGTGAATGCTCTCGCCCACCAAGCCGACCTCGGCGCTATTCCAGACTCCGCGCGCTTGCAGGGCGGTGGTGGTCGCGCCGCCGAAGCGCTCGCCCAGAAAGGCGAGGGTGCGCTCCACGTAGGGCGTTGCATCGATGGTGGCGTTCACGTCAATGGTCGTCGGGATGTACAAACTGATCGCGTTGGTGCGCCCTAACCGATCCACCAGCGTCGCGGCGAAGTGGCGGATTGCCTCAGGCAGATCGTCGGGCGTCAGGGCGAGGTGCGCGGCGAAGGCGGGGTCGTGCGGCAGGATGAAATCGGCGCTGATGCCGATCGGCTCCGCCTTTTCGAGCGCCGTCTCGCGCAGGACGCTGAACAGCCCGACTCGTTCAGCGCTGACTTGACGGCGCAGCGCGCTGCCAAGCGCCACGATCTGCACAGCCGACTCAGCAGTGGGCGCGCCGACCAAGACGATCTGATCGGCGTAGCCGCTGAGATAGCTGAGCAGGTCTTCAGCCTGAGCGGACGCGCTAATCACGACATGCTCATAGCAGGCGAGCAGCTGATCAGCCATGAGCGTGGCGCAGACCGACGGCGGCACCAGCGGATTGCCTGATCGGGCGATCACATCGTAACCGGCGGCGTGGGCGAAGGTATCCAGCTCGTCGTCCAGCCCGAATAGCTCTGCCAGCCGCTGAGAGCGGGGCATGTGCGTGTAGGCGATGCGCCCGCCCAGCTTGGCGGCGAGGCTGAGCGCCAAAGCCATGCCCAAATCGCTCGCGCCGACGCCCGCCTGCGCCTCGATCAGCACGATCAGACGCGCTGACTCAGCCCTAGCGCGCCCCTCGCTTTTGACCAAGCGCGCCGCTAGGATGCGCGCCAACTCCAGGGCGACGCTGGCGTGCTGCTCCAGCAGGGCGAGGAACGCCTCGCGCTTGAGACTGAGCGCGTAGACGGTGCTGAGCGCCGTCGCTGTCGCGCTTGGCACGCTGCCGCTGATGGCGCTGTACTCGCCGATGATCTCGCCCTGCTGTAGGTAGTTCAAAATTTTCGGCGTTGCGGCGTCGGCGCTGTAGTGCGTGATGGCGACGATGCCGCTCTTGATGATGAAGACTCGGTCGTTGCTCTTGCCTTGCCATACCAGCACGTCGCCGCGCTGATAGCGCACCTCGTCCATTTGATCGGCGAGGGCGCGCAGCTGAGCCTCAGCCAGACGTCTGAAGAGCGCCAGACTGCTCAAAAAGCTGACTCGATCCTGATCGACGCGCTCCCAAAGCGCGCTGGGCAGCCCGACGCCCGTCCGCTGCGCCCTGCCCTGAAAGACGACTCGATAGCGCACCTCGCCCGCGACGATGGCTTGGCGCAGCAAGCCTTTTTCCAGCATGGCGTCCAGAGTAGGTTGTAGTTCTTGGGCAGCCTGCCCGCGCGCCTGCCAAAAGTCGCTCACTTCTGAGAGGGTGGCGGGCTTGCGGCGCGCCAACCAGCCGATCAGCAGGCGCTGCGGCGGCGGAAGCGCCTCACTCAGCAGATCGAGCGCCGTCAAGCCCGTTTGGGTTTGCGCGGCGCGGCGAGTCGCTCGCCCGCTCTGCGCATCGGCAGTGGGCTCATCTTTGGAGGGCGGCGGCTCATCGCGTTCGGGCATAGGCTCATTCGGCTCACAGTGCGCAGGGCTGCTTCAACGCCCTCACAGCTTACCACAGGCGGCTACGCTTGACAACGTCGCGCCGTCTTGAACCTGCGAAAGGCGGCGCAAGGACGGCGTTTTGGCGAATCAGACCCTTTGGGGCTATAAACGAGCCGTCGAGAGCACGCACAACAAAAAATTCCTTATGAAACCTTATGAAAATTTTAGCCGTCAGCGATAACGTCCTGGCGCGGCTGGAGAACCGCGAGAATCTGCTGCGTAACTACAGCGACGTACAGGTTTTAGTCAGCTGCGGGGATATGCCCGCCCACTACTTAGAGTTCATCAGCGATGTGCTGGGCGTGCCGCTGCTGTACGTGCGCGGCAACCACGATATCCACTACACCAACACGCAGCCCGGCGGTGACAATCTGCACGGGCGCGTGCTACACTTTGGAGGCTTGTTGTGGGCGGGCTTGGAGGGCTGCTTGCGCTACAACCGCGAGCCGATTCAATACACACAAGGCGAGATGTTCGGGCAGGTGCTGCGCCTGTACCCATCTGTGCTGCTGGCGCGCGCGCGCTTCCGCCGCCGCCTCGACGTCATGCTCACGCACGCGCCGCCCCGCCACATCCACGACCTGCCCGACCGCGCTCACAACGGTTTTCAGGCGTTTCGCCTGCTCATCCGCTTGTATCGCCCGCGCTTCTTGCTGCACGGGCACGTCGATACGCACAGCGCACCTCTGCAGCCCACTCAGACGCGCTTCCTACACACCGAAGTCATCAACGTCAACCCTGCAAAGGTGCTAGAGCTTGAGTCATGAGGGGAGGTAGCCCGATGGATCCTGACGACCCAACCGCTGTGGCGCAATCCTCGCGCCACTTTTCCCAAGCGCGCATGCAAGCCTTCTGGCAGGAGGTCTGGGCGTTGTTGACGGGCAAATCGATAGACCTGCTGCGCTTTGAGGAGGTCAAGCAGCGCCTGCGCCTGACCGATGAACGCTATCTGGGCTTGCAAGAGATACCGCTCGATAAGATCGTGGGCAGCGTCGGGCGCTACCGCGATTTCACGCGCACCTTTTTGCCGCGCACCAACGCCGTGCGCTCGCGCTGGCAGCGCCTCGATGCCCTCGCGCGCGGACCGGAGGGCTTTCCGCCCATCGAGGTCTACAAGGTCGGCGATGTCTACTTCGTGATCGACGGCAACCATCGGGTCTCGGTCGCCCGTCAGCTGGGCGCCAAGACCATTGAGGCGTACGTGACCGAGCTGCGCACGCCCGTGCCAATCGATGAGAACACCACCGAGAGAGACCTGATCCAAAAAGAGGCGTACGCCGAGTTTTTGCGCCGCACGCGCCTGAACGTCCTGCGCCCGGAGGCGCAGATCACCCTCAGCGAGCCGGATCGCTACAACCAACTGCTGGAGCACATCTCCGTCCACCAGTACTTCATGGGGCTCGATCAAAAGCGCGATATCTCGTGGGAGGAGGCGGTCTGCAGTTGGTACGATAACGTCTACATGCCGCTCGTCAAGCTGATCCGCGAGTACGAGGTGCTGCAGTACTTCCCCGGTCGCACCGAAGCCGACCTGTACGCATGGCTGATCAAGCATCAAGAGGCGATGCGCCTCTATCACGGCGGCGATTACATGACCCCTCAGGAGACCGTCGCCGACTTTTTGAGCAAACTGCCCGATAAGGCGCGGCGCGGCTGAAATCTTGAAGGCAAAAAAATTAGGGCGGCGCGTTGCCGCCCTAGTCCTCTCTCAGGCGAAGCTCACTCAGCGGCGCGCGCCACCAAATTCAGCACGATGCGCACGTCATCGTTGACGCTCACGAAGCCCAGATTGGGCGGCGTCAAGCCCAACTCGGTCAGTTTCAGGTCGGCGAAGGCGGTCACCACCAGCACGCCATCTTCATAGCGCCCCATCGCCGTGAAGACCGTCTCGCGGACGTTCTCGCGCACTTGCAAGTTACCCTTGATCTGGAAGGTGAGGCTCTCGCCTTCGCGGTAGGCGCGCTCAGGCAAGCCGATCAGCTCGGCATCGGTGAACTTGGCGATGGGGAAGCGGTTGAAGTTGAAGCCGCGATCGCTGATCATCCAGTTATCGCGGTTGCGCTGGTCGGAGCGAATCTGCGCCAAATTGACGTTGATCTCCTCGCTCAGCTGGCTGTTGGCGAGGTTGCCCAGATCGATTGCGACTTCCCCGGCGATCTCTTTGGTCACGCCCACGGCGAGGACGAAGCTGCCGTTCAGAATCTCGCCGACTTGGTAGCACGCCTCCGACTCTTCGCCCACGATGCTCAGGAAGACGAAGTTCGACTCTTCAGCGGCGCTGGGCGTTGGCTCTGGGGTGGTGGTCGGCATGGGCGTGGCGGTCGGGGCGTTGCGAGGCGTGGCGGTGGCGCCGCGCGCCGCCGTGCAAGAGATGTACAGCTCCTGCGGGCGCAGGGCGGGCTGATCGGCGGCATCAAAGGCGACGGCGCGCGCGCCGTTCTGGTAGAAGCTGTTGCGGGCGGCGGTGGCGGTCAGGGCGCGCTCCGCCTGCTGGGTGCGCAGGGCGTCGATGTTATTGCTGCGAGCGGTCGGCACGCCCGTCACGGAGGGCGTGGTGAAGATCGAGGGCAAGACGAAGTTCACAGCGATGTAGATGCCAAAGGCGAGGACGGGGATGCCGATCAAGGCGGCGGCGCCTAGCATAAGCGCTCTTGAGCGTTTCATCGCGTTCATTTTCTCCTTCAAGCTAGGTTTCTAACA
>CALKXH010000094.1 GCA_938005675.1 uncultured Anaerolineae bacterium
GCTCTTTGGGCGGCGCGCGCCCGCGCCACGACCGCCGCCGCCTCGCTCGGCGGCGTGACGGGCACCTCGCCCAGTTTGCGCCCCGTGGCAGGGCTGATCGAGACGATCACCTGATTGGCTTGCCCGTTCAGGTGGACGGGCGCTTGAGATGTCAAGGTCATAGGGCATCCCCTCACAGACTCGTTACGCTAAGCCTAGCGCAGCCACAGCCGATTGACAAACTCGACTCAGGGCAAACTCGGCTTCAGGGCAGGCGCACGCCGAAGAACGCCAACGCCTCCGCCCGCCACAAGAGCATGATCAGCGCCCCAAAGACGATGTACTGTCCGTAGGGCAGCGCCGTGAACCACTCATAGCGCCCGCGCAGCAGCATCCGCCCGCTCAAATACACAAAAGCGCCCAAGCCGCCCAAGAAGACCGCGATCAGGGCGGCGTAGATGAACGCCTGCCAGCCCAGCATGAAGCCCGCCAGAGTCGCCAGCAGCACGTCGCCATCGCCAAAGGCGGACTCGGTCACTGGGGCGCCGCGCGCGTTGGAGGCGATGTAATTGAAGAGCAAGCCGCCCAAGTACATCACAAAGAACAACCCAAAACCGACCGCGCCGCCGATCAAATAGTCGCTGAAGGACAGATTCGGGACGAGCCGCTCGCCCAGCAGCGCCGCGCCCACCAGCGCGTACACGCACGACGGGACGATCACCACGTAGAGGATCATCCGATGTTCGAGGTCGATGACCGTGATCAGGGCGAGGATCGCCACGTTGCCCATCAAGAAGAGGGCGCGGGGCAGGTCTTGCGGCGAGAGCGAGGCGATGTAGGCGTACAGCGCCGCCACGCCGATCTCGGTCAGCGGATGGCGCAGCGAGAGCGCGGCGCCGCTGGGCGCGCTGCGCCCTCCCAGCAGGAAAGCGCTCACGCCCAACCAAGCCACCAGCGGGCGCGGCGAGCCATCCGCGTAGCGCGGCGCGCCCAGACGGGCGGTGTAGGGCAGGTAATCGGCGAGCCAGTTCACCACGCCGCCGATCAGTATGCCCAGCAGCGCAGCCAACGGCACTGACCAGTTGATCATCGGCAGCCTCTCTAACGCGGGATGCGCGGCAACTTCTCAGGCAGGTCTATGCCCAGCGGGAAAGTGGGCGTGGGCGCGGGCGGTGGCGGCGGCAACAAGCTCAGCGCCGTCCAGAGGGCGATCAGGGCGACGAGGGCGAGGGCGAGCATCAAGACGGCGCTATTCTTCATAGACATCAGCGAAGATGATCTCAAGGCTGTGCCCGAAGGCGCGCATCAGGAAATTGCCCGCCGCCGTGCCTTCGGCGGAGCGCAGCGCGGCATCCATCTGATCGTTATCCTCGAAGTACAGCTCCAAGATGCGGCGGTAGGGCGAGGCGCCCGACGGGCTGCCCAGCACAAGGCAAGCTTGCCGCCGCTGAATGTTGGGCATTCGCTCCACCAGCGCCAGCGCCTCGACGTAGTGCTGCTCAAAGTTCAGCTCGCTGAGCGGCTGGCGGAACAAGATCGTCATTTTGACCATCGCGTACGTCCGTGTTCACCTGATGAGCGGCTATTATAGCGCATTTCCGCACGCGGGAGAGGACGCACTTGCGGAGCGGCACAGCAACTCGGTTGCGGACGGCTTGGCGGTCGTTGCAGACCTATACGACCTGTTCAGGGCGCTGAAAACTGAAAGTGGCGCGCGAGGAAGGCGCGCAGGGTCGCTTCTTCAGGCTCGTGCAGCATCGTGCCGCGATCGGTGTTGCGCAACGCCTTCAAATTCGCCTCTGAGGGCGGTCGGATCGGATCGAGGGCGCCCCGCTCGGCGATGACCAGCGTCGGGGCGGTGCGCGCGCCCAGCCAAGCGTCCAAGCGCCAAGCGATCTCTTCGTCGAGGTCTTGGTTGACCAGACGATACGGCACGTTCCAAGCGTGCAGCCAACGTTTGGTGTCGATCAGATCGGGGCAGAAGGTGGTGCGCCCGTAGACGACGAGGTCGTAAGGCGGGCGCGCGGCGATGGGCGGTTGCGCGCCGCCTAGGGCGAGGCGGAAGCCGGTGGTCGTATCGGCGTAGAAGGGCGGATAATGATAGCGCACGGTCAGCCGATTGACGTACTTGCCATCCGCCCAGTTGCCGCCGCGCAAGACGCGACGGTCGGGCGGGTAGCGATCCTCGCGCCCGTCGGCTGCGTCGTAGGGGTAGGGCGCGAAGATCGTATTCGTCCACTCGAAGACCTGACCGAGCATCTCGCCATGCCCGAAGGGCGCGTCGCCCTCGGGGTAGCTGCCCACAGGCGCCAAGCCGTCGCGCGGGGTGTGCTTGGCATCGCTGTAGCCGCTGTTGAGCTTGCGAGCATCCCACAGGTTGCCCCACGGGTAAAGCGACTTGGGATTGTCGCCGCGCGCCGCCCATTCCCACTCCGCCTCAGTGGGCAGGCGGATGTTCTGGCCGGTGACGAGGCTCGCCCAGCGCGCGAACGCCATCGCCTCGAACCAGCTCACCCCGTTGACGGGCATGTCCTCGCCGCTGAAGCGCGGGTCGCCCCAGTAGCGCGGCTGAGTCCGCCTTGTGCGCAGCCGCCACGCCCAGCCGTCGGGCGTCCACAGTTCGGGATCGTCGTAGCCGCCCGCCGCCATGAACTGGGCGTAGAGCGCGTTGGTGACGGCGTAACGGGCGAGGGCGAAAGCGGGCACGTGGACGCTGTGTTGAGGCGTCTCGCGCCCGAAGAACTCCGACCAGACGGCGCCGTAGGCTTTGATGAAGCGCTCAGCGACGGATTGCTCCATGCCGAGCGTGGCAGTCCCTTCAGGCACGGGCAGGAAGTCCAGCGCGACGAGCAAGCTTTGGGCGAGGGCAGAGGCAGTCATAAAGCAATTTCTCCTGTGCAGCTGTAGGTACAGAGGCGGCGGGGCGAGCGCTTCTTACGGACG
>CALKXH010000095.1 GCA_938005675.1 uncultured Anaerolineae bacterium
CATGCTCGATACTCCTTTTCAGTGAAGCTACTATCTATTTTCTTTATTCTTGCACAGCCTATGCTAGACTTGATAGTATAGCGACATTCTAACAGCGGATTTTTACTAGATTTTTACAGAAATGATTCAAGTTTTATAGAGTCGTAAACGCACTGCGCCACAAAGCGCCGAAGTCTCTCAATGCTGACCCGCCAAATATCCTCAGTTTGCCCGAAACTTGTGCTCTTCGCCGTGAGCTGATAGGATCAGTGCAGCCGTGCTGAGGCGAACCGTTCTAATTTTCAAACGCATTACATGACCATCAAAGACGACTCGATTACAATTAAAGGCATCCGCGAGGGGCTGATGCTCACGCTGAAAGCCAGCGGCGACGACTGGAGCGATCTGGTGGCGCGCCTTGCTGCTCGCATCGATGAGAATCGCGCCTTTTTCAGCGGCGCGCAGGCGCGCGTCGCCCTGAACGTGGGCGAGCGTCCCGTCTTGCCGCACGAGCTGGATAGCTTGCGCCTGATGCTGACCAAGCGCGGCATCACGCTGTGGGCAGTCCTCAGCAGCAGCGCCACCACGCAAAGCACAGCCCGCAACATGGGCTTGGAGACTTCGCTGGTGGTTGATCGCGGTCAGCTGGAGTTGCCAGAGGTCAGCTCTGAGGAGGTCGGCACAGCGGCGATGCTGGTCAACCGAACCTTGCGCAGCGGGCGGACGGTGCGCTATGGCGGCAGCGTGATCGTGGTGGGCGACGTCAATCCGGGCGCGGAGATCGTGGCGGGCGGCAACGTGATCGTGTGGGGGAAGCTGCGCGGCACGGTCCATGCTGGCGCCGAGGGCGACGAGAGCGCTTTCGTCTGCGCCCTTGACCTCGCGCCGACTCAGCTGCGCATCGCGGGCTACATCAGCGTCTCGCCGCCCGACCGACGGCGCAAGCCCAAGCCTGAGATCGCTTTTGTGCGGCAAGGGCGCATCGTCGCCGAAGCGTGGAATGGCTAGTCATGTAAAGAAGAGGGCGTTTTGCAAATGGCAATCAGGCAATCTGCCAGCCGTGTCATCACCATTACGTCGGGCAAAGGCGGCGTCGGCAAAACGACGGTGACCGCGAATCTCTCAGCGGCGTTGGCGCGCATGGGCAGGCGCGTGGTCTGCATTGACGCCGATATCGGCTTGCGCAACCTCGATTTGATCTTGGGCGTCGAAAATCGAATCGTCAACGACCTCGTCGATGTGGTCGAAGGACGCTGCGACCTAGCGCACGCCCTCATCCGCCACAAAGCCTATCCGGAGCTATTCATCCTGCCCGCCGCCCAAAACCGCGATAAGACCGCCGTCAGCCCCTCGCAGATGATCCGCATCACTGACGCCCTACGCCCCCAATTTGAGTTCATCCTGATCGATAGCCCCGCCGGCATCGAGCGCGGCTTCAAAAACGCCGTGGCGCCCGCCGACGAAGTCCTGATCGTCACCAACCCTGAGGTCTCGGCGGTGCGCGATGCCGACCGCATCATCGGCATGATCGAGCTATTAGAGAAACGCCCGCCCTCGCGCCTGATCATCAACCGCGTCAAGGCGGAGATGGTCAAGCGCCGCGAGATGCTCTCGGCTGAGGATGTGACCGATATCCTCTCCATTGAGCTGATCGGCGTTGTGCCTGAAGACGAGGCGGTTCTGATCGCGGGCAACCGCGGGATGCCTGAGCCGAACTCGCGGGCGGGACAAGCCTTCACGGAGATCGCGCGGCGTCTGCTCGGCGAAAACGTGCCACACAGCCACACTGACGCTTCGCAAGGCTTCTTCAAACGGCTGACGCGGCTTTTTACTGGTTCAGGGACGCGCCAAGGGAGCGTATTTGATGAGTAGCTTTTGGGAACGCCTGCTGGGGCGACGCAATCAAAGCGGCAGCGGGACTGTAGCAAAGCAACGCCTGCAGTTGCTCTTGGTGACGGATCGCAGCCAGCTATCGCCAGAGACCATTCAGCGCATGAAGGATGAGATCATCGCCGTGATCTCCAAGTACGTGCCTATCGCCCATGACAAAGTCGAGATCAACCTTGAGCAACGTCAGCGCGATAACTGGCTGGTGGCGGATATCCCGCTCTTGCGCAACGCGCAGCACGGCGCGCCTCCCGAAAGCTCAGCCGAGAGTCCGACGGCTGAGGATGCATGAGCGCTCTGACCGACTCGCAGCGCTTCAAACAGGTGCAGCGCGTTTTTCAGCGCACGTTGGCAGCCAACGTCGCTGTGGCGGGCGCCAAATTGCTGGTCGGCGTGTTGAGTGGCTCGTTGGCGATGATCGCCGACGGCTTCCACTCGGCGATGGACGCCTCCTCGAACCTGATCGGGATGCTGGCGGCTTCAGTGGCGGCGCAGCCGCCCGACGCTGAGCATCCCTACGGGCATCGCCGCTTCGAGACTCTGGCGACGCTCGCCATCGGCGGCTTGCTGTTGGTGGCGGCGTGGGAGATTCTCACCACGGCGATTGAGCGTCTGCTGCACGGCGGCACAGTGGAGGTCACGGCGCTCAGTTTCGCCGTCATGCTCGGCACGCTCAGCGTCAACATCGGCGTGGTGCTGTACGAGTCCAGTCAGGCGCGCCGCTTGCGCTCGGATGTGCTGCGCGCTGATGTCGCGCACACCCGCGTGGATATTTTCGTCTCGCTCTCGGTCATCCTCAGCCTGATCTTCACCAGTTTGGGCATCGCGTGGGCGGATACGGCTGTGGCGCTGCTGATCGTGGCGCTGATCGCGCGCGCCGCTTTCGCCATCTTGCGCCAGACCTCTCAAGTGCTGGCAGATCGCGCCGCCCTTGACCCTGAGGCGATCCAGCGCGTGGTGGCGGAGGTGCCGGGCGTCGAATCGGTCAGTCGGGTGCGCAGCCGCGGTCCTGCCGATGCCGTCCACGCCGATGTAGAGGTGCGCGTGCAGCCCGCCACCACTGCCGAGCGCGCCTTCGCCATCGCCGGCGAGATCGAGGCGCGCTTGAAAGAGTCCCTGCAGGGCGTGACCGAGGTGCAAGTCCAAGTGCAGCCGCACTACACCACGCCGCCCGACCGCACCACGATGGTGCGCGCCGTGGCAGATGCGCTCGGCTTAGCCATTCACGAGGTCAGCGAGATCGTCACGGGCAGGGGCATCGCGCTGGAGATGCACGTGGAGGTCTCGCCTTTGCTGACGCTGGCGGCTGCCCATGAGCAAGTCAGCGCCTTTGAAGCGCGCGTGCGCGCCGCCATGCCCGAAATCTGCGACGTGATCACGCATATCGAGCCCGCCAGCCGCCAAGCCGACGTGGTGCTGCACAGCGGCTACGCCGCCCTGCTGCGCGAGCAGACGCTCCACATCGCCCGCAGCGCCCATCCTGAGGCGCAGTGGAGCGACGCCAGCGTGCGAGCCGTCGCAGGCGGCTACGCCGTGATGCTGCGCTGCGCGCTCTCAGGCGAGCTGAGCGTGCAAGAGGCGCACGCCATCGCTGAGCAAGTCGAGATGCGCATTCGCAGCGAGATACCGCTCGTGCAGCGCGTCACCATCCACACAGAGCCCGCCTAAGGCGCGAGGATGACGCGCACCTCGCAAGGCGGCGGGAAGTTGCCCGTCACATCGACCACCGTCAGGCGCAGCCAGTAGACTCCCTCTGGGAAGAGCGCCGTGTTCAGCTCCGCGAGGACGCCGCCCTCGATCGGCGTTGAGCGCGTGATCAGGTTCTGCCAGACGGCGCTCGCCTCAGCCCGAATCTCGACCTTGTAGAACTGGAAGTTGGCATCTTGCGCCGTGCCGATGATGTTGAACACGCCGCTGAGCCTGCCATCTGGCGGCACGTTGAGGATGCGCCGCTGCGGATCGGCGCAATTGCGGATGTTCACGCCGATCAGCGCCATCGGAGTCGGTGTGGCGAGCGGGCGCGGCACGTAGATCACGCTACCGACGACGAGGCGCGAGGGATCGGCGATACAATTGGCGCGCGCCAGCTCAGCGAGGCTGATTTGGGCGCGGCGGGCGAGGCTGAAGAGCGTCTCGCCGACTTGGACAGTGTGAGGAATCCAGTCGCGGCGCGGCACGCAGGGCGTCTGAGCGAGTTGGGCGGCGCCGGGCGGCGTGGGCGTCGGCGTGAGCAACTCAGGCGGCAGAGTCGGCACGAAGAGCGTGGGCGTCGGCGTGCGCGAGGGCGTGAAGGTAGCGCTGACTGTGAAAGTCGGCGAGGGCGTCTGAGTCAGCGTCGGAGAGGGCGTGCGCGAAGGCGTCGGCGTTGAGGTGGCGCTGGCTGTGCGCGTGGAGGTCGCCGTGTTGGTGCGAGTCGCTGTGGCAGTCTGAGTTGGGCTGGGCGTGGGCGTGAGGGTGGCGCTCGCCGTCTGTGTAGTAGTCGCTGTGTTTGTGCCAGTCGCCGCGAGGGTCTCAGTCGGGCTAGGGGCAGCAGTCAGCGTGGTGGCGGGCGGCTCAGTTGGGCGCAGCGTGAGGCTGGCGGGCGAAGTGGGCGTCTGCGAAGCGGTCGCTGTGGGCGTGGGCGGATCAGTTGAAGTAGCGCTTGGCGAGGCAGTCGCGGCGGGAGTCGCGCTATCCGCCTGAGCGATCTGCGCTTGAGCGGTCTGGGTCGGAGCGGCGTCGGCGCGCTGACTGAGGGTCAGCACCAAGCCGAAGACCAGCGCCAACGCCAGGATGCCGACGGCGATCAGGGCGACCAGCAGCTCGCTGCTTGCATCACGGCGCATGAGTTTCCTCTGCCTTAGGAGGCTGCACGGGCAGCGCCATGTTGAAGGTGCTGGAAGCGCCGCGCTCGGATTCGAACCACAGATAGCCGTG
>CALKXH010000096.1 GCA_938005675.1 uncultured Anaerolineae bacterium
TTCGGCAGCGTGCAGGGACGTCCACGTCGGTTCAGTGCGGCTGTGCTAGCGCCTAACACAGGTCGCCGCGCTTTCCAATGCGCGTGGCTGAGCGAACCCGGCACCTTGGCTTTGGTGGTGCGCCGCTGATCTGAAAGGCTATGCCTGCCTTCTTCACTGAAGCAGACGCTGATCCAAGCGCGTTGGCGAGATTGGCGGTGGCGCTGCTCGGCTACAGCGAGCTGGGCAGCGCCGCTGCGCACAATCTGCGCGAGAGCGGCTTGACGGTCGTCGTCGGGACAGATGACGTTCGGGCGGCTGATCAGGCGCGCATGGCGGGCTTCGAAGCGACCGCCGCCACCGATGCCGCCCTGCGCAGCCCGATCCTCTTGCTGGCAGAGCCCGACGAGCGCCTGCCCGCTTTCTATTTTGAGCAGATCGCGCCCGCGCTGCGCGTCGGCGATACGCTGGTCTTCCTCTCAGGCTACTGCCTCGCCTTCGGGCTGATCGAGCCGCCGCCTTTCGTCGATACTGTGCTGATCGCCCCGCGTGGCAGCGCCGCCGCCCTGCGCCGAGCCTATCAAAGCGGCACGCGCTCGCCCAGTTTCATCGCCGTGGAGCAAGACTCGAGTGGCAAGGCGTGGCAGCGCGCCCTTGCACTCGCTCATGCGCTCGGCGCCTTGCGCGGCGGCGCGCTGGAGGTCACTGCCCAGCAAGAGGCGGAGCTACGCCTGTTCGTGCAACAGACCATCCTGCCCTCTTTGCATCATTTGCTCACGGCGGCGGCTGAGTTGCTCATCCGCGAGGGCTATCCGCCTGAGGCGAGCCTGCTGGAGTTGTATCTTTCAGGCGAGTTGGCGAGTCTGCTGGACGAGAGCGCCCAACACGGCTTGCTGGGCGCTCTGGAGCGCACCTCGTCGGTGACGCAATACAGCTTGCTCTCGCGCTTGGAGCGCTTCACCGACGCGAAGCTCATCCGCCTGCTGGAGAACGCCCTCGATGAGATTCGGGGCGGCAAATTCGCCCAAGAATGGTCGTCTGAGTGCTTGAACGGGACGGCGCGCCTTAACGCTCTGCGCGCTAAACGTGCTACACTAGCCTTGTGGCGTCATGAGGCGCGCGCCCGCCAAATGCGCGCCTCAGCAATGCCCAGCGAGGGTGACTGATGAGGCGCATCCTACTGATCAAGCCGTGTTGCATCGGCGATGTCGTCTTCGCCACGCCTCTGTTGGCGGCGTTGCGAGGCGCCTATCCGAACGCGCACATCACGTGGGCGGTCAACGACTCAATCGCGCCCATCTTGCAAGAGCATCCGCACCTGAACGCCGTCTTGACGGTCGGCGAGACGGCGAATCCTGCCGTGCCGCCCCGTCTGTTCGGCTTTGTGCGCAAGCTGCGCGCCCTGCGCGCGGAGGCGGTCTTTGTGCCAGATCGCTCGCGCTGGTACGCCCTTGCGACGCTGCTGGCGGGCATCCCGATGCGCGTCGGCTTGAACAGTGGCGGGCGCGGCTTCGCCTACACGCATAAGGCTACCATCAAGCCGACGGACGTCCGCCACGAGGCGGATATCTACCTCGATCTGGCGCGCCTGCTCGCTATCCCGACCGAAGGGCTGTGGGCGTTCGTCCCGCCGACGGTTGTCGCCTCTGCAGAGGCTGAGCGCTTGCTACATCAGGCGGGGTTGGCGCACGGCGGCTACCTGATGGTGCATCCGGGCGGCGGCGTGAACGTCGGGATGCGCCTGATTGAGAAGCGCTGGGCGGCGGAGAATTTCGCGGCGCTGGCTGAGCGGCTCGCCGAGCGGCTGAAGGCGCAGATCGTCGTGATCGGCGCGCCGAGCGACCGCGAACCTGTAGCGCGCTTCAAAGCGGCGCTCAAGAGCGGCTGTCTGGATTGGTCGGAGCGCCTCGCGCTGACTGAGATCGCGGCGCTGGCAGTGCGGGCGGCGCTCTATATCGGCAACGATAACGGCGTCGGGCATTTGGCAGCGGCGGCGGGCGCTAAGGTGCTGATGATCTTCGGACCGAGCGACCCGCGCCGTTACGCGCCGTTCGTGCCGTCTGAGCGGGCGCGCCACGCTTGGCGACCCATCGCCTTGCCCGCTGGCGGCGTGGCAGATGGCGCGCCCCGTCACTTCGACTGGGCGCGCGACGGCGTGAGCGTGGATGAAGCTCTCGCGCTCGCCTGCGAGCTGTGCTAGGCGGTCGTCTCTTCGGCGATCAGCTTACTCAGGTAGGCGCGCGCCTCGGCTTCCGTCTCGAAGAAGTGGGCACGCTTGAAGCGAGCGAGGCGCAAAACAGTCTCCGCCAGGATGCGCCCAGAGAGGTTCACGCCGAAAACAGCGATCTCGCCGCCCATCGGATGGCGCAAGATGGGCGCCTCGCGGGCGCGCAGCGCGCCGTGCGTAGTGCGCACGGCTTGAGTCATATCCACCAGCATGTGCAGGGTTTGGGTGGCGGCATTGAGGTGACGTTCAGTCTCGGCGAAAGCTGCCAACATCTCGTCGACATTCCACGGATCGACGAAGGTGACGCGCAAAATGCGCCCGTTTGGCTCAAGCGCTACTGCGATGGTCATATGTATCACTCCATAAGTCCACAAGCTGCCTTGCCGCGTCGCTTTAATCCGATGGCGTGCCGAAAGGGACGATCTCGATGCTGTGCGCTACCATATCGAGGTCGGGTCGGTTGTGCTCCAGCCAGTTCAGGGCGTTCTCCAGCACGTTGTTAGCGTGCGCCGCGCTAGTGCTGACCGTCGCCACGCCGATGCTGGCAGATTGCCAGACATCGTGCAGGGCAACCTCCGACGCGCTCACGTTGAATTCTCGATGCAGCCGCGCCAAGATGGCTTTCAAGATGCCACGCTTTTCCTTGAGCGATGTGACGCTCGGCAAGTGAAGCTCGATAATGCAGATACCAACAAACATAGCATATCAATCACATGCGGAAAACGCCATACAAAGTTGTCTCAATCGGCGCGTTCAGGCAGGCAGAGAGCGCCAAGCCCACGACGCGACGCGTCTGAGGCGGATCGATGATGCCGTCGTCCCACAGACGGGCGGTGGCGTAATAGGGGTTGCCCTCGCGCTCGTACTTTTCGAGGATCGGCGCTTTGAAGGCGGCTTGCTGTTCAGGCGTGAGCGGCGGCTCGCCGCTGCGCGCTAACTGCTCCAGTTTGACGGTCAGCAGGACGTTCGCCGCCTGCTCGCCGCCCATCACGCTGATGCGCGCGTTGGGATACATGAACAGGAAACGCGGCGCGTAGGCGCGTCCGCACATGGCATAGTTGCCCGCCCCGAACGAGCCGCCCACCACGACCGTGATCTTCGGCACGCGCGCATTGGCGACGGCATTGACCATCTTGGCGCCATCCTTGGCGATGCCGCCCGCCTCATACTCCTGCCCGACCATGAAACCGGTGATGTTCTGCAAAAAGAGCAACGGAATGCCGCGCGCGGCGCACAGCTCGATGAAGTGCGTGCCTTTCAGCGCCGATTCGCTGAACAGCACGCCGTTGTTCGCCACAATGCCGACCAGATAGCCCTCGATGCGGGCAAAACCGCAGACCAACGTCTCGCCGTAGCGCGCCTTGAACTCGCGGAATTGGCTGCCGTCCACGATGCGGGCGATCAGCTCGCGCACGTCGTAGGTCTCGCGGAAGGTGCGCGGCAAAATGCCATAAATTTCCTCAGGATCGTAGCGCGGCGGCTGCGGCGGCGCGACGTCTAGGGCGATGTGCTTGCGCGTGTTGAGGGTCGCCACGATGTTGCGGCACTGGATCAGGGCGTCGTGGTCGTCTAGCGCGTAATGATCCGCCACGCCGGAGCGTTGCGTATGAACGTCGGCGCCGCCCAGCTCCTCAGCCGAGACGTCCACCCCAGTCGCCGCCTTGACCAGCGGCGGTCCGCCCAAGAAGATCGTGCCCGTGCCCTTGACGATGATGGTCTCATCGCTCATGGCGGGGATGTAAGCGCCGCCGGCGGTGCAGCTGCCCATGACCACAGCGATCTGCGGGATGCCCAGCGCGCTCATACGGGCTTGGTTGTAAAAAATGCGCCCGAAGTGGTTGGCGTCGGGGAAGACTTCATCTTGCAAGGGCAAGAACGCGCCGCCGCTATCGACGAGGTACAGGCAGGGCAGACGATTCTCTTCCGCGATCTGTTGGGCGCGCAGGTGCTTCTTGACCGTGATCGGGTAGTATGTGCCGCCTTTGACGGTCGCGTCATTAGCGATGATCATACACTCGCGCCCCGCCACGCGCCCGATGCCCGTGACGATGCCCGCGCAAGGCGCCTCGTTATCGTACATATCCCACGCCGCTAGGGGCGAGAGCTCCAGAAAGGGGCTGCCCTCGTCCAGCAGGTAATCGATGCGCTCGCGCACAAAGAGCTTGCCCTGCTCGGCGTGGCGCTTGCGAGCGCGCTCGCCGCCGCCTTGCCGCGCAGTCGCTAGGCGCGCGCGCAGCTCCTGGGCGAGGTCGCGGTTGTGGGCGGCGTTGGCGCGAAAAGTCTCGGAGTGGGTCTGTATAGTTGATTCAAGAATATCCACGGGTCTACCCTGAAAGTAGCTGGCTGTAAGATGCGTCTATTCTATCAGGCGTTGACGAGCCAACGCCGTTGGGCGGCTATTTTTTTGTTCCGCCAAGATGTGTTATACTGTTAGGCATCGCTCAAAATTATGCTTCTCCCGTAGCCAGTGCGCAAGCACGGGAAAGTTCGAGGTGGCGCATGAATAACAATATGGTCGAGGTGGTAATCGATAGCATCCGCGTCAGCTTGATGTCCCCCCATCGGCTGGTGGTTCTCAAAGATACTGCGCAAGAGCGCTACCTGACGATCTGGATCGGTCCGTGCGAGTCGGATGCCATCACGGCGGAGCTGCAAGGGCAAGGCTCGCCGCGCCCGCTGACGCACGACTTGCTCAAGTCGCTCATCGGCACCTTCGGCGCTCAGGTGCAGTACATCTTCATCAATGACCTGCGCGACGATATCTACTACGCGCGCATCGTGATGGATGTGGACGGTCACACCGTCGATGTGGATGCCCGCCCGAGCGATGCCATTGCGCTGGCAGTGCGCGTGCGCGTGCCGATCTACGTCCATGAGGCGGTCATGGATCGCGCCGCCATCCTGCCCGATCAGGAGATCGAGAGCGATCCGAGCGCGCCGCCCGTCACAGAGAGCGAGGATGACGACAAGCTGGGCATCTTCAAGGATTTTGTCGACACGCTCTTCGACGATGATGAGCCTGAGAAGGAATAAGCAGGCGCAGGGTGTCAAGTATGTAGGGCGGGCGGCTGCAGAGCTGCCTTGCCCCGTTTGGGCTTGTGCGTAGCCCCATGAGCAATCCGTCTGACTCACAGACGCCCTCCGCGCCTGAGCGCCCGCCCAAAGCGCCTGCCCTGCGGCACGGACCGCACTCGACGGAAGCCGAAGAAGCAGTGCTGGGCGCTATTTTGATCAATCCCGACGTGCTGCTAGAACTCATCGGCGTGCTACAGCCCGATGACTTCTACGAGCTCAAGCATCGCTGGATTTGGGAGGCGATGCTAGCGCTCTCCGAGCGCGGCGACTCGATAGACTTGCTGACCGTGACTGAGGAATTGCGCCAACGGCGCAAGCTGGAAGACGTCGGCGGCGCGCTTTACATCGCCCAGCTCGCCAACAACACGCCCACCTACCTCTACGCTGAGACCTACGCCCAAGTGGTGCGCCGCGCCGCCGTCCGCCGCCGCTTGATGGAAGCCGCCGGCAAGATCGCCGATATCGCCCGCGACGAAGCCCGCGATCTGCAAGAGGCGATCAGCGCCGCCGAAGTGACGCTCTTCTCCGTCACCGATCAAAGCTTGCGCCAAGAGATCATCCCGATTGATCAAGCCGTCAGCAACTACTACCGCCGCCTTGAAGAGCTGTACCTCAACCAGCAAGAGATTCTGGGCGTGCCGACGCGCTTCAGCGATCTGGATAAACTCTTAGGCGGCTTGCAAAAGTCCGACCTGATCATCGTGGCAGCGCGTCCGGGCGTCGGCAAGACCAGCTTCCTGCTCAGCGTGGTGCTGAACGCCGCCCGTTATGCTAACGCGCGCACGGCTTTCTTCAGCCTAGAGATGGGCAATGAGCAGCTGGTGCAGCGCCTCTACAGCATCGAGACGGGCATCAACTCTCAGCGCTTGCGCAGCGGCAAGCTCGAAGATCACGAGTGGGAGCGCTTCGTCGAGGCGACCAGCCGCCTCAATCGCTTGCCGATCTTGATCGACGATACGCCCGGCATCAGCGTGCAGCAGGTGCGCGCGCGTTGCCGCCGCCTCAAAAAAGAGAGCGGGCTCGACCTGATCGTGATCGATTATCTGCAGCTGCTCACTAGCGGCATCGCCCGCGCCGAGACAAACCGTGTGCAGGAGATCAGCTATATCTCGCGCAGCCTGAAAGAGATGGCGCGCGAGCTCAAAGTGCCTGTATTGGCAGCCGCTCAGCTCTCGCGGGCGGTGGAGCAGCGCGCCGATAAGCGCCCGCAGCTCTCCGACCTACGCGAATCGGGCAGCATCGAGCAGGATAGCGATGTAGTCATGTTCCTGTACCGAGACGAACTCTACAACCCGAATACCGAGCATCCCAACCAAGCCGAGGTGATCGTCGCCAAGCATCGCAACGGACCGACCGACACAATCTGGCTGTATTTCCGCAAAGACCTCACCCAATTCGTGGACAGCGAGATGAGGACGGGCAGAGCATGAACGGACATCGCTTCAACGGCTTTCCTAAAGGAGAGCGCGAGACCACCCTCGTGCCGACGCGCTTCTTCAGCGATCTGCTGCCCTACATCGACGATCTGGCTGAGCTGAAACTGACCCTCTACTGCTTCTGGGCGCTCCAGCAGCGCGAAAATGCCTATCGCTACCTGCGCCTGCGCGACTTTTTGGACGATCCGACCTTCATGGCGGGCATGGGCGCAGACGCCGCAGCGGCGGAGCGCGCCATTCGCGCTGCGCTAGAGCGCGCCCTCGCCCGCCAAACTCTGCTGGCAGCCGACGTGCCGACCGTCAACGGGGCGGAGCGGCTCTACTTCATGAACACTGAGCGCGGACGGCGCGCCATCGAAGCGCTGCAGCGCGGCGATTGGCAGCCTGAGAGCGCTGATTATCCGATCCGCCTGCTGCCGGAGCGCCCGAACATCTTCGCGCTCTACGAGGAGAACATCGGCGCGATCACCCCGCTCATCGCCGAGACCCTCGCCGATGCCGAGCGCACTTACCCCTATGAGTGGCTAGTCGAAGCCATTCGCGCCGCCGTCGAGAATAATCGGCGGTCGTGGCGCTACGTCGAGGCGATCCTCAAGCGCTGGGCAGTCGAGGGCAAGCCCAATGCCCGTCCTGCCAAGTCCGCCGAACCTGAAGTCGATCCCTACTTGCGCGGCAGCTACTTCCAACAAGACGACTCGGGCTAGTCTGCCGTCTCGCTCGGAAGCGCTTCCAGACTTTGATCGCTGGCGAGCGTCTGCTGCGCACCCAGCGTCACCACTAGCGTGCCGCCGAAGATCAGCGCGCAGCCCGCCACAGCTAGGAGCGTCAACACCTCGTTCAGGAAGATCACGCCGAAGAAGACCGCGAAGGGCGCCTCCAACGCGAAGATCAGCGCGGCGTCGCTGGGCGGCAGGATGCGCTGCGCCCAAACCTGCACCATCAAGCCGAAAGCAGTGGCAAGAATGCCCGTGAAAGCGGCGACCAACAGCACGTTGAGCGGTAAGCCCGTCGGGAGTGGATCGGCGAAGGGCGCTAGCGCTCGGCACAGCTCCGCCTCGCAGGCGCGCAGCGCCGCCATGATCGGCAAGAGCGCCCCGCATAACACCGCGACGGTCAGCGCCTGCGCAAGGGCGAGGAAACGCCAATCGGCGCTGCGCGGCATCTCGCCAATCGCCAGAATGTGCGCGGCGTACGCCAAGGCGCACAACAACGCCAAGAGATCGCCCAGCAGCGTGCCGCCCGGCGCGTAGCCCAGCAGCACCATGCCCAGCAGCGCCAGAGCCGCACCCACAAGGACGCGCCGCTCAATGGGCTGGCGCAGCACCAGCAAGCCCAAAAATGGCACGAAGATCACGTACAAGCCCGTGATGAAGCCCGCCCGTCCGGCATCGACCGTGCGCAAGGCGAAGGTTTGAAAGATGTAGCCGCCGGCGAACAGCACGCCTGCCCCGACGCCCCACGCCCAATCGCGGCGGGCGGGCAAGACGCCGCGGCGCGCTATCTCGCGCAGCACAAAAGGCAACAGGACGAGCGCGGCGATGATGAAACGTAAGGTTAGGAAAGCGAGGACGGGGAAATTCTGGGTGGCGTCCTTGATCATGAAGAAAGTCGATCCCCAAATGGCGGCGACGCTCAGCAGAGCGCCATCCGCCAGCCAGCGCTCGCGCTTGCGTCGGCGCAGGCGCAGCAGCGTCATGCGAAGTGATTGTGTTGTCATTAGAGTCTCGTTGCTTATGGGCGATTTGCGGGGAGTATTTTAGCACAGCTGAGCGCGCCCTGCCGCTCAGTCAAACGAGGGCACCGAGCCTCGATGCCCTCGCTGGAAGCGCTCTCGCCCAACGAGTGGGACTAGGCTTTGCCGCCGCCCACCATGCCACCGCCGAAAATCTTAGCCGATAGCTTGAAGCCGGCTTGCTCAAGCCGTTCGCTGAACTTGGTGCGGTAGCCTGTCGGCTGGAGCGTGCCGCCGCCCAGCTGGCTTGGACCCGGACCCTTGTGATCGGGCGTTTTGTAGACGAACAAGTCTTGCATGGTGATGCTATCGCCCTCCATGCCCTGAATCTCGGTGATCTGGACGATCTTGCGGCTGCCGTCTTTCAGGCGTGCCTGCTGCACAATCAGCTGGACGGCGCTGGCGATCTGGCGGCGCACCACCCCGATGGGCAAGTCCATGCCCGCCATGAGGGTGAGAGTCTCAAGGCGCGCGATGGCGTCGCGGGGCGAGTTGGCGTGGACGGTCGTCAGCGAGCCGTCATGACCGGTGTTCATGGCTTGGAGCATATCGAGCGCCTCGCCGCCGCGGCACTCGCCCACCACGATGCGGTCTGGGCGCATCCGCAAGCTGCCCTTGACCAAATCGCGGATGACCAGCTGCCCGGTGCCATCTTTGGCGCCTGGCACAGGTGGAGCTGTCTCAAGGCGCACCACATGGCGCTGAGCTAGTTGCAGTTCAGCGGCATCTTCGATGGTCACAATGCGCTCATCTTCCGGGATGAAGGAGGAAAGCACGTTCAGGAGGGTGGTTTTACCGCTGCCCGTGCCGCCCGCGACCACGATGTTCAAACGCGCTACGATGCACGCCTGCAAAAAGTCCGCCACCTCTTGGGTTAACGAACCGAAACGGATCAGGTCTTGCACCGTCAAGACCTTCTCTGGGAATTTGCGAATGGTCATGGTGATGCCCTGCAGAGCAGAAGGGCGGCGCACCAGATGGACGCGCGAGCCGTCAGGCAGGCGGGCGTCGGTCATGGGATGCTCGCGGTCGAAGCGGCGCATCAGGCGACGCACGATCTTTTGAGCCACCCAATCGGCATGTTCGTCGTCATCGAAGACGTACTCGGTCTCGATCAACTTGCCGCGTTTTTCGGCGAAGATGACGTCCGGACCGTTGACCATGATCTCGCTGTAGGAGCGGTCGCGCACGAGGGGGTCGATGGCGCCCCAGCCGAGGATATCGTCCAGAAGCGCCTCGCGCAGCTCGTCGTACTCAGGTTTGGGCAGCTGCAAGTTGGCGCGCTGCAGGAAAATATTCAGCCGATCCACGACGATTTTTTGATGCTCAGGGTTATCGCGCCGCCATTCATCCGCCTCGTTGGGCGCTGCGAGCAGTTTGGGGCGCAATTGGCGGCGCAGCTCGGCAACGCGCGGCGTGGTGCGACGTTTAGGCGGCGGGATGTAACCGCGCTGTTCTTCAGCGGATTTTTCAGCTGCAGGCGCAGCGGCTTGCGCCGCAGACTCGGATGGCGGCGCTTCAGAGATAGCTTTAGGTGCTTCGGCAGCGGGTTTGTTGAAGCGGCGTGATAAAGGCGATCCCATGATAGCGTTCCTCTTATGTTTCTCAACGTGCGATGAATCCTTCAAAGCAGCGGGCGATCAAGCCCAAGATGATATCGGTTGCATCGAAGGTGATTGGCTTGATCTTAGCATAAGCTTCGCGCGTTGTGCGCTGCAGGCAGCGAATCGTTACAAAACTGCGAAAAAACCGCACATTTTGTGAACCGCCGTGCCCAGCTGAGCCGCCTCTCAAGCCCCGATCAGCTGCCTTGTATGTCTGTGCGCACAAAGGGCGCGGCGTTGAGCGGGCAAACATTGCAGTTTGCCGCAGGACGTGGTATACCTACACGCAACACGCGCGACAAGCTGTGCGTGCGAAGAATTCGCTTTATAGGGAAAAGGTGAGCAAAATGATTTCACGCAAGACCTTCCGTTTGGTCGCGCTGCTGATGGTGGCGGCGCTGATGTTCGGCGCGCTGGGCAGCGTCACACACGCCCAGACCGTTCAGCTGCGCATTTTGTGGTACAACGACGGCAATGAGGGCGAGGTCTACCGCGCTGCGTTGGACAAATTTGAGGCGGCGAATCCGGGCATCAAGGTGACGCTGGACGTCGTCGGCTTCAGCGATCTGCACAACATCCTGCAAGCCAACATCGAGGCGGGCACGCCACCGGATATGGGCAGCATCACGCAGTTGGGGCGCTTCCAAGGGCGCTACCTCGATCTGCGTCCTTACCTCGCCGATCCTGAGGCGTTCGAGGCGAACTATCCTGAGTCGTTCCTGAACTGGCTGCGCGTGCCGGGCGGCGAAGATAAGGGCATCTACGGCTTCCCGCGCTCGGTCAGCGTGAGCGGTCCGTTCGTCAATGCCACGCTCTTCGAGCAGGCAGGTATCCCCTTGCCTGAGGGCGATAAGGTCACGTGGGCGGAGTGGATCGATCTGGCGACCAAAGTCGCAAAGGCGACCAACACGCCCTACGCCGTGGCGATTGACCGCTCTGGTCACCGCACTTTTGGTCCGATGATGAGCTACGGCGCGCAGATTCTCGATCCTGCCACCGGGCGCTTCACGGTCGATTCGCCCGGCTTCCGCGCCTTTGTCATGGAGATGAAGCGCTGGCACGACGAAGGCTTGACGCCGCGTGAGGTCTGGATCGGCGGCGGCGGCGCCTATCGCGCAGCCAAAGAGTACTTCGTCAACGGCGAGCTAGTCTTCTACTACAGCGGCAGCTGGCAGGTTTCCGCCTTCACGCGCGAGATCGGCGATAACTTTGAGTGGCGCGTTGTGCCGCAGCCTTGCGGCGAGACGGGCATCTGCGGCGGGATGCCGGGCGGCACGGCGATTGTCGCTTTTGCTGGCACCAAGCACCCCCAAGAGGTGGCGAAGGTGATGGAGTACCTCGCCAGCACGGAGGTCAACATCGAGACGTCGGCGAACTCGCTCTTCCTGACGGGCAACGTGAAAGCGATTGAGCAAGGCGTGCCGTATCCCGCCAGCAAGGAAGCCTTCGACGTCTTCTTGAGCAACATCCCCAAGCTGCCAGAGCAAGGCTGGCGTCTGCAGGGGCATCCCTTCATCGATATCATCAACGTGGAGACCCGCGATCAGCTTGGGCGCTACTTCGCCGGCGAGATCGGTCTCGACGAGGCGATTCAGCGCTTGCAAGCGAAGGTCGATGAGGCGTGCGATAAAGAGCCGAACAAGTGCGTGCCTTG
Organism: uncultured Anaerolineae bacterium; assembly: GCA_938005675.1. Classification (GTDB taxonomy): domain Bacteria; phylum Chloroflexota; class Anaerolineae; order Aggregatilineales; family UBA2796; genus CP2-2F. The sequence goes on from CALKXH010000096.1 coordinate 11,708, forward strand.
GTGAGCCGCAGCGCGCGCTGAGAGCAACACAGGCGGGAGGAATCCCGCCTGTGGCGTTTTGAGGGGAGCGGCTTCAGGCGCGGCGCAGATTGTAGAAAGCGCCCATGCCCGCGTAGTGCGCGGCGGCGCCCAAGCTTTCCTCGATGCGCAGCAGCTGATTGTACTTCGCCACCCGATCCGAGCGCGCCGGGGCGCCCGTCTTGATCTGACCGGCGTTCATGGCGACCACGAGGTCGGCGATGGTGCTATCCTCGCTCTCGCCGCTGCGATGGCTGACCACAACTGTCCAGCCCGCGCGCATACTCATCTGTACAGCCGCCATCGCCTCAGTCAGCGTGCCGATCTGATTGACCTTGCACAGCAAGCTGTTGGCGGCGCGCTCGCGGATGGCGCGCGCCACGCGCTCGGTGTTGGTGACTAGGAAATCGTCGCCCACCAGCTGCACGCGCTCACCGTAGGCGGCGCAGAGCTTCTGCCAGCCTTCCCAGTCGTCTTCTGCCAAGCCGTCCTCTAGGGAGATGATCGGGTATTTGTTCAGCCAGTCGCCCCAGAAGGCGATCAGCTCCTCGCTGGTGAGCGTCTTGCCCTCCAGCTTGAGGTGATACTTGCCGTCTTCATAGATTTCGCTGACAGCCGGATCGAGCGCGATCATGACTTGCTCGCCGGGTCGGTAGCCCGCCTGCTCGATGGCGCTCAGGATGAACTCGATGGCTTGGGCGTTGTATTTCAGGTCGCTGGGCGCAAAGCCGCCTTCATCGCCTACGGTCGTGCTTTTGCCGGCGTCGTGCAGCACTTTCTTCAGGCTGTGGTAGATTTCCACGCCCCAGCGCAAGCCCTCGGAGAAAGTCTCCGCGCCGACGGGCATGATCATGAACTCTTGAAAGTCGGTGCTGTTGGTGGCGTGCTTGCCGCCGTTCATGATGTTGAGCATCGGCACGGGCAAGACGTGCGCGTGCACGCCGCCCAGATAGCGGTAGAGCGGCAAGCCGACGCTCTGCGCCGCCGCCTTCGCCACCGCCAGCGAGACCGCCAAGATTGCGTTGGCGCCCAGCCGACTCTTGTTGGGCGTGCCATCCAGCTCGATCATGATCTGATCGATATCGACCTGATCGAGCGCCTCCTCGCCGTACAGCTCTTCGCTGATGGTCTCGTTGACCGCCTCGACTGCTTTTAGCACGCCTTTGCCGCCGTAGCGAGCTTTATCGCCGTCGCGCAGCTCGACCGCCTCGTGCTGCCCGGTGCTGGCGCCGCTAGGGACGATTGCCGTGCCGAACGAGCCATCTTCGAGTTCAACTTCGACTTCAACCGTGGGATTGCCGCGCGAGTCGAGGACTTCGCGGGCGTGAATTGCTGTGATTGCGGGCATCTGCTCAGTACTCCTTCATGCGTCTGCCATACGGCACAACTTTACCGCGTTTGGGCGCATTTGGCACGTATCGTCTTGCTTTTAGGGCGCTGGGCTGCTAAAATTCGGCGTACACGCTCCCGTAGCTCAGGGGATAGAGCGCAAGTCTTCGGAACTTGGCGTCGGGGGTTCGAATCCCTCCGGGAGCAAAAACTAGCCCGCCCTGCCGCACAAAACGCGCTATACTCTGCCCAATATCGCCAAAGCTTAAGCTTGTGAAGGAACTTACGCTTATGTTGCGCGTCGGATACATCGGTCTGGGCTTGATGGGCGCGCCCATCGCCCGCAACTTGCTGCGAGCGGGCTTCAAAGTCGTGGTTCACAACCGCAGCCGTGCCATCGTCAATGAACTCGCCGCTGAGGGCGCTATACCTGCTTATTCGCCGGCTGAGGTAGCCCGCCAAGTCGATGTGATCTGCACCAACCTGCCCGACTCGACCGATGTGGCGCAGGTGGTGCTCGGTGCCGACGGCGTGATCGAAGGCGCGCACGGCGGCTTGATCTTCATGGATAACAGCACCATCAAGCCTGAGACCGCGCGCATGTTGGCGCAGGCGCTCGCCCTGCACGGGGTGCCTGCTCTGGACGCGCCTGTCAGCGGCGGACAGATCGGGGCGCAGCAAGGCACGCTCGTCTACATGGTCGGCGGCGATTATCAAGCTTTCCAGAAGGTCACGCCGATCTTCCAAGCTACGGGCAAGGCGTGGACGTACGTCGGGCAGAGCGGCGCCGGGCAGATCGCCAAAGCCTGCAACCAGATCATGGTGGCGGCGCAGATGGTGGCGATGGGCGAGCTGCTCGTCCTCGCCCAGAAGGCGGGCGTCGATCCCTTCAAAGTTGTTGAGGCGATTCGGGGCGGCGCGGCGCAGTGCTGGGCGCTCGATCACAAGCCGCAGCGCCTCGCACAGGGCATTCGGACGCCCGGCTTCAAGGCGCGGATGCAGCTGAAAGACCTGAATATCGCCCTTGAGACGGGCAAGACCTATGAGTCGCCCTTGCCGCTGACCGAGATCGCCACTGAAATCTTTCAGCACATGGTTGAGAACGGCGATGGCGAGCTGGACAACTCAGCTGTGCTGAGCGTCTTTGAGCGGATCGCCAACGTTCGCATCGGGCAGAACGGCTCATGATCGCCGATCCTTTGCCCTTCGCCCTGACGTTAGGCAGCCTGACTTTTCTGCTGACGGTCATCTGGGGCAGTCCGCTGGTGGAGGTGCTGCGCCGTCTGAAAGTCGGGCAGCGCATCCGCGAGGATAGCCCAGAGTGGCACAGCAGCAAGGAAGGTACGCCCACGATGGGCGGCGTGCTGATCCTCGTACCAGTCGTGCTGATCACGCTGCTTTTGAACATCGCCAACCTCTTGCGCCCGTCGGAGGCAGGCACGGGCATCAGCATCCTCGTGCCGCTCTATGTGCTGGTGAGTTTCGGGGCGCTGGGCGCCTTAGACGACTGGACAAAGCTGCGCAACAAGGGCGAGGGACTCTCGGCGCGGACGAAATTCTTGGCGCAGATCGGCTTGGCGAGCGTGGCGGCGGCGGTCATCTCGCTGGCGGATGGCGGCTTTCAGTTCGCCAACGAGGTCTATATCCCGGTGATGGGCATCGCCTTGCCGCTGCCGCCCATCGTCTTCATCCCGATTGTGATCTTCATCATTGTGGGCAGCTCGAACGCCACCAACCTGACCGACGGCATGGATGGCTTGGCGGGCACGCTGATGGCATGTGCTTTCGTCGCCTACGGACTGATCGCGTTGGTGCAGGGGCAGATTTACCTCGTGCAGTTCTGCTTTTTGATCGTGGGCGCGTGCTTTGCCTTCTTGTGGTACAACGCGCTGCCCGCTCAGCTGTTCATGGGCGATACCGGCTCGTTAGCGCTAGGGGCGGCGCTGGGCACGGTGGCGGTCATGACGGGTCAGTGGCTGCTTTTGCCGATCATCGCGGCGGTCTCGGTGGCGGAGCTGCTCAGCGTGGTGGCGCAAGTGTTGTATTTTCGCTGGTCGGGCGGGGCGCGGCTGTTCAGGCGCTCGCCCTTGCACTATCACTTCCAGATGGGCGGCTGGAGCGAGGCGCAGGTCGTGCAGCGCTTCTGGATGATCGGCATTCTCAGCGCGATGATCGGCGTGGCTTTGGCGCTCATCCGCTGAGCAGACTCAGACGATTTTGGCGTCCATGTTCTGAGCTTTGACCAGCTCAAGCGCCGTTTGCAAGTCTAGGACGCGGTAAGCGGGCTTGTGAGTCTGGTCGTAGGGCGGCGAGTGCTGTGTCGCCGACCACTGCTCGGCGGCGCGCGTGCGCCCAATCAGGGCGACCGTGCGCTCGGAGAAGCGATTCGCCAGCGGATTGCCCGCCAGAGTCAGCCTGTGGAAGATGCCCCACCAACGCGCCATTGTCTCGAGGTCGCCGCGCGGTTGCGCCGCCGAGCGGATGAAGGCATCCAAGAGTTTCTTCAGGTTGCCGTCCTGCGCGAGGTAAGGGCGCAAGTTCAGGCGGACGATCTCGTCATAGGGATGCACGCTCTCAAGGAGGGGCTCGGCGGCGTTAGGAGTCAGTTTTTCGCACTCTTTTTCGAGCCACTCGCGGGCGGCGCGCTGATTGCTGACCGCGTGACCGGCGCCGAAGACCCCTTGATGCAGCAACTTGTAGACGTCTAAAATGTCCAGAGCGATGTAACGCTGGGCATGTTTGAGGATCAGTGCTGCAACGGCTTCATCTGCCATTCGAGTGGACTCCTAGCGCGCCGATATGATGGTGGATTGTAGCCCGCCTGTGTGAAGAAAACTTTAAGCCATCTAGAAAACTTGACACAAGAGTCCGAGCTGTGGCACAGCTACAGCCATGCAACGGTTCTGAGCGGATCGAGGCGTCTGAGGCGTTAGTTCAAGCGCCACAGCTGAAGACTCTGAAAGTTGCAAGCATGACCGAAGCCCTTATCGCCGCGAATCATGAAGTAGCCGATGCTCCCGCCGCGCGCAAAGATCGGGTCGTCGGTTTGGACGACCAGCACGCCGTTGATGTAGACGCTGAGCGTGCCATCCACCACGACCAGCGTCAGGCGATTGCGGGCGCCATCCTGCGGGCGGATAACCGCGCTGCTGCCGCTGGCGAGGTGGGCATTCGCCCAAGCTTCGTTGGCGCGGGTGGTCAGGCGGTAGGTCTGCGCGCGCGAGTAGTAAAAAGCGCCCAAGTTGGCATCTACCAAGCTGTTGGCGTTGTAGAGTTCGTCCGTAGCTGCTACGTAAATGCCGCAGAACGTCTTATCGATGGCGCTATCGGGCGAGCCGACGCTGACATCGACGGAGAGCAGAAAATCGTAAAAGCGCGCGCGACTGAATGGCTCAAGGTAAAAAACGTTCACATCCGCGTCGTTGCCGCTCATCAAGGGCGGATTTCTCACCACAGGCACTTCGATGAGCAGCGCGTCGGAGGGGATGACGCCTTGCGCGCGCAAAATCTCGATGCCCGCCCTCAGGTTAGTGCCGAGCAGCTCGTTGATCGCCCCGACGGGTAGCTCGGCGACGGGCGTGGGCGCTGTGGTGGGCAGTTGCAGAGCGATGGCGGCGGCAGTGAGCGTGGCGATTGGATCGAAGAGGGGCGTGCGCGTCGGCGTGCGGCTTGGCGTGACGGTCGGCGTCGGCGTGCGGGTAGGGGTGGGCGTGTTGGTGGGCAGCAATGCGAAGGCGGTTTGGGTGAGCGCTGCCTCGGCGGTCGCTGTGTTGAAGGCATCCGCAGTGCTGGTCAGGGCGAGGGCGACGGCGCGGGCGGTCTGCAAGCCCTCCTGCACGAAGGTCGCGGTGGCATCGAGGGCGGCTTGAACAGTCTGCGTGGCGCTGAGGGCGGTAGCCGTCTGAGCGGACTCGAGGGCGCGCTGAGTCTGGAGGGCTTGAGCGGTCTCGAGGGCATCGGCGGTGGCGAGTCGCGCTGCGATCAGAGTTTGAGTAGCATCGGGCGTCGCTGTGAAAGTGGCGCTAGGTGTGAAGGTCGGCGTGGGCGTGAAGGTCGGGGTGGCGCTGGGCGTCTCGGTCGGCGTGGGCGTGAAAGTGGCGGAGAGCGCAATGCGAGTGGCTTCGGCATCAGTAGCGGCGAAAGCGAGGGCAGTGTTAGTGGCAGCCTGAGCGGCGAGCGCCGTTTGTGCGGTTGCCGTTTGTGCAGCGCTCTGATTTTGGTTGTTCAGCCACAGGAAAGCGCCGCCCAGCGCGACCAGCGCGACGGTCAGAATGGCGAGCAGGGCGACGGGGACTCCGCGCTTAGGCGTCTCAAGCCGCGTGGCGACTCCGCTCGCCAAAGGCGACTCGACTGCGACCGTGCCGCCACGGCCCCCTGCCGCGCGCGGCTTGACCGAGTCGGGCTTCTGTAGGATGTTCGTTGGCGGCGTGACTGCCTCGCCGATCATGGTTTCATCGTCGGCAGATGCCCCTACGGCGGGTATCGGCTTGGGAGGCGTACTGCGAAAGCCGAAGATTTCAGCGAACTCGCGGGCGAGGGCTTCAGCCGTTTGGTGGCGCAGATCGGGTTGTTTCGCCAGCGCGCGGTTGAAGAGCGCATCGATGCCTTCGGGCAGACTCGGATCGATCTGACGGGCTGAGGGCGGCAGCTCGTAGACGTGCTGGAAGATCAGGGCGGCTGTGGTATCCGCCGTGAAAGGCAGCTTGCCGGTCACCATCTCGTAGAGCATGACGCCCAGCGTGTAGATATCCGAGCGCCCGTCGACGGTCCTGCCCATCGCCTGCTCTGGGGACATATAAGCCGGGGTGCCCATCACGCTGCCGGTGGCGGTCAGCTTGCGCTCGGCGCCTTCGATTCGAGCGATGCCGAAGTCGGTCAGATAGCAGTTATTGGCGCGGTCAAGCAGGACGTTGTTCGGTTTCAGGTCGCGGTGGATCACGCCCGCTTGGTGGGCATAATCCAGCGCGGAAGCCATCTGATCGAGGTAATGGGCGATCTCCTGAGGCGCTAGACGGCGCTGACGCATTCGATCATCCAGCGAGCCGCCGTCCATATAGCGCATGACGATGTAGTAAATGCCCTCTGACTCGCCGAAATCGATGATGGGCAGGATGTGCGGATGCTCCAGCTTGGCGATGATGCGCGCCTCGCGCTGAAAGCGCTCCACGAAGCTGGGATCGTTGGCGATTTCGGGCGTCATCACCTTGATCGCCACGTAACGATCCACGCTGGCTTGATACGCCCGATAGACCGATGCCATGCCGCCCTTGCCCAGCGGCACCTCCAACTTGTACTGACCGAGCGTTTTGCCGACAAAGCGAGAATATTCCATAAGGTGTCCCAGCTTTCGTTGTACCCGCCTTTACTTTAGCACTCATCAACACTTGAGACAACTCTCAGCGGCGCGCCCCAAGCAGGGCGATTGGCTACCCACCGAACAGGGAATGCGCTATAGTTGTAGGCGAGACTCGCCCGCTGAACACAGAATGGATGCAGCATGATCGTTGCGCTCGTCTCGATTCGCGTCAAAGCTGAGCATCTGGAGGCGTTCATCGCCGCCACGCTCGAAAATGCCCGTCACAGCGTGCAAGAGGCGGGCGTCGCTCGCTTTGATTTCATCCAGCAAGAGGATGATCCGACCCATTTCATGCTGATCGAGGTCTTCTACTCGCCTGAGGCGCAGCAAGCGCACCGCGAGACGGCACACTACCTCGCCTGGCGCGAGACGGTCGCCGAGATGCTGGCAGAGCCGCGCGTCGGCGTGCGCTACTTGCCCCTCTTCCCCGATCAAGCGCTCTGGAAGTATCCCGATGCTTGAGCGCTTCGAGTTCATGACGGCGGGGCGCATCGTCTTCGGCAACGGCGCCCTGCGCGAGCTGCCCAGCCTCATCGCGCCTCTCGGCGAGCGCGCTCTGGTCGTCACGGGCGCCGATGCGCGCCGCGCTGCGCCGCTCTTTGCCCTGCTGGAGGAAGCGCACATCGCCTATCACGTCTTCAGCGTCAGCGGCGAGCCGAGCATCGCCACGGCGCACGCGGGCGCACAGCAAGCGCGCCAATTCGCCGCCCAATGCGTGATCGGAATCGGCGGCGGCGGCGCGCTGGATGCAGCTAAGGCAATTGCGGCGCTCGCCACCAACGCGGGCGATCCGCTCGATTACCTTGAGGTCGTCGGCAAGGGCTTGCCGCTGATGAACGCGCCTCTGCCCTACATCGCCATCCCGACGACGGCTGGCACAGGCTCCGAGGTGACCCGCAACGCCGTGCTGACCGCCGAAGCGCAGCGCGTGAAGGTCAGTTTGCGCTCGCCGCTGATGCTGCCGCGCCTCGCCCTGATCGACCCGACCTTGACCCACAGTCTGCCGCCCGCCGTGACCGCCAGCAGCGGCTTGGATGCGCTCACGCAGCTGATCGAGCCGTTCGTCAGCCGTCGCGCCAACCCGCTCACCGATGCGCTGTGCCGCGAGGGCATCGCTAACGCGGCGTGGGCATTGCCGCGCGCCTACGCCAATGGGGATGACGCCGAAGCCCGCGAGGCGATGGCATATGCCAGCTTGTTCAGCGGCATGGCGCTGGCAAACGCTGGCTTGGGCGTGGTGCATGGCTTCGCTGCGCCCATCGGCGGTATGTTCGGCGCGCCGCATGGCGCGATCTGCGCTGCGCTGCTGCCGCACGGCGCTGCGGCGAACATCCGCGCCTTGCGCGCCCAAGACGACGCCTTCGCGCGGGATCGGCTGATGCGCTTCGAAGAGATCGCCCTGCTGCTGGATGCCGAGTCGCCCGAGGCGGAGGCGGGCGTGGAGGCGCTCCACAAGTTGTGCGCCCAGCTGAACATCCCGCGCCTGCGCGATTTAGGCGTGACGCGCGAGGCGTTCGCCGAGATCGTCCAGAAGGCAAAAGCCTCCAATAGCATGAAAGCGAATCCGGTCGCCCTGAGCGACTTTGAGCTACACGCCATTCTCGACTCCGCTTGGTGAGCCGATATTTTAGAGAGACGGAGAACCTGAAGATGTCCCGATCTGCGTCTGAGAGGTCACGGCGCGCCGTGCCGCGCTGGTTGAACTTATACAGCCTGCTGCTGGTCGCCTTTCTGAGCAACCGCGAGCGCCTGCCAGAGACCGCTTTCCCGCCTGTGGCGCTCTTGAACAGCGTCCTGCATCTGCTGCTGAAACCCGCCGTCATCGCCGCTCCGCTGCTGCTGTGGGCGGGGCGTTGGCGCAGCGCAGCGCTGCTCGCGCCCCTCGCCGCCGAGTTCTTGCGGCAATATGGCGGGCAACTGTGGCGCGCTGCCCGCCCGATCACGCCCCATAGTCCGCCGCGCCGCCTGACCGCCCTGACCTACAACGTCCACAAGGAAGACGTCCATCTTGAGCCAATTTTGAGGGTGATCCGCAACGCCAACGCCGATGTGGTCGCCCTGCAGGAGCTAGGCAGCCGCGCCGCCGAATGCTTTGAGCAAGTCCTAGCCGCTGAGTATCCCTACCGCAGCTTGCAGCCCTACCCCGCCTTTCCGAGCGCCGGTCAGGGCATCCTCAGCCGCTATCCGCTCAGCGACGTGTTGTATTGGCGGCATGAGAACATCCCCAACGCGCTCGGTCATCAACGCGCCACGCTCAGCGCGCACGGCGTGCAGATCGCGCTCTACAACGTGCATCCAGTGCATCCGGGCATGGTCGATAAGCTCTTCGACGCCCGTCCGCGCCAATGGGAGGTCGATCAGATCATGGCGCGCCTCCTCGCCGAGAAGCGCTCGGTGCTGCTGCTAGGCGATTTCAACATGACTGATCAAGCCGATGCTTACCGTCAAATCACGCGGCGCTACTACGACGTCTTCCGTCGAGTCGGGGCGGGCATGGGCTACACGTTCCCGTCGTGGCGCTACCCGCAAGCCCGCGACGTGATCGAGGGCTTGCCGCTCGGCTGGCTGCCGCCGCTCTTCCGCATCGATTACGCCTTCGCCAGCGAGGGCATCCAAGCGTTGCAGGCGCGGGTACTGCCCGATTCGGGCGGCTCGGATCATTTGCCGCTGTGGGTTGAGCTCGCCATCTGAGAGGCAAAACAAGCGTGACCTACACCATTTTCGTCACCACCACGCTAACTGGCGAGGCGCTGGACTTTCTGCGGCGCAGCGAGGGCGTTGAGGTGCGCATTCTGCCGCCCAATCGCGCCGAGGTGCTGCGGGCAATTGGCGAGGCAGATGGGCTGATCATCCGCGATGAGCTGCAAGTGGACGCCGAGCTGCTCGCCCACGCGGGGCGCTTGAAGGTGGTTGGGCGGGTAGGCGTCGGCTTGGCGGGCATCGATATCGAGGCGGCGACGGCGCGCGGCGTGATGGTCATGCACACGCCCGGCGTCAACGCCATCTCCACCGCCGAATATACCTTCGCCCTGATGCTAGTTTTGGCGCGCCAAGTCATACCTGCGCACACAGAGCTGGGGCGCGGCTTGTGGCTGCGGCAGGCGCACATCGGCACGGAACTCTACGGCAAAGTGCTGGGCATCATCGGGATGGGGCGCGTCGGGCGGCGGGTAGCGGAGCGCGCCATCGCCTTCGGCATGGATGTAATCGCCTACGATCCCTACGTGGCGGAGGCGCACCTCAGCGACTTGCGCGTCAAGCTGGTCGGCTTTGAAGAGGTGTTGCGCCGCAGCGATTTCATCAGTCTGCATTGCGCCTACACGCCTGAGACGGCGAATCTGCTCAACGCTGAGGCGTTCAAGCACATCAAGGCGGGCGCGCGGCTGATCAACGTGGCGCACGGCGGCGTGGTGGACGAGGCAGCATTAGCTGCGGCGCTGCGCAGCGGACGCCTGAGCGGCGCCGCCCTCGACGTCTTCGCCCACGAGCCGCCGACCGACTCGCCGCTGCTGGGCTTGCCAAACGTGATCCACACGCCGCACATGGGCGATGCCACCCTCGAAGCGCAACGCGATCTGAGCATTCAAATTGCCCGCCAAGTCTGCGATGCGCTCTTCGGCGTGGACTATCGCAACATCGTCAACATGCCTTTCATGCCCGGTCGCGCCTTCGATGCCATGCAGCCCTATCTGCAGCTGGCTGAGCGGATTGGGACGCTGCATCACTATCTCGCGCGCGGGCGCATCAGGCGCGTTGCTGTTGAGTACAAAGGCGAAGAGCTCGATGGGCTGGTCAAGCCGCTGACGGTCGCGCTGCTCAAGGGCATGTTGGCGCCTGTGCTAGGCGAGGGCGTCAACTACATCAACGCGCCGTTGGTGGCGATGGAGCGCGGCATTCACGTCACGCAGACTAAGGGGCTGGACGTGGTCGATTACACCAATTTGGTCTCTTGCCAGGTGCATTGGGAGGGCGGCGGCGGACAAGTCATCAGCGGGGCGCTCTTCAGTCGGCGGGAGCCGCGCATCGTGCAGATCGATGAATATCCGAGCGACTTCGTGCCGAGCGGCATTCTGCTCATCTTCGGCAGCTACGACGTGCCGGGCGTGATCGGCAAGGTCGGCACGCTGCTGGGCGAGAACGGCATCAACATTGCGGCGTGGCGCACCGGACGGGCTGCCAAGGGCGGTCAGACTCTGACCGTGCTGACGCTCGATCAGGCGCTGCCCGACGATCTGCTGGAGCGCTTCCGCGCGCTAGATTTCGTGCGGCACGCCACGCAGCTCAGTTTGCCGCCGCTAGGGCAAACCTAGCCACCTCTTTTGGTTCTCTTTATTGCACGCGGCTCAAATAGTCTGTAAGATATACGAAATTCAGCAAATCCTAACCTAAGTGGGCGAGTAGAAACGAATGGTCACCAAACGTTTTCCGGATGAGCCTTCAGAGCCCTCAGCAGAGCCGAAGCCGCCTGCTGGTCAGAGCGCGGCGCGCCCTGCTCGCCCGCCTGCGCCATCGCAGCCGCCTTTCACCACTCAAGAGCCGCCACAGCCACACCCGGCGCGCGTCTCGCGCCGCCCCGCCCTACAGCGCCCCTCCCAGCACATGCCGCGCACCTTGGCGCAAGTGCTGAACGATGCGAACGACTCGGTCGTGCGCGGCGACCTCTCCGACTTCACGCCGCAACCGACCGGCTTCGATCCCCTCGATGGCTTGATCGGCGGCGGCTTGCACAAAACTGAGCTAGTCTTGCTAGGCGGCGCGCAAGGCATCGGCAAGACGATTGCCGCCCTGCAAATGGCGCGCAACATCGCCATGCGCCCAGAGCAGTTCGCCTTCTACATCTCCTACGAGCATACCGAGACTCACCTGATGAATCGGTTGCTGTGCCTTGAGAGCGTCAATCCGCCTGAGATCGACACGCGCAACGGCTTGAAGCTCAAAGACCTGTTCGATACGATCATCTCGCAGCGCGCCCGCGAGCTGTTGGGGCGCGATGGCAGCCGAGCCGGCTCGCTGCAGACCATCCTGCGCGAGAATCCGAAGACCTCGATGGCGTTGGCCCGCCTGAATAAATACGCCGACCGCTTGATCATGGTCAAGGCGAGTCCGGCGGTCACCACCTTGAGCGCCATCCGCGAGATGACCGCCCGCCTTGCCGAGGCAACCGGCGGCAACTTGACCGTCTTTGTGGACTACCTGCAGAAAGTCGCCATCTACCCTGAGCGCGCTGAGAGCGAGGAAGATAAGATCACCATCGTGGTGGAGGGGCTGAAGGATATTGCGCTCTCGCAGAATATCCCCGTGCTTTCGATTGTCGCCTCCGACCGCGAGGGCTTGAAAGCAAAGCGTTTGCACTTGTTCCATCTGCGGGGCAGCTCCGCCCTCGATTACGAGTGCGATATCGCCATCATCATGAACAACAAGTATCAGGTGCTGGCGAAGGATCACATCTCGTTCAATCCGTATGCGGCGCAGCAGTTCCGCAACTGGGTCGTCTTCACCATAGAGAAGAATCGGGCGGGGCGCGCCATGCTGGACATGGAATTTCAGCTGCACGCGCCCTTTTTCGCCTTCGATCCGCGCGGGCAGGAAGTCCGCCAGCAGCTGATCGACGACAAGATCATCGAGTCTTAGCGCGCTCTGCTACATGCCGCCAAGAGGCGCGCGTTTCCGCACGGATGCGTATTAGTGCAGATGTATCTCGGCGTTGATCGCGCGCGCATTTGAGCATATACTAGACGTTATGATCAACTTGTACGACATCCTCGATGCAGCCGATGGTCAGTTGTTCGGTGAGGCAGGCGCTGCGCTCTTCACCGACTTCTGCCTTGATGCCCAGCGCGCTCAGACGGGGCAGCTTTTCGTCGCGCTCAGGACGGAACACGGCGACGGACATCAGTTCATGCGCGAGGCTGTCGAGCGCGGCGCGCTGGGCATCATGTGCCAGCGTCCGCCCGATTTTGACACAGACGGTCTGACTGTGATCATGATGCGCGACGTTGAGGCGGCGCTGCTGAAATGGGCGGACAAGGTGCTGAGGAAATTCGGCACCACCGTGATCGCAGTGGCAGGCGGCGCTGCCGCCACCACCGCCCGCGAGGCAATCGCGGCGGTGCTAGGCATCCGCCATCGCGTCTATAAAGGCGGCGACGTCTTCAGCAGCAAGTTCAGCTTGCCCGTGTCGTTAGGGCGGCTCGCGCCTGAGGATCAATTCGCCGTGCTAGAGATACCTCTGCTGCAAAACGGCGGCATGGGCGAGCTCGCCGATATCCTCAAGCCGCTGGTCGGCGTGGTGACCGACCTGAGCTACAGCGGCATGGAGCGCTTTGACTTGCGCAACGCCTTCATTCAAGAGTATGCGGCGCTGATCGCCCGCCTGCCTCAGAATGGCTTGGCTGTCCTCAACTACGATGACGATCAAATTCGTGCCTTGTGCGGGCGCACTGCCGCCCACGTGCTGACCATCGGCTTGGATCGCGGCGGGATCGCCTTTGGCGCCGATTTCACCGCCTACAACCTGCTCCTCGCGCGTGATAGAACCGGTTTTGACGTCCGTCACGCTAACGAGCGCTACCTTGGGCGCTGGATTCCCTTGCCGGGCGCCCAAACGCTCTACGGCGTGTTGGCGGCGTTGGCGGTCGGCAGCGCTTATGGAGTCTCAGTCGCGGAGGGGCTGAACGCCCTCAAAGAGCTGCAGGCGCTGCCCGGTCGCCTGAACTTGCTAGAGGGCGTCAACGGCTGCCTGCTGGTGGATGATAGCTTCGATGCCAATTTGCCCAGCACGCTCGCCCTGCTGGACTGGCTGCGCGACTTGCGCTTGCCGACCGAAAACGGGCGGCTGATCTTCATCTTGGGCAATATCGGCGATATGGGCAAGCATACCATCAGCGCGCACCGCGAAATTGGCAGGCAAGCCGCCGAGATCGTCGATGTGTTGGTGACCGAGGGCGATCTCGCCGCAGTAGCAGGGCGCGCCGCCCTCGATCACGGCATGGATCGGCGCAATGTGCGCATCACCTACTCGCCCGAAGATGCCGCCGCCAGCATCGCCAGCGGGCTGCAGCCCGATGACGTCGTGGTGATCAAAGGCAATGCCGCCAGCCGCATGGAGCGCGCCACGCGCGCCCTGCTCGCCCGCGCCGAAGACGTGGCGCGCCTGCCCCGCTACAACGAGCAGGACGCCGAGCGCCACGCCCAAGTGTTGCCCCGCCAAACGTGGGTCGAGATCGATCGCAGCGCCATCGCCTACAATGTGCGCCGCATCAAGGAGATCGTCGGCGAGAACGTGACCGTCGTGGCGGTCGTCAAGGCGAACGGCTACGGGCATGGCGCCGTAGCAGTCGCCTCGACCGCCCTGAACAACGGCGCCGACTATTTGGCGGTCAGCGCCGTTGGCGAGGCAATCGAGCTGCGCGAAGCAGCCATCGATGCGCCCATCCTCGTCTTCGGCTACACGCCGCCTAACGCCGCCTCCCAAGCCTTGCGCTACGATCTGACCTTGACGTTGTACGATCTGGAGGTGGCGCGCGCCTATAACCGCATCGCCCGCGAGCTGGACGCGACCCTGCGCGTGCATGTCAAGGTTGATAGCGGCATGGGGCGCATGGGCTTGCTGCCAGAGCAGGTTGTGCCGTTCTTCCGCAGCGTGCGCAACCTGCGCAATCTTGAGATCGAGGGCATCTACACGCATTTCGCCTCAGCCGATAGCAGCACTGAATACACGCGCGCCCAGCTGCAAGTCTTCGAGAACTGCCTGACGCCGCTGCGCGCGGCGGGCTTGCAGTTCAAGTACATCCACGCCGCCAACACAGCCGCCACGCTCACCTTGCCCGAGACGCACTACAACATGGTGCGCCCCGGCATCGGCATTTACGGCATCATGCCCGGCTTCGGAGCGCCCTTGCCGCCCGATTTTCGCCCTGCCCTCACCTGGAAGACCAGCATCGGACTCGTCAAGACGTTACCCAAAGGCGCCTACGTCGGCTATGGCAACACCTATCGCACGCGCGGCACGGAGCGCATCGCCATCATCAATGTCGGCTACGCCGATGGCTTCCGCCGCGCGCCCGACCGCTGGCAAGAGGTGCTGGTACACGGGCAGCGCGTGCCTGTAGTCGGGCGAGTCAGCATGGATTTATCCGCCATCAACGTCACGAGCGTGCCGAACGTCAGCATCGGCGATGAAGTGGTGCTAATCGGCAAGCAGGGCGATGAATTCATCAGCGTGGATGAAGTCGCCGAGTGGCTGGATACCAATACCTACGAAGTCGTGACCTCGATTGCAGCCCGCGTGCCGCGCCTGTGACCTTTGCAAGGCAACAGGCTGTGGTAAGATTAAGCCTTAAAGTGCTTTACGCCTTTGGGGAACAAGCGAGGCTGAAAAATGACTTTTCCACACGCTCAAGCGCGCCTAGATAAGCTGCGCGGCATCCTACGGCGCGCCCAGTATGACTGCATCGCCCTGACGCCCGGCGCGAATTTCTTTTACCTCAGCGGCGTCCCTTTTGAGATCGGCTCGCGCCCATTGCTGCTGCTCATCACGCCCGATTCGGCGCCTGCCCTGATCATCCCGACCCTTGAACTGCCCCGCATCGAAGGGCGCGAGCCGTTCGCGCTGCGCTACTTCTGCTACAGCGACCGCGAGGGCTACGAGTCGGCGTTAGCTGCCGCTTGCGAGGCGCTTGAGCTGAGCGGCAAGCGCATTGGCGTGGAGGGCATGAAGTTGCGCTTCGCCGAGGGCGAGGCGCTTGCCCGCTGCGCGCCTAACAGTCGCGTGCTATCAGCAGATGACGCTCTGCAATGGTTGCGCGTCCACAAAACTGCCGATGAGATCGCCCAAATGCGCCGCGCCATTGCCATCAGCGAGGCGGCGTTGGCTGAGGTCGTGCCGCAAGTGCGCCTCGGCATGAGCGAGCGCCACCTCGCCCGCCTGCTCAGCGAAGCACTCTACGCGCACGGCGCCGAGGCGCACGCCTTTGAGCCGTTGGTGCTGAGCGGCGAGAACACCGCTCAGCCGCATGGGACGGTCACGGATCGAGCATTGCGCGAGGGCGATCTGCTGCTCTTCGACTTCGGCGCTAAGGTCGGCGGCTATGCGGCTGACATCACGCGCACGTTCGTGATCGGCGCGCCCAGCTCGGAGATCGCCCGCATCTACGAGAGCGTGCTGGCGGCGAATCTAGCGGGCATCGACGCCGCTAAAGCTGGCGCGCCCTGCCACGCCGTAGACGCTGCCGCGCGGGGAGTCATCGCGGAGGCGGGCTATGGCGAGTACTTCATCCATCGCACGGGTCACGGCTTGGGGCTGGATATTCACGAGCCGCCTTACTTGCGCGAGGGCAACGGTCAGTTGCTGGAGACGGGCATGACTTTCACAGTTGAGCCGGGCATTTACATCCCCGACTTGGGCGGCGTGCGCATCGAAGACGACGTGCTGATCACCGACGATGGGGCGGAGGTGCTCACTAGCTTCCCTAAGGCGCTACAGAGCATCGGAGGCTGAAAAATGGCGGAACACTTCATCTATTTGCACGGCTTTGCTTCCTCGCCCGCTTCGGGCAAGGCGCAGGCGTTCAAGGCGCACTTCGCGCAGCGCGGCATCGTGCTACACATCCCTGACCTGAACGTGCCAAGCTTCGAGCGCCTGACCCTCACAGCGATGATCGAGGCGGTGGCGGCGCTGGTGCGCAGCTTGCCCGACGGCGCGATCAACCTGATCGGATCGAGTATGGGCGGGGCGGTCGCGCTGCATTTCGCGGATCGGCTCAAAGGCGCTGAGGGCGGGCGGGTGGCGCGGCTGCTCCTTTTAGCTCCGGCGCTCGATTTTGAGGCTAATCGGATCAATCAGCTGAGCGAGGCAGGCGTGCGCGCGTGGCGCGAGAACGGCTGGCTGAACGTCTTCCACTATGGCGAGAACGCTGAGCGGCGCGTGCATTACGGCTTGCTGGAAGATATGCTCACCTACGACTCATTTGCCGTTCAGCTGCAGCAGCCGATTTTGATCTATCATGGCGTGCATGATGAGTCAGTTGACTATCGCCAATCCGTGCGCTTCGCTCAGAGCCGCCCTAACGTGGCGTTGCGCCTCGTCGAATCCGATCATCAGCTGCTCGATCAAATAGAGACCATCTGGGCGGAGGCTGTCCAGTTCTTCAATCTGTAGGCGAGCTGAGTGCTTCTGTGATGCGAAAGTTCAGCCGCATTGTTGTGGCATTTGCCCTGTGTTGGACGAGTCTGGCTGCGCTGCAGCAGGCAGCGGCGCAAACGCCCCTCGATTTGGAGCAGTTGCAGCGCGCCACCGTGCAGATCACGCAGGTCTTCACCAACGCCGTCGGGCAGACCGTCATCTCGTGCATCGGCTCTGGCACGTTGGTCAGCGCCGATGGACTGATCCTGACTAATGCGCACGTCGCCCTGCCAATCGCCGGCTGTCGCTCGGATCGGATCGTGGTGGCGCTGACCGTGCGCATCGGCGAGGCACCTGTGCCGAAATACTACGCCGAGGTGCTTTCGGTCAACTACGGCTGGGATTTAGCTGTGCTGCAAGTGGTGCGCACGCTCGATAATCGCCCCGTCAATCGCGAGGCGCTGCTCTTGCCCTTCGTGGAGCTGGGCAACTCCGATGAGGTGACGCTCGATCAGACCGTTGAGTTCGTCGGCTACGCCGCACCAGAGCGCGATCCGACTGCCAGCAGCACGGCGCGCGTCGTGCGCGGCACGATCAGCGGCTTCACGGCTGAGGCGCGCGTGGGCGACCGCGCTTGGCTCAAAACGCGCGCCGCCCTGCCCGGCACGATGAGCGGCGGCGGCGCTTATGATACGCAAGGGCGGCTGATCGGCATCCCGACCGTTGAGCCGCCCACCAGCGGCTTGATCGCGGGCGCTCAGGAGAACTGTCGGCGCATTCAGGATAGCAACGGCGACGGGCGGGTGGACGAGAACGACTTGTGCGTGCCGATCAGCGGCTTCGTGAACGCGCTGCGCCCCTCGCGCTTGGCGCGCGGCTTGATTTTAGCCGCCCAGCTGGAGATCACGCCTTTCTCGCAGCAAGAGCCGCCCGTTCAAGCGCCCCTCAGCCTCGAAGAGATCGGGCAGAATGTGATCGGCGCGCCGCAGTTCCGCCGCCTGCTCTTCGCCACCGGCGTCGACCTCGCCGATAATCCGACGCGCGTGATCACGCGCGCGCCCGCCGGCATCAACACGCTCTATCTGTTCTTCGACTACGCCAACATGCGCGACGGCATCATCTACGAGCTGCGCGTACTGCGCGACGGCGTGCTCGATCCGACTTTCAGCCTCGCGCCTGCCACGTGGAGCGGCGGGCGCAACGGCAGGTGGTACATCGGCAGCACAGCGCAGGTCTATCCCAACGGGGAGTACGAGTTCATCCTCTTCATCGAGGGGGTGCGCGTGGCGAACGCCCGCATCACGGTCGGCGGCGGTCCAACGACCGAGCCGGAGTTTTCTAATATCCTGTTCGGTGTGCAGGACTTGAACTTCGAGCTGGTCAACACTGGCAATATCTTGCCCGTCTCGAACGTGATCAACGCCGAATTTGTCTACACGAACATGGTCGATGGCACGCCGTGGCGCCAAGCTTGGTACTACGAAGACTTGCGCATCTCTGAAGTGAACGACATCTGGTCGGGCGGCAGCAACGGCAAGCGCCTGATCACCGCCAGCGCACCCGTCGAAAATCCGCTGCAGCCCGGTCGCTATCGCCTTGAGTTGTACATCGAGGATCGCCTCGCCGCCTCCTCAGATTTCATCATGGCGGGCGGGCAAGTCGACCTCAGCACCGAAGTCTTCACCGACCTGACCTTCGCCAGCGAGCTGCGTGATGGCATCCCCGGCGGCGTGATCGGCGTCACTTTCCCGAACACGATCACCGACCTCTACGCCATCTTCAATTGGCGCGATATCGCGCCCGGCACGCCCTTCACATGGCGCTGGACGGTCGATAACAATCCGCTCTTCGAGGTGACGCAGCCGTGGAGCAACCCGACGACGGGCAGCGGGGCGTGGCTGCGCTTGCGCCCGAATCGCTTGCTGCCGGAAGGCTCCTACAAGCTCGAACTGCTGATCGGCGGCGTGGTCAAAGCGAGCGCCACGGCGCGCGTGGGCATTGGTCAGTTGCCGATTCGCCTGTTCGTGCGCGCGGAGGGCGTCCTCGTGCAAGGGCAGATCGTAGATGCCGAGACAAACGAGGGCATCGCGGGCGTGGCGGTCATCTTCCTCAAGCCGCTCTTTGACGTGGCGGACTTCACGTGGCAGATGAACGAGGTCTACGATATCGCCTTCACGGATTTGAACGGGCGCTTTGCGCTCTCGCGCTTGTTAGGGCGCGGCGAGCGCTACAGCATCCTGATCTCGGCGCGCGGCTATTTGCCTATCACCACCGATGGCTTTCGCATCCTGCGCGATGAGGTCGGTCCGATTGAGCTGCGCCTTGAGCT
>CALKXH010000097.1 GCA_938005675.1 uncultured Anaerolineae bacterium
AGAGCGGCGGCTGCAAGCAGGCGGTCAGGTCGAAGGGCTGATTGGCGAGCGCGCGCGCCAGCAAATCTTTGGCGCGCACCACGCCGATCACGTCGTCGAGGCTGCCGCGCGCCACCGGGAAGCGCGACTTGCCGCTCTGGATGATCTTCTCGCGCACGGACTCAGCCGACTCGTTCACATCGAACCACGTCACCTCAGTGCGGGGCGTCATCAGGGCGTCGACGCGCACATCGGCGAGCCGAAAGACGCCATCGACCAGCTCGCGCTCAGCCTCTTCGAACGTGCCGCTCTGCGCGCCTTGCGCAATCATGACCCTGATCTCTTCTTCGGTCACCTCAGGCTCGTCGGAGGGGCGCGCGCCCAGCAGACTCAGCACGAGGTTGCTCGATCCATCTAACAGACGCACTAACGGCGCCGCCATGCGCGAGAGCAACTGCATCGGCGCGGCGAGAGCGGCGATGATGCGCTCCGGGTTGATCAGGGCGAGGCGCTTGGGCACCAGCTCGCCGACGATCAGCGAGAGGTAGGTGGTCAGCAGCACCACGAGGGCGAAGGCGAGCGGCTCGGCTGAAGGCGCGAGGGCGGGGATGCCGCGCAGCCACTCGGCAAGGCTACCTGCGATGGTTGCGCCGCCGAAAGCGCCCGCCAAGATGCCGATCAGCGTGATGCCGATCTGCACAGTGGCGAGGAACGTATTGGGCTGATTGGCGAGCTCAAGCGCCGCCGCCGCCCGCGCATCGCCCTCGTTGGCGCGCTGCTGTAGCCGCGCCTTGCGCGCCGAGAGCAACGCCGTCTCCGACATGGCGAAGACGCCATTCGCCACGATCAGCAGTAGGATGATCAGCAGCTCGCCCATGTGATGCGCCGCCTAGTAGGCGTTTTTGCTCTTGCCGGTCAGAGTCTGCACGATGGTGCGCAGGATGATCTTGACATCCAGCCAGAACGACCAATTTTCGACGTACCACAGGTCATATTTGATGCGCTCCTCGATACTGGTATCGCCGCGCAAGCCGTTGACCTGTGCCCAGCCCGTGACGCCGGCTTTTTCGCGGTGGCGCTCCATGTAGCGCGGGATTTTCTCGCGGAATTGCTGCACAAAGTGCGGCTGCTCCGGGCGCGGTCCGACCAAGCTCATGTGTCCGAGCAGGACGTTGATCAAGTTGGGAATCTCGTCCCAGTTGTTGCGGCGCATCCACCTGCCGATGCGCGTCACGCGCGGATCGTTCTCCTTCGTCCAGCCCGGACCGTACTTTTCAGCGTCGATGCGCATTGAGCGGAACTTGAGCATCGGGAAGGGACGCCCGTCTAAGCCCATGCGCTCCTGCACGAAGAAAACCGGACCCGGCGACTCGCGCTTGATCAGGATGGCGGTCAGCAGCATGAAAGGCGAGAGGAAGATCAAGCCGAAAGCCGCCCCGAAGATATCCAAGCCGCGCTTGAGCGAGAGCTTCCAGCCGCGCAGCGCTACATCGCGCACCGAGAGCAGCGGCAAGCCGCCCAGATCGTCCACGCTCATGCCGCCCGCCATGTAACTGAACAGGTCAGGGTAGATTTTGATGCTGACCCGTCCGCGTTGGCAGCGCGCCACCAGATTGAGCAGCTCTTGGCGCTGCAGTTCGGGCTGCGCGATGATGACTTCGTCGATGTGATAGGTGTCGATCAGCTCAGAGAGCTCGGCGGCTGTGCCGATGATCGGCACCTGATCGAGGCTGCCGCCCGCCTGCCCGTTGACCGCCCCGACGATCCGATAGCCCAGCTGCGGATTGGCGTGAATGTGCTGAATGATGCCTTGCGCCACCTCGCCCGCGCCGACGATCAGCACGCGGTCGCGCGCTAGGCCCGCCTTGCGCAGCCGCACCGTGATCAAGCGATGCATCTCGCGCCCAAGCGTGACCGCGATCAGGCTGAACAGCCAGACGTACAGGATCATCTGGCGCGGGTAGTCCGTGCCGACGCCCGTGCCTTTCAGCAAGATGCTGGAGATGCCGTTAGACATGACCACGCCGATGGAGATCGAGGCGGCGACGGCGTAGAACGTGTCGATGCGGCTGGCGGCGCGCCGCTGATGGTACAGCCGCGCGAAGTAGAAGATCGTCAAGATCGTCAAGGTTTGGATCAGGAAGACGGGCAGGTACGCCCGCAGGGAGGGCGGATCGATGGGCGCCGCGAAGAGGGGCAGCTCGCGGCGGGCGGTGTGACCGAGCCAAAATGCCCCGCCCAACGCCCCGATATCCATCAGCACCAGCAAGACCGCCAAGAAGCCGCGCAAGCGCGGCGGCGGCTCGGCGCTCAGCGTGATTTGCTTCGCGCTCGGATGTCTGCCCAGAGCGGACGCCCGCCCTTGATCAGCAACCCCGCCAAGACCGCCCAATGCATCAGGCGCGGCGTCTGGCGGGCGAAGTGTTTGTAGTAAAAGATCAGGCTGGCGCGCTGAAACTCCAGCCGAGTCTTCGGATTGTGACGGCTGGCTGCCCGCTTGATGTGCAGCACGCTCACCTTCGGATAGTAGAGTATCTTCCAGCCGTCCTGCTTGATTCGGTACGCCCAATCTATATCTTCTCCATACATCCAAAAGGTCTCGTCCAACAAGCCGACGCGCGCGATCACCTCGCGGCGCACCAGCATGAAGGCGCCCACTACACAATCTACTTCGGTCTCAAGGTGTTCGTCCAGATAGGTCAAATTATAGCGCCCGAAGAGCCGACTCTTGGGGAAGAGCTTGCTCAAGCCCAGCATCCGCCACATGGCGACCTGCGGCGTGGGGAAGCTGCGGCGGCAGGCTAGATCGAGCTTGCCATCCGGCAAGACGAGGCGCGGACCACCCGCCCCGATCTGCGGATCGGCATCGAAGCGATCCAGCATCAGGCGCAAGGCATCGGGCGGCAGCTCGGTATCCGGGTTCAGCAAGAGCGCGTAGCGAGGCGCCTCTGGGCGGCAGGGCTGCCCGAAGCCCAGCAGCCGCAAGCCGCGATTGTTCGCCGCCGCGTAGCCGATGTTCGCCGCGTTCTCCAGCAGGGTGACCTCAGGGAACTCGGCGCGCACCATCGCCGCGCTGCCGTCGCTGCTGGCGTTATCGACCACCACCACGCGCCGCCGCACGCTCGGATCGCCCTCGCGCAGCGAGCGCAGGCAACCGCGCAGCAGATCGCGGGTGTTCCAGTTCACAATCACAATGCCGACGTCAGCGGGGACGTCGGGATCGTCATCAGGCGCAAAGGCGCTCATCGCCGTACCTCACTGGGCGTGAATTTAGCACTGAAGGCGACGTGGGTCAATAGCGGCGCTTTTTAACAGACCTTAACAGTCCTTTGTGCTAAGCTTGTGGTGCATTGCATGGCGATCAAGAGGGGCTTAGCACATGAATAACAGGCTGACAGGGACGCAACTGGGCGGATTCACAATCGGCGAGCTGATCGGCGATGGTGGCATGGGCTCGGTCTACCGAGCGACGCATCCTACCTATAGCGAGCCGATAGCCATCAAGGTGCTCTTGCCGCAATACGCCCAAGACTCCGAGTTTCGGGCGCGCTTCATCCGCGAGGGGCAGGTGCTGAGCGAGCTCTCGCATCCGCACATCATCCCGGTCTACCGTTTCGGCGAGGATCGCGGCTTGCTGTACTTCGTGATGCGCTACGTCAACGGCAAATCGCTCTACGAGTTGTTGCTCAGCCGCCGTTTCACGCCGATTGCCGCCTGGCAGATCATCAAGCCCATCGCCGAGGCGCTCGATTACGCCCACGAGCGCAACATCATTCACCGCGATATCAAGCCCGCCAACATCCTGATCGAGGTGCAGCAGGTCGATGGCAAGTTGCACAATCAGGTCTTCTTGGCGGACTTCGGCTTGAGCAAGGTGCTGACCTGGACGGCGCTGACCACCACGGGCGTGAGCGTCGGCACGCCGCAGTATATGTCGCCGGAGCAAGTGATGGACTATCCGCTCACGCCTGCCTCCGACGTCTACTCGTTAGCGATTGTGGTCTATGAGATGCTCTTGGGCAGGCTGCCTTTCTACGCCAAGCGCCCCGAAGACCTCGCCTTCCGCCATATCGATACCTCGCCGCCCGCGCCCAGAACCTTACACGCCGATTTCCCCAAGCCCTTCGAGGACGTTCTGATGCGCGCCCTGCTCAAGGAGCCGCAACGCCGTTATCAGCGGGCGGGCGACTTCGCACAGGCGTACGCCGAAGCGGCGCGGCAAGTCGGGCGAGAGCGCTGCGCGATGGATTACTACGTCGGCGAGCCGCGTCACGCCCATTAGCGCAACAGGGCGGCGATGATCAAGGCAGCGAGCAGGAGCGCCACCACGATCAAGGCGAGCAGGAGCGCCTCGCTCCCGCGCTGAGCGCCTTGCGGCGCTCGCCCTGCGGCGGCGCGCTCGGCGGTCTGAGTCGCCAGCCCTTCAGAGCGGCGCAGCTGCGTAGGCTGCTCGTTCAGCTCGCGCAGCAGCTCGCTGCCGCTCCCAACGGGCTTCAGCAGGATGGGCGGGCGCTCGCAAATGGGCGCGTTCCAACGCTGCTCCGCCTCAGGCAGACGCGCCACCGCCGCCTGAAAGAGTCGCGCCAACTCGCCCGCCGATTGGGGGCGCTCCGCCGGGGACTTGCTCAGC
>CALKXH010000098.1 GCA_938005675.1 uncultured Anaerolineae bacterium
GAGCTGATCGAGGTGTCACCAACGGGCGGACTGCACGGCAGCATCGAGGGAACGCTTTTTGGGCTGCTGTGGAGCTACGTCCGCCAGCGTCGACTTGGGCGGGTTTTGGTGGGCGAGGTGGGCTTCTACCTGCGCAATGACCCGTATACAGTGCGCGGCGCCGACATCGCCTTCATCCGCGCCGAGCGGATACCGCCCGAAGGCATACCGAGCGGTTTTCTGAGCATCGTCCCCGATTTGGTGGTTGAGGTCGTCTCGCCCAACGACCGTGAGTCTGAGATCGCGACGAAAGTGGCGGAGTGGCTCGCCTTCGGCGTTGAGGCGGTCTGGGTGGTCTATCCGAGCGAGCGCAGCGTCCATATCTACGCGCCCGCAGCGGAGAAGCGTGTTCTGAGCGGCGACGCTGTGCTGGAGGGTCGTGGCGCGTTGACGGGCTTCAGCGTCCCCGTGCGCGCCCTGTTTGAGGATTGAGGGAGTCATGAGCGAGAGACAGACGCGCGCCAAGCTCACCGGCGAGGATTTGCTGGACATTCAAGCGCAGACGGGCAAGCGCTACGAACTGATCGACGGGGAGCTGATCGAAATGCCGCCAACAGGCGGGCTGCACGGCAGAATCGAGTTCAAGATCGCCTTCTTGATCGGGCAGTACGCAGAACAATGCGGGCTCGGACAAGTTGCCGTCGGCTAGGTGGGCTTCTACTTGCGCAACGACCCGTATACAGTGCGCGGCGCCGACATCGCCTTCATCCGCGCCGAGCGGATACCGCCCGAAGGCATACCGAGCGGTTTTCTGAGCATCGTCCCCGATTTGGTGGTTGAGGTCGTCTCGCCCAACGACCGCGAGTCTGAGATCGCGGCGAAAGCGGCGGAGTGGCTCGCCTTCGGCGTTGAGGCGGTCTGGGTGGTCTATCCGAGCGAGCGCAGCGTCCATATCTACGCGCCCTCAGCCGAAAAGCGCGTTCTGAGCGGCGACGCTGTGCTAGAGGGTCGTGGCGCGTTGACGGGCTTCAGCGTCCCCGTGCGCGCCCTGTTCGAGGGCTAGTGTCACAGGCGCTCTCACTGCTATACTTGGAGTTGCTTAGCGTGATAGAAGGATCATCGAAGTGACCAGCGGACGGATTGCAGTGATTGATTCGGGCGTGGCGAATTTGCGCAGCGTCTTCAACGCGCTGAAGCGGCTCGGCGCCACGCCGCACATCGCCCAGACTCCTGACGAGCTGGAGGACGCCGCCAAAATCATTCTGCCGGGCGTCGGCGCGTTCGGGGCAGGCATGGCGCGCCTGCGCGAGGGGGATTTCATCGAGCCGCTGCGCAACGCCGCGGCGTTGGGCGTGCCGATCTTGGGCATCTGCTTGGGGATGCAAATGCTCTTCAAGCGCAGCAGCGAGATGGGCGATCACGAGGGCATCGGCTTGCTGGAGGGCGAGGTGGTGCGCTTCCCGCTGCACGGACCCAAAGTGCCGCACATCGGCTGGAATCAGCTGGATCACGACGAGACCGCGCCGTTGTTGAAAGGCGTGCCGAACGGCAGCTACGCCTACTTCGTCCACAGCTACTACGTGCAGAGCGCGCCTGAGAACATCCTCGCCCGCACAGCCTACGGCGTGCCGTTCGCGGCGGTGGTGGGGCGGGGGAACATCTACGGCGTGCAGTTTCACCCAGAGAAGAGCCACACGACAGGTTTGCGCATTTTGAAGAATTTTTTGGAGCTGTGAGGGCATGATCATCTACCCGGCGCTCGATTTACGCGGTGGCAAGGTGGTGCGCTTGCGGCAAGGCGATCCGCGCCAACAGACGGTCTACAGCGACGACCCATTGGCAGTGGCACAGCGCTGGATCGATGCAGGCGCCACGTGGCTGCACGTCGTCAATCTGGACGGCGCCTTCGCCGAAGCGAACGACAACGAGGCAATCCTAGAGACGTTGGCGCTGGCAGATGTGCAAATTCAGTTCGGCGGCGGTCTGCGCTCGCTGGAGGACGTGCAGCGCGCCTTCGATAAGGGCGCGACGCGCGTGGTGCTCGGCACCTTGGCGGTCGAGCATCCGCAGCACGTGGCGGCGATGGTGGCGCGCTGGGGCGCTGATGCCATCGCGGTGGCGCTCGATGCGCGCGAGGGGCAAGTCGTCACGCACGGCTGGCAGCGCGAGACGGGCGTCTCGGCGATTGAGCTGGGCAAGTGGCTCGCCGTAGAGGGCGTGCGCCACGCCCTTTACACCGATGTGAGCCGCGACGGCGAGCTGATCGGGGTCAATGTGGCGGCGACGGCGCAGCTGGCGCGCGAGACGGGCTTACAAGTGATCGCCTCCGGAGGCGTGACGGCGCTGGGCGAGATCATCGCGTTGCGCGACGCGGGCATCGCGGGCGTGATCCTCGGCACGGCGCTCTACGAGGGCTTGATCGATCTGGCGGAGGCGATTCGCCTCGCGCAGGCGGAGAACTGAGGCAGCAATGCTGGCAAAACGCATCATCCCATGCTTGGATGTGAAAGACGGGCGCGTGGTGAAAGGCGTCAACTTCGTCAATCTCGCCGATGCCGGCGATCCTGTTGAGCAGGCGCGCGTCTACGACCGCGAGGGCGCCGATGAGCTCGTCCTGCTGGATATCACGGCGTCGGTTGAGCGGCGCAACACCATGCTGAGCATCGTGGAGCGCGTGGCGGAAGAAATTTTTATCCCTTTCTGCGTGGGCGGCGGCATCCGCAGCATTGAGGATATTCGCGCGACGCTGCGCGCCGGCGCCGATAAAATCTCGCTGAACAGCGCCGCCGTGCGCCAACCGAGCTTGATCACCGAAGGCGCCATGCACTTCGGCAGCCAGTGCATCGTAGTTGCCATCGATCCGCGCTGGGTCGGCGGGCATTGGGAGGTCTACATCGACGGCGGGCGCGTGCCGACCGCCCTCGATGCCATCGAATGGGCGCGCCAAGTCGAGCGCTTGGGCGCCGGCGAGATTCTGCTGACCAGCATGGATCGCGACGGCACGCAAAACGGCTACGACATCCCACTGACGCGCGCCGTCTCGGAGGCGGTCAGCATTCCGGTGATCGCCTCTGGCGGCGCCGGCAAGGTTGAACACTTCGCTGAGGCGCTGACCGAAGGCGGCGCCGATGCGGCGCTAGCTGCCAGCCTGTTCCACTATCGCCACGTCAGCATCGCGGAGGTCAAGCAGCATCTGCGCGCGCGCGGCGTGCCTGTGCGCCTGAGCGAGCATGAGCCAGTTGAGGGCTTGTTCGCGTGATCGACCTTGAGCTGCTGTTGCCGCGCTTGCGCTTCGATGTGCGCGGCTTGATCACCGCCGTCGTGCAGGATGCCGAGACGCTCCAAGTGCTGATGGTGGCTTGGATGAACGAAGAGGCGCTGCGCTTGACGGTCAGCACGGGCGAGGCGCACTTTTGGAGCAGGAGTCGGGGCGCTTTGTGGCACAAAGGCGCCACCAGTGGCAATACCATGCAGGTGCAGGAGATTCGCGTGGATTGCGACGCCGACGTGCTGCTTTTGCTGGTCGCGCCCAGCGGACCCGCTTGCCATACCGGCGCGACCTCGTGCTTTTTTCGGCGTCTAGAGGAGCTGGATGGGCTAGAGTGAGCTTGAATGGCGCAAAAACGGGGTCGGTGCTGCCGACCCCGCTCTGCGATCTCAGCTTACGCACTCACTTCTTCAGGGCGCTGTAGCCTGGACCGATCTTGAAGTAGTCGTAGTTGGGCTGGATGTCTTCGGTCAGGTCGATGATCTCGCCGCCCTGTGACTTGTAGCGCTCGCCGCGGAAGGGCTGCACTTCCTGATCAGGCGCCAGCTCGTAGGCTTGCGGCACTTCTTCCTCCGGGAAGATCGCCTCATAAGGGCACTCCGGCACGCAGGCGCCGCAGTCGATGCAGGTATCGGGGTCGATGAAGTACCAGGGCCATTCGTTTTCGGGCAAGCCCGGCACGATGCACTCCACAGGGCAGACTTCTACACAAGCGCCATCGCGCAGGCACAGGCTGGTGATGATATGGGTCATGGATCGAGTCTCCTCAACAGAAGGCGGCTTAAACGCCGTTAAACTTTCCGTTCACGCTAGTGAGTCTAACAAACCAGCCGACGTCCTGCTGTGACTTTAGTCTCATTTTGGAAGAATTTTGGGCGAGGGAGTCATGCCGAGCGAGGTTCAAGTGGGCGACATGGTGCAGACGCGCAAGGCGCATCCGTGCGGCGGCGATCAGTGGCGCGTCTACCGCGTGGGGGCGGATATCGGGCTGGAATGCCTCAAGTGCGGGCGACGCGTCATGCTGGTGCGCCGCGAGTTTGAGAAGGCGGTCAAAAAGTGGCTGCGCCGCGCCTCAGCGGGCGATGCGCCTGAAAGCTAGGCTCTAATCACACTGCCTGCGGCAATCGGCGCACACGCCGTAGAGTTCCAGCAGGTGACCCTCGATTCGGACGCCGTAGCGCGCCTCCAAATCGGCGATCAGCCCGCTCAGTTCGCAGTCTTCAAACTCGATGCGCTTGTGGCAGCTGGTGCAGATGATGTGATGGTGATGTCCGTTGGGCATCAGCATGTAGTGGACGGTTGAGCCGCCTTGCACGCTCGTCCACAAGATGCCGAGCTTGATGAGCAAATCGAGGGTGCGGAAGACGCTGGCGCGCCCGATGGAGGGATCGCGCGCCTCGACTTGTGCCAACAGCTCCGCCGCTGTGACGTGCCCGTTACAATTCTCTAGGATATCGAGGATCGTCAAGCGCGGCGTGGTGATTTTATAGCCCGCTTGGCGCAGCGCCCGCACCGCGGGCGACTCGGGCGTGGTCATGAGCCTCTCTCCTCTCACGTTTGCGTAAGGGGATTGCTGCGTGTAGAACGCTTAGCGAGGGCGGTCTCATCGGGGTTGGGCAGTTCGGAGCGCTGATCGGGCGGCGCTATGCGCAGCACGCGCACCCACTCGATGCGCCGCCCATCGAGGCTCTCAACGGTGAAGCGCAAGCCATCGCGCTCGAAGGTCTCGCCTACTTGAGGCACTTTGCCCAGCACGCTGAAGATGTAGCCGCCCAGCGTATCGCTCTCTTCGGTCGAGAGCTCCACCTCTAGCAGTTCGTTGACCTCGACGAGGTGAATGCCGGCGTCAAAGCGATACTCATCGACGCCGATCTGCTGATATTCCGCCTCCTCTTCAGGATCGTACTCGTCTTGTATCTCGCCGACGATCTCTTCGAGCAGGTCTTCGATGGTGATCAAGCCGGCGGTGCCGCCGTATTCATCGATGACAATCGCCATGTGGACTTTTTGGCGCTGCAGCTCTTCGAGCAGCTCGCTGGCGCGCTTAGACTCCGGCACGAAGTAGGCGGGGCGCATGATCTCGCGCACCGGGCGCTGCCGATTCGCCTCATCAAGGCGGGTGAGCAGGTCTTTGGCGTACAGCACGCCGATGATGTGATCGATGGTGCCTTCGTAGACGGGGATGCGCGAATGCCCCTCTGCCACCGCCACCTGCAACGCCCCTTCAAGGCTCGTCTCGGCGCTCAGCCCGACGATATCGATGCGCGGCACCATCAGCTCGCGCACGACCTTATCGTTGAACTGCAGCACCGAGTAGATCATCTCTTTCTCCTCATCCTCGATCACGCCCTCTTCCGAGCCGGCATCGACGAGCGTCTTGATCTCCTCCTCAGTGATGTAAGCGCTCGAAGCGCCCGCTGAGGCGGCGAACAAGCCGCTCAAACCACGAATCAGGGCTGAGAGCGGCGCCAAAAGGCGCATCAGGACGGCGAGCAAGGGCGCCCAGCGCATGGCGGCTTGCTCGGCGCGCTTGGCAGCCAGCGCGCTGGGGATCAGCTCGCCGAAAATCAGCATGATCAAGGCGCCCAGCAACAGCAGCAGCCCGACGCTCACTGCATAGAGCAGTCTCTCAGAGGATAGCGCGCGCAGCAGGCTCTGGGCGCCCAGCAGCAAGACCGCCGCCGCGCCAAAGTGCAGCAGCATGGCGGTCACTTGGCGCAACGCCAGCAGATTGGTGGCGTCTTCGCCCAGCGCGAGGGCGCGCACGGCGCGCCGATTGCCGTTGCTGATCAGCTCGCGCAGGTGTTGCTTACGGGCGTTCATCACGGCGGAGAAAGCGGCGGAGAGCAAGGCGCTGACGAGCACCAAGCCCAAGAAACTGATCAGCGCAGCCGTACTGTGGTCTTCGGACATGAGACCTCTATACCCTACTCAGTTTTGTACGCGGTGGAAGCATCGCCGATACGTTCGTTCTCAGATGCGGGCGGCTTCAAGCGGCGCATTCGGGCAGGCACGCCGACGGCGATGTGATCGCGCGGCACGTCGCGCGTGACGACGGCGCCAGCCGCCGTGCGCGCCTCCGCTTCGATGGTCACGGGCGCGATCAGGATGCTATCGCTGCCGATGAAGGCGTGATCGCCGATGATGGTCTTGTGTTTGCGCACGCCGTCGTAGTTGGCGGTGATGGTGCCGGCGCCGATGTTGACGTCCTCGCCGATCTCGGCATCGCCGATGTAGCTGAAATGTCCCATGCGCGTGCCGCGCCCTAGCCGCGCGTTTTTCACCTCGCCGAAGTTGCCTAGATGCACGCCCTCGCACAGATGGGCGCCTTGCCGCAAATGCGCGAACGGACCGATCTCGACGTGACTTTCAAGCGTTGCGCCCTCAATGACCGATGCCTTGATGTGACAGCGATCGCCGATCTCAGAGTCAACGATGATCGTGTTGCTATCGATCACGCAGTTGGCGCCGATGCGAGTCTGCCCGCGCAGCTGCACGTTCGGATAGATGATCGTATCGGCGCCGATTTGCACGTCCTCTTCAATGTAGACGGTCGCGGGATCGATCAGCGTCACGCCGTTGAGCATATGCTGCTGGTTGAGACGCCGCCGCAGGATCGCCTCCGCCTCCGCCAAGTGGACGCGCGTGTTCACGCCGATGACCTCGTCGGGATCGGACGCTTCGATTCCGATCACGCGCCGCCCGTCCTGCACGGCGATCTCGATCAGATCGGTCAGGTAGTACTCGCCTTTGGACTTCGGCTGCAGGCGCGGCAACGCCTCCCACAGCCACGCCGCCTCGAAGGCGTAGACGCCGGCGTTCAGCTCGCTGATGGCGCGCTGCTCAGGCGTGCATTCAGCCTCCTCCACGATGGCGGCGATGCTGCCATCGGCGGCGCGCAGGATGCGCCCGAAGCCGCGCGGATCGGGCAGCCTGACCGTCAACATGGCGAGGCTGCTTTCAGGGGCGGCGCGCTGTGCCTCGATCAGGCGTTGCAACGTCTCAGGGCGCAGCAGAGGCATATCGGCGTAAGTGACCAGCACCAGATCGCAAGCGCCGCGCAGCCGATCTGTCGCTTGCCTCACGGCGTGACCCGTGCCGAGCTGCTGCGCTTGCAGGACGGTCTCGGCGCGCCCGCCCAAGGCTTCAGTGACCGCCTCCGCCTGATGCCCAACTACAACGATCAACCGTTCGGCGCCGCTTTGCTCAGCTGTGCGCACGGCGCGCAGCAGCATCGGTTGCCCTCCAACAGTATGCAGCACTTTCGGCGTCTCGGACTTCATGCGGGTGCCTTGCCCGGCAGCGAGGATCAGAGCGGCAATTTTCATAAAGCTTTTTTCCTTGTCTGCAATGCAAAGCGCCGACTGGCGCAGCGGCACGTCGGCTGGCTAGGCTTGCTGTGTTGTGGGATGCCGTTTCTCACCGAGCCAATGTCACTCAGTCAACACTCGCTTATATCTTATCACCCCTTGCAGTGCAAAACAACGTCAAGGCTGAGAAAAACACAATCGGAGAGTCCCTTGACGGGCTTTGTGCAAGTCTTCTAACACTTTTCCAAGCTATGGGCGGGCGAAGTGTGCTATACTCTGATCACATCGCACGAGTTAACCATTCGCGGGAGTGACAGCCTATGGGCAAGCCGAACAAGCCGAACGTCGCCGCTCGACTTCGTGAGCTACTTGACGAACTTGGTCGCCTGTTGAGACCGCCCAAAGTCGTGCCAGCGCGCGTGCCTGTTCGCCATCGCCCAGCTGCACCACAGCGCTAAAAACCACACCAAGCGCGCTCACAGGAGGTCAGGTTCGCCACGAGCCTGACCTTTTTTGTGTTACGATTATGTCTAATTCATCTAGGGGGAAGTCCTATGCCTGAGAAGTACACGCCACAAGAGATTGAGCCGAAATGGCAGGCGCGCTGGGAAGCCGACGGACTCTATCGCTCGCGCATCGATCCCAGCCGCCCCAAACACTACGCCCTGACTATGTTGCCCTATCCCAGCGGCGATCTGCACATCGGTCACTGGTACGCCATGGCGCCCTCCGATGCGCGGGCGCGCTACATGCGGATGCGCGGCTACAACGTGCTGTTCCCGATGGGCTTCGATGCCTTCGGCTTGCCGGCTGAGAACGCCGCCATCAAGAATCGCACCCATCCCAAGACCTGGACGTACGCCAACATCGAGCGGATGCGCAAGCAGCTGCGCTCGATGGGCGCCATGTTCGATTGGGAGCGCGAGGCGATCAGCTCCGATCCGGAGTACTACCGCTGGACGCAGTGGTTCTTCCTGAAGTTCTACGAGAAAGGCTTGGCGTACCGCCAGCGCGCCAGCGTGGATTTTTGCCCGAATTGCAACACCACGCTCGCCCGCGAGCAGGTCTGGGGCGAGGATCGGCACTGCGAGCGCTGCGGCACGCCCGTCATCAAGAAAGACCTCGAACAGTGGTTTTTCCGCATCACGGACTACGCCGAAGAGCTGCTGCAGCATCCCGAAAAATGGCCCGAGAAGGTCAAGGCGATGCAGGTGAACTGGATCGGGCGCAGCGAGGGCGCGCAGGTCACCTTCCACACCGAACAGGGCGATCCATTGCCGATCTTCACCACTCGCCCCGATACGCTCTGGGGCGCCACCTTCATGGTCTTGGCGCCAGAGCATCCGCTCGTGGCGAAGGTCACGGCTGAGGCGCAGCGCGCCGCCGTAGAAGCCTACATCGCCCAGACGCAACGCCAGAGCGAGATCGACCGCACCGCCGCCGACAAGGAGAAGACGGGCGTCTTCACGGGCGGCTACGCCATCAATCCCGTCAACGGCGAGCGCATCCCGATCTGGATCGCCGACTACGTGCTGATGACCTATGGCAGCGGCGCGATCATGGCGGTGCCCGCCCACGACGAGCGCGACTTCGCCTTCGCCCGCAAGTTCGGCTTGCCCGTGCGAGTCGTCATTCAGCCCCTCGACGGCGCGTTGGACGGCGAGACGATGACTGAGGCGTTCGTCGGCGAGGGCGTGATGGTCAACAGCGCCCACTTCGATGGCACGCCCACTAACAACGGCGAGGCGATCAAGCGCGTGATCGAATGGCTCGAATCGCAAGGCATCGGGCAGCGCGCCGTCACTTACCGCCTGCGCGACTGGCTGATCAGCCGTCAGCGCTATTGGGGCGCGCCGATCCCGATCATCTACTGCCCGACCTGCGGCATCGTGCCTGTGCCTGAGGATCAGCTGCCCGTCTTGCTGCCCGACGACGTCGAGTTCATGCCGACGGGCGAGTCGCCTTTGAAATATCATCCTGCCTTCCTGAACACGACTTGCCCCAAGTGTGGCGGCAAGGCGCAGCGCGAGACCGATACGATGGATACCTTCCTGTGCTCATCGTGGTATCAGCTGCGCTACCTCAGCCCGCACTACGATAAAGCGCCCTTCGATCCGGATGAGGCGGCGTACTGGCTGCCCGTCGATCAGTATACCGGCGGCATCGAACACGCCACCATGCACCTGATGTATACGCGCTTCTTCACCAAAGCCATGCGCGATTGCGGCATATACGCCGATGCCGCCTCCCGCCGCGATCCGAGCCTGCCGCCCATCGATCACGAGCCGATGCTGGCGCTCTACAATCAGGGCATGATCCTCGGCGAGCCAATGGAGGGCAGTTACATCGTCGCCTTCGGCGCGTGGCATGACGAGGTGCTGCACGTCCACAAGATCGTGGTCATCGACGAAGAGGCGGCGAAGGTGATGCAGCAAGCGGAGAACACCGTCAACGACTTGCTGACAGGTTTGAACGACGTGGCGCGCGCCTTCGGCGAAGCAGCAGACGACGCCCGCATGACGACCGCCATCGGCGAGATCGTCAAGCGCAACGAGAACGTGATCGTGATCGAGCGCCTCGACGGCTCGCAAGTCACGCTCGAGGTGGCTGAGGAGGCGCAGATCGTGGATCGGGCGGGCAACGCCATCCCGATCAGCGCGCTGCGCTACCGTCTGGGCGTCGAGAAGATGAGCAAGAGCAAGGGCAACGTGGTGGCGCCGGACGTCTTGGTGGCGCAATACGGCGCGGATACCGTGCGCGCCTACCTGATGTTCGCCTTCCGCTGGGAGAGCGGCGGTCCGTGGGACTCGCAGGGTATTCAGGGCGTGGTGCGCTGGCTGAACGACGTCTGGAGCGTGGTGACCGACTCGCCGCCCGTGCAGGGCGAGACGGACGAGAAAGCCATCCGCGCCTTGCGCCGCAAAGTCCATCAGACCATTCAGCGGGTGGGCGAGGGCTTGGAGACCTTCAGCTTCAACACAGCCGTCGCCGCGCTGATGGAGCTGAAAAATACGCTCCTTGCGGCGCGCAAGACGCCCGTATGCGGCTCGGAGGCGTGGCGCGAGGCGATTCGGACGATGCTGCTGCTGATGGCGCCCTTCACGCCGCACATCGCCGAGGAACTCTGGGCGCACATCGGCGAGCCCTACAGCGTCCACGCGCAGCCCTTCCCCGTCTACGACCCTGAGATCGCCAAAGCCGAGGAGATCACGCTGGTGGTCTCGATCAACGGCAAGCTGCGCGCGCGGCTGACCGCGCCCGCCGATCTGCCCGAAGCCGAGGCGGTCAGCTTGGCGCTCGCCTCGCCGGAGGTGCGGAAGTACATCGACGGCGGCGCGATCAAAAAGGTCATCTACGTGGCGGAGCGCGGGCTGCTGAACTTGGTGATCTGAGCGGCGCCCAACCAGCGCACAGCCTTCTCGCCCGCAGTCGCTCGATTGTGGGCGAGAGGCTTTGCTATAATGGGCGGCACGTCTTAACAGATCGGAGCTGAACAGATGAGCCGTGTGATCAACCCTGAGAGCGCCGGCAAGCTGCGCAATCAACACATGCGCACTGCCGCTGAGATCGTGCGCCGACTCGGACAAAAGGCTGAGGTGGACGCTGAGGCGCGCGATATGGTCGCCACCTTGATCTACTGCTTCCGCGAGATTGAAGATGGCATCGAAGCCTCGATGCTGGCGTGGGAGAAGCGCAACTATTGGAACAAAGTTGAGCAGTTTCGGGCGCAGTGGGCGTGGCTGAGCGCAGCCTGCGGTCGGCTGGAAGAATTAGTGCGCACCAACGCCTGGGATCAACTGCCCATGCAGCTTTTGCCGCTGCTGCCACACTTCGTCGAGATCACCATCACCAAGTTCACGCGCGGCGCAGAGACGTGGGCAGGCGCCTACGAGCGGCTGATGGCGGAGTACGCTCAGCAAGGCGGCGCATGAGCGATTACGCCATCCCAGCGGCGAGCGTCCGCGTTGCGCATGAGGTCAGCCGCTCGCGCTTCATCGCCACGCTGGGCTGCGCCGAGAGCGTCTCTGCAGCGCGGCAATTCATCGCCGCTGTGCGCGCCGAGATGCCCGACGCCTCCCACCACGTCTACGCTTTTCGGGTCGGCTTCGGCAACAGCCTGATCGAGGGTCTCTCCGACGATGGCGAGCCGAGCGGCACCGCCGCGCCGCCGATCATGGCGGTGCTGCGCGGAGCGCCCGTGGGCGATGTGGTCTTGGTGGTGACGCGCTACTTCGGCGGCATCAAGCTCGGCACGGGCGGCTTGGTGCGCGCCTACAGCGAGGCAGCCCGCCTCGCCCTCGCGGCGATGCCCCTCCGCCCGAAAGTGAGGCTGCGCCGCGTGGCGCTGGACGTCCCCTACGCGCTCTACGAGCGCGTGAAGCAGCTCAGCGCGCGCTACAACGCCCAGATCGAGGCAGAATCGTTCGCCGAGTCGGTCAGGCTGGAAGTGCAGCTCGCCGAACGCGATCTGAGCGCTTTTAGCGAGGCGCTGCGCGATCTCAGTCACGGCAAATTGGCGCCGCAGCCGCTCTAGCGCAACTTTTGCCGCACCTTTGCGTACGGCTGATAGGAGCTTGGCATGTCCGTAGAGCAAGAGAGCGCTTGGCTGCTCAGCGCGCAGGCGGGCGATCAAACGGCTTTCGGCGAGTTAGTCAAATTGCATCAGAACGCCGTCTACAACCTCGCCTACCGCATCTTGGGCAACCGCGCCGAGGCGGAAGATGCCGCCCAAGAGACCTTCCTGCGCGCCTACGCCAATTTGGATCGCTATGACCTAGCGCGCCCGTTCCGCACGTGGCTGCTCTCGATCACCTCGAACTTCTGCATCGACCGCCTGCGCCGACGGCGTTTGAAGTGGCTCTCCATCGATGAGCCGTTGCCGCCGCGCACCGCTCTGCACAGCGCCGAGCTACAGCCCGAAGAGGCGGCTATCGCCAGCGAACGCGCGGCGCTCGTTCAGCGCCTGCTGGCGGAGCTGCCGCCCGATCATCGCGCGGCGGTGGTGCTGCACTATTGGTACGATTACTCCTACCAAGAGATCGCCGAGATGCTGCGCAGCACCGAGAGCGCCATCAAAAGCCGCCTCTTCCGCGCCCGCCAGACCCTCGCCGCGAAACTCTTGGCGTGGCAGGGCGAGAGTCAGTTGACCGACCTGTTTGAGACCGAATGAGTCTATGGAGAGACCCCGATGAGCGCAGAGCATGACGACGCCCCGAAATTTGCCCCTCAAGAAGACGCGGACGACGAGCTCGCCCAGTTAGCGGCGCGGCAGGCGTCGGAGGAGGCGGCTGCGCCATCGAACCCCTTGCAGGCGCTGCCGCTCAACGCAGCCGAGCGCGCCGTCGAGCGCCTCTTGGTCACGGCGGAGCTGATCGGAGCGCCCGCGGGCTTCGTCGAGCGCGTCCTCGCGGCGATTCGGGCGGGCAAGGCGGAGGGCTTCAGGCGAAGGCGCTGGTTTCGTCGCTTTTGAAACGGCGCTAAGCGGGAAACCAGACGCTCCCGCCGCCATCCACGAAGATGGTCTGCCCGGTCAGGTAGCTGCTCAGCTCGGAGGCGAGAAACAGCACCACGCGCGCCACTTCCTCCGCCCTGCCTAGCCGCTTGAGGATGATCGTGCGCGCGATGGCGTCGTAATCGCGGGCGGGCTTGCCGTCTTGCGCCTCCGCATCGGTGTTGATGGCGCCGACGGCGAGCGCGTTGACCAAGATGCCGTGCGCGCCCAGCTCTAGGGCGAGGTTGCGGGTCAGCTGGAGGAGCGCCGCCTTGCTCGCGCTGTATATGCCCTTTCCTGCGAGGGCGAAGACGCCCAAGTTGCTGCTGATGTTGATGATCCTGCCCCAAGCGCGCGCTTGCATGTAGGGCGCGCACAGGGCGCTCAGGCGCGCCGCCCCGATCAGGTTGGCGTTCAGCACCTCCCACCACTGCTGATCGGTCATCTCGAGCAAGGGCGCGCTCAGGTTGACGGCTGCGTTGTTGACGAGGATATCCACGCCGCCGAAATGCTCGGCGGCTTGCCGCACGAGGCGCGCCATCGCCTCGCCGTCGCTCACATCGGCGCAGAAAACTAGAGGAGTCTTGCCGTAGGCGGCGCTGAAAGCGGCGCAGGTCGCCTCGATGGGCATGTGGCGGCTGAACAAGACCAGATTCGCGCCGCACGCCGCCAAGAGGTGCGCCGTCGCCGCGCCGATGCCCTTGCTGGCGCCGCTGATGAGCGCCGTTTTACCTGAGAGATCGATCAGATCGGCGGGCGTCACAGCGTCTTTTCGCTGATGATGTAGGTGGCAGTGGCGGCGTTGGTCGCTAGGGGCACGTTATGCACGTTGCAGATGCGCAGGAGCGATTGGATGTCGGGATCGTGCGCTTGCGCCGCCAACGGATCGACGAAGAAAAAGACGGCGGCGACCTGCCCCGTGGCGACCATCGCCGCGATCTGGGCATCGCCGCCCTGCGGACCGGAGAGCATACATCGGACGGGCAAGCCGCACTTCTCGCTGATGAGCTTGCCCGTCGTGGCGGTGGCGATCAGGTGATAGTGGCTGAGGCGCTCACGATTCTGCAGGGCGAAGGCGATCATGTCGGCTTTTTTGCCGTCGTGCGCGATCAAGGCGATGGTCTGATCGGACAAGGCGCCCTCGCTAGAGTTCCTTGAGCGCGGTCAGGTAGGCGTCTAGGGCGGCTTGCAGGTCGCCGAGGCGCATGTGGGTATCGCCCAGCAGACGGCGTACTTTGGGCTCTTTGGGGTGCTGCTCAACCAGCTGTCGCAAGTCTGCGCGCACCTCTTCAAGGTTCTCCATGTTATCGATCAGCGCTTGATAGCTCTCTAGAGCGAGCAGCACTTGCCCCTGCACGACCTGTTGGCGCGCCTGTTGCAAGCTGGCGACGCGGCGGGCGGGCGGCGCAGTGGGCGCAGGCTGTGGCTCAGCTTTGGGGGCGGGCGGCGGCTCGGTGGGGCGAGCGGCTCGCTCCTGTTCGTAGCGCTCCACCACGCTCGGATCGAGCTTGCCGGTTGGGGCGAGCCACGCAGGGCGCTCGCTGGGCGGCACAGGCTCGACGACGACGGGCTGAGCGGGCGGCTCCACGACGGCAGGGGGCGTTTCTTCAGGCAGACCTTCCGCCAGCGCTTCTAGCCAGCTCAATTCTTCGGGCAGCTGGGCGTCAGAGGGCGTGAGCGCGACAGAGGGCGTGGGCGCGATAGAGGGCGTCTCTTCGGGTTGCATTTCCAGCAGCCACGAGGGGACATCGCCTTGTGCGAGCGTCTCAGCGAGCGGCTCAGGTTCAGGGAAGGCGGGCGGCGGGCTAGATGGCTCAGCGAGGACGCTCTCAGCGCGTTGGAGCGCCTCCAAGTACCACAGCGGGATGGTCTCATCGCCGGCGCGGCGGCGGTCGTACTCTTCGTTGAAGTACTCGGCGAGGTCGTCGACTTCCTCAGGTGAGCTGGGCTTGATCAGGCGCTCGATCTCGGCAGGATCGAGCTCAACAGCTGCCTCTGGCACTTGTGGCAAGGGCGCTTGCGGCGGGATGAAATCTTCGCTGAAGGTGAGGTCGAGGTCGGACTCAGACGGCTCGAGCAGCCACGTGGGCAGGTCGGCGGGCGGCGTGGGCAGCTTGATGTCGGGATCGAGCGTCCCACGCGCGGCGGGCAAGGTCGGATCGACGATGGCTTCGCTCAGCCAGTCGGGCAGCTCGGCGCTCGGCTCGGCGGGCGGCAGATCGGCGGCGGCGAGGTCAGTTTCAGCCTCGCGGGTTTGCATCAGGCTGCCAAGCTGCTCGGTCAGCCACGCCTGAACCTCTTGTGGATCGTTCGAGAGACCGCCCGCTTCAAGGGGTGAGAGGTCTTGCGGCGCGCTGGGCGGCGCAGCAGCTGGCTCGGCATCGGCGCTGAGCGAGTCGAGCCAAGAGAGGGCGGCATCGGGCGTCATGCTCTCTAGGGCGGGCGTTTCAGCGCTCAGATCGCCCAGATCGTAAGGCGAGGGTTCGCCGAAGCTGGCGAGCCACGCCATCGGATCGCTCTCCTCGCTGGAGGCTGCCTGTGAGGGCGACGTCTGACTTAGAGCATCCAGCCATGCCGTCGAGTCATCGGAGCGCGCGGTTGAGGGCGGCTGCTCTAGGGCGCGCGCGCTCGGGCTGAGCGTGCTGGCGCTGAAGGGATCGAAATCGGTGTAGCCGCGCTCTTCGATGACGGCGTCGGGCGGCGGCAAGGGCACGTCAATATCGGCGGCGGTCGTCAATTCTTCAGGGTTAGCGCCCTGCCGACGGGCTAAACTCTCCAGCCACGCCATCGGATCGACGCCGCCTAGGGGATCGTCGGCGCTGGGCTGCGCAGCGAGCGTTGGGGAAGTCGGCGGGGCGGGCGGCGGAGCGGACGTTGCATCCATAGCGGGCAACGGCACGTCAATATCGGCGGCGGTGGTCAACTCGTCCGGGTTGGCGCCTTGCCGACGGGCTAAACTCTCCAACCAAGCCATCGGATCGACGCCGCCTAGGGGATCGTCGGCGCTGGGCTGCGCAGCGGGCGGCGGAGGGGTCGGGACGGGCGTCTGGTGGCTGGGCGTTTCGGGCATTGCATCTAGGGAGGGCAGCGGCACGTCAAGGTCTGCGGCGGTGATCAGTTCTTCGGGGTTGGCGCCCTGCCGACGGGCTAAACTCTCCAGCCAAGCCATCGGATCTGCGCCGCCCAGCGGATCGTCGGCGCTAGGCTGCGCGGCGGGCGGCGGAGGGGTCGGGACGGGCGTCTGGTGGCTGGGCGTTTCGGGCGTTGCATCTAGGGAGGGTAGCGGCACGTCAAGGTCTGCGGCGGTGATCAGTTCTTCGGGATTAGCGCCTTGCCGACGCGCCAAGCTCTCCAGCCAAGCCATCGGATCCATCCCGCCGAGCGGGTCATCTTCGGGCTTGTTCGTGACTTCGCCATTAGGTGGAGGTGTCATGCCGTATGCCTCTCAATCGTACCTGCAGCGCGTGGTGCGCCCACTGTTTTTCGAATCATTCCAAATAATGCTTAAACCTAGCATACTACCGATCAATCAGCCTTGCTAGAGCGCTTTCGCTGCCAAGGCGGCGGCTTGCGGAAAGTGAAGGTGATCGGCTCGTCTTCCGCGTCAGCTTGCGCCGTGCGAGACTGCACATCTGTAGTATCGGGCAAGTCGGGCGAGGGCGCAAGTGGCTCCGCCACCGACGGCTCGCCGAAGAGCGCCTCGATTGAGAGATCGGGCGGCGCGGCGGACGGCTCAGCCGACTCAGTCAGCCAAGCGGGCGCCTGATCGGTCAGCTCGGCGGCGGGCGGCTCGCCGAAGAGCGCCTCCATCGAGAGATCGGGCGTCTGATCAGTCTGCTCAGACGTAGTTTGCTCAGCCACCTGAGCTGGAGCTGGCGCGCTCTCATCAAAGGCGGAGAGCCAATCGGGCAGGCTATCGGGCGAGAGGATGCCCGTATCGCCGATGGGACGCGGCGCGTTAGCAGCGCGACGGGCTTGCTCAAGCAGGGCATCGAAGGAGCGTTCCGCCTCATCTGCTAACTCCTCAGCCTCGCTGAGCGCTTCGGGCGAGCCGATCAACCAATCGGGCGACTCAGCGCTGCCGAACAGATCGTCGCCCGCCTCAGCCCAATCAGTCCCCTCCGAGACAGGTGAGAGCGGCAGCGATGCAGTCGCCTCAGGCTCGAAGGCGGCTAACCACTCATCTTCGAGCGGGATCGAGTCGGGCGAGAGCGCAGCATCAGCAGCCGTCGCATCAGATGGCTCGATAGTGAGCGCCTCCGACGCTGCAGCCTCGAGGAATTCAGGGGTGGGCGCATTTTGTTGCAGCCACTCCAGCATGGTATCGGCACTCATCTGCTCGGCGATTTGTGCCATGCTCTGCGGCTCGGCGGTCTGTTCGGTCGGCTGGTCGGCGGGCGACTCGAAGTTGCCCGTGGCAGCCAATTGCGCCGCAAGCTCAGCCAGATCGGATTCATCCAGCTCGACTTCAGGTGTCTCTGGCTCTGGCACGGCGCTCAGCCCGAATTCGGACATCCACCCTAGCGGATCAGCCTGA
The DNA here is from genome assembly GCA_938005675.1 of uncultured Anaerolineae bacterium. GTDB lineage: Bacteria > Chloroflexota > Anaerolineae > Aggregatilineales > UBA2796 > CP2-2F. The sequence goes on from CALKXH010000098.1 coordinate 17,586, forward strand.
ATAGCGGCGAATTCATCAGTCCGCAAGTGCGGCGAGATGGACTCGGCGGCGGGCGGCGGCTCAAATGCCGTCGAGTCCTCGATCATCCAGTCGAGAGCGACCGGTGGCTCAGCCTCCGCCATCACCTCATCAGGCGCGCCGCTCAACCAATCGAGGTCAAGGGCGACTTCCGCCTCGCCCTCAGCGACCGCCTCAGACGGCTCAGCCTCCGCCATCACCTCATCAGGCGCGCCGCTCAACCAATCGAGGTCAAAGGTGCTTGCCACCTCGCCCTCAGCGACCGCCTCAGATGGCTCAGCCTCCGCCATCACCTCATCAGGCGCGCCGCTCGTCTCAAAGAGGCTGAAATCGAAGTCCTCATCCGTCGCGGCGGACTCAGTCTGGGCGGGCGCGGCGGCGAGGGGCGTCTCGTCAGCGAGCCAGTCGGGCACGTCAGCGCTGGGCGGGGCAGAGGGGGCGCTCGTCTCAAAGAGGCTGAAATCGAAGTTCTCATCCGTCGCGGCGGACTCGGTCTGGGCGGGCGCGGCGGCGAGGGGCGTCTCGTCGGCGAGCCAGTCGGGCAAGTCCTCTTGAGCGCTCTCAGCCTCAAAATCCGACCAGTCGGGCATGACGAAAGCGGGCTGAGCGGGCGTCTCCTGAGTTGACCAGTCGCTCAGGGCGCCCGTCGCGCGCTGCGCAAGGCGACCGCCGAGCGGCTTGGGAGGCTGATCGAAGGCGGGCGCGCTGCTCTCGGAGAGGCTGATCGAATCCAGCGAACTGAAAATCTCGCC
>CALKXH010000099.1 GCA_938005675.1 uncultured Anaerolineae bacterium
AACGCCGTCTACCTGACTTACCGCCGCGATATCGCGGGCATCCCTGCCCGCGCTGTATGGAGCGCGCTGCGGAGCGCCGATCTAGACCTCTTCATGGACTTCGATGGCGCCCTAGATGAGCGCACGCGCGCGCTGATCAGCGCGCAGATCGCCGCGCGCCCGTACTGCCTCGTGATCGGCACACACGGCAGCTTCGAGCGTTGCGTCGAGTCGGCGGATTGGCTGCGCTTCCAGCTGGAGACCGCTCAACGCGCCCAAGCGCAGATCATCGTCTTGCATCCGCCCGAATTCGAGTTCGCCCAAGCGACGCGAATGTTGGGCGGCTTGCTGAACGGCGCGCTCGCCTTCCCGATCACCTATGAGAGCCTGCCCGCCGATATGACGCGCTTGCGCCTCGCTCACCTCAGACCGCGCCCCGCCCGCCCCGCCCCTGAGCCCGATCCGCAGCTCCTTGCGGAGTGGCAAGCGCGCCTCGCGGCGCTGCCGCCCGTCGATTCAGACCAGATCGCCGCCCAGAAGCTCTTCGAGCGCGCCTTCACCCGCCCGCAAGGCGATTGGCGCAGCCGCATTGAGGATTACAGCGCCGCCATCGCCCGCTACCCTGAGTTCGCCTCCGCTTACGCGCGACGCGGCGCTAACCGCGAAATCCTCGACGATCTGTACGGCGCTATGGAGGACTTCGACACAGCCCTACGCCTGAATCCGCTGCACGAGGTCGCCTACGTCAATCGGGGCATCCTGTTCGCCAAACTGGGCGACCTGCACAGCGCCCTGCTCGATCTGAACGAGGCGCTGCGCCTGAACCCGACCTTGACGCTCGCCTACTATCATCGCGCTCTGGCGGCGAGCAGCCGCGGCGACTACGACGCCGCCCTCGCCGACCTGACTAGAGCTATCGAGTTCGAGCCGCGCGCGATGTTCTACTTTCAGCGCGGCTTGGCGTATAGCGGTAAGGGCGACGACGCCAACGCCCTCGCCGACTACACCGAGGCGCTGCGCTTGAACCCTAAATTGGCAGAAGCCTACTACAACCGCGGCTTGATCCGCGCCAAGAGCGACATGCGCCGCGCCGTCGCCGATTGGACAGCCGCCCTCGAAGTCAACCCGAAGCTCGCCGAAGCTTACTACAATCGCGGCTTGGCGCGCGCGCACTGGGGCGATATTGACGGCACGCTCGAAGATATGATCCACTTCCTTGAGCTGATGCCCGATCACGACAAGACGGCTGAGGTCAGGCAGATGATCGAGGATTTGCGCCAGATGCGCGATGGCAATCTGCCCAATGCGGGGGCGGGCGGCGATGAGTGAGCGCATTTTTCTGGTCTATCGGCGCAGCGTCAGCGAAATTCCCTTCCGCATCCTAGCAGACCATATGCAGGTGATCGAGATGCAGCTGATCGCCACGGGCGGCTTGAGCCGCGATCACATGATCGTCCTGCTGACGCCCGCCACCCTCGAACGCTGCCTTGAGCCGAAAGATGGGATGCGCAACGTGCTGCAAGATGCCCAGCAGCGGAATATGCGCCTGATCGCGCTCCACTCGCCCTACTTCAACCCGTCCGACCGAGCCCGCTACGCCGCCGATCTGCTCGCTCGCGCCGAGCCGCTCCTGTTGGCGTACGGGCGCTGGGAGGAGTCGCTTCAAGCGTTGGCACGGCTGTTGGGCGTGAACATTCAGCTGCCGCCCCTGACGCCTGAGGAGCGCCGCCAGCTGCAGGCGCAAGAGGCTTTTGAGCGCGCGCTCAGCCTGCCCGCCGACGACCTCGCGGGCAAGCGCGCCGCCTACGACGAGGCGATCCGCATTCACCCCGACTTTGCCGAAGCCTATGCGCGGCGCGCCATCACCTATCTGGTCGGCGGCGATTTGGAAGCTTGCCTCGCCGATTGCCAAATCGCCCTGCGCCTGAAGCCAAGTCTGGCTGAAGCGCACCACAACCGCGCTATGGCGCTGGCGCGGCAAGGCAACTACGCCGAGGCGCTTGCCAGCTACTCGGAGGTGCTGCGCCTTGACCCGCGCAACGCGCGCGCCTATCTGAATCGGGGCGTGGCGAAGGTCAATCTGGGCGATTTAGATGGCGCCATCGCGGATTACAGCGCCGCCATCGATCTGAATCCGAACTTTGCGGAGGCGTACTTCAATCGCAGCCTTGCGCACGGGCAGCGCGATGACCTCCAAGCGGCGATCAAGGACTACACGCAAGCGCTCGCCCTGAATTTGAACGCCCATCAAGCCGCCGCTGAGGGCGATATCGCCGCGACTATCGCCTATCTGCAACGTCTGCTGCGCCGCTTCCCCGATCATCCTCAGGCGGAGCAGGTGCGCCGCGAGATCGCCCGCCTGCGCGACCTCGCCAACGATTAGCGCCGCTGCAGCAAGCTGTAGCGATTGATATTATCCGTGTGACCGTCGGCGTAGAAAGTCGCCACGAGGTTGAGGGCGCTCGCCGCCTCCAGCGCGCGCTGCTCCGCCTCATCGACGTGATGGCAGTAGCGGAGCAGGCTGTTGGCGGCGTGTCCGCGCCGCCAATCCATCAGCCAATCGCCGCGCTCAGCGCCGTACTCAGGCGGCAAGGCGATCAGACGCTCGCGGAAGCGCTCATGATCGTAGAAACACCAGCTGGTGAAGACCAAAAAGCCGCCCGCCGCCACGCGACTCGCCAAGTCGCGGATGAGGGCGAGGCGGCGGGCTAGACTCGGCACGTGATGCAGCACGCCGAAGAGCGCCACCAGCTCGTATTCGCCCTCAGGCAGCCGATCTTCGAGCAGATCGCGCAGCTCAAGGCACGCCTCAGGCAGGACGCCCATCTTGGCGAAGGCGGCGCGCGCCGCCTGAAGCAGGGCGGCGTTGTTATCCGTGCCGTGGTAGCGGACTTCGGGCAGGTGGCGCGCCAAAAAGCGCCCGAAGCGCCCATTCCCGCAGCCCACGTCGAGGACTCGGCGCGGGACGGGCAAGCCCTCAAGGTAGGGCAGCAGCCGACGCCAGCCGTTCCACGCCCGCCCGCGCGACTCGTCAAAATTCTCAGCCGCCTGCGCGTAGAAAGCGCGGTTGAGGGCGTTCAGGGCGCGGCAGGCTGCCTCATCCATCGCGCCTGATCAGGCTTGTACCTGCACGCCGCGCCAAAAGGCGATGTAGCCCTTGATGTTGGCGGCGGCGGGCTTGGGATCGGGGTAGTACCACGCGGCGTCGGGATTGGTTTTGCCGTCCACTTCGAGCGTGTAGTAGCTGGCAGTGCCTTTCCACGGGCAGATGGTGTGCGTGCTGCTCTCGCGCAGGTACTCGCCCTTGACCGAGTCGGGCGGGAAGTAGTGGTTGCCCTCCACCACGATAGTCTGATCGCTCTCGGCGATCACAGCGCCATTCCAGATCGCTTTCATCGCATGACTCCTCTCTACGCGGATTCTAGTAACGCGGGACTTTGGCGTCCACCTCAACCGACCAGCGGTCGATGCCGCCCGCCATGTTGTAGATGTTGGTGAAGCCTTGCATAGTCAGCCAGAAGGCCACTTGCGCGCTGCGCATCCCGCTGTGACACATGATCACCACCTCGCCTTCGCGCGGGATGCGCTCTAGGGCGTCGGGGATGTCATCCATGGGGATGTGCAGGGCGCCTTCGAGGCGGCAGATCGCCAGCTCCCACGCCTCTCGGACGTCGATGATGGTCAGCGGCAGCCCGTCGTGCAGGCGCTGCTGAACTTGCTTGGGCGTCAGTTCTTTGAGCATCGTACCCCCTTGCGAAACGAACTCTCTAGCGGCGGCTCACGCGCATGAAGACGCCCGGTCGCGGCTCCAGGGTGACCGCCATGTGCATGTGGACATCGCGTTGCAGCAGCTTGAAGTTGAAGCGCTGGACGAGCCGCGCGAGGATGACTTTCGCCTCCACTTGAGCGAACGCCGCCCCGATGCAGTTGCGCGCTCCGCCGCCGAAGGGCAAAAAGCTATACGGGACGGGCTTCTCGAGGAAGCGGTCGGGGCAGAACTCGGCGGGATCGCGCCAGTACTCCGCCATGCGGTGCGTGACGTAGATCGAGTAGGTGACGCGCTCGCCCTTGCGGATCAGGTAGCCGTCGTGAGTCAGGTCTTGGGCGGCGATGCGCGAGCCGAGATGGGCGGGCGGATACAAACGCAAGGTCTCGTCGATGAAGCGGTCGAGGTATTTGAGCTGGGCGAGGCGTTCCATCGTGGGCGGCGCGTCGCCCAGCAGGGCGTCGACCTCCTCGCGCAGGCGCGCCGCCGCCTCAGGGTGAGCGCCGATCAGATACAGCGCCCACGAGAGCAAGCCGGTGCTGGTATCGTGACCGGCGATGATCATGGTCAGCATCTGATCGCGGATCATCGCATCTGAGACGCCCTCGGCGGCGACGAGGATGCCGAGCAGGTCGTCGGGCTGCGCGCCATTTTGGGCGAGCTGTTGGCGGCGCAAGCGGATGATCTGATGCAAGTAGTCATCGATGCGGCGCAGAGCGCGCCGATAGTTCGGGCGCGGGATATCCGCCCAGAGAATCCAGATGCCGGGCGAGATGTAGCGCAGCATGTGCAAGATCGCCGCCCAGTACTGCTGAATGTGCGGCATGAAATCGATGCTGAAGAGGGTCTCCATCACGATCAGCAGCGCGATCTTGCGCACTTCGGGCAGCATGTCGTAGGTCTGATCGGGCTGCCACTGCTCGGCGATGCGGTCGGTGGCGCGCCACATGGCTTCAACGTAGCCCGTGAGGGCGTTGCGATGCAAGGCGGGATTCATCAGGCGGCGCATGACGTCGTGCGTCTCGCCATCGGCGACCAGCAAGCCGTCGCGCAGCAGGCGGGCGATGGGGTCTTTGGGCGCCTTCCACAGGAAGGACTCGCGCGCCTCCACTAGCAGCCAGCGCGCCCAGTCGGCGCCCGCCGTCATGATCGGCTTGAAGCTGGGCAAATTGGCGCGGAAAACCTTGCCCAGCTCGCCGTGAAAGACCTCCAGCGCGGGCAGGGGGCTGCGCGTCCGCGCGATGGTTTGCAGGGCTTTGAGCGCCAACTTGCCGCTGGGCGTGGGAATCTTGGCGTAGGCGGTCACAGGAGCTATTCCTCCTCAAGCCAAGCTGAGGCGTCTTCGTTCGCCTTGTGATAATCCTCAAAACGACCGATATCCATCCAATATTCTTGGATCGGGTAGCTGCACACGCGCAAGCCCGCCGCCATCGCCGCCTCGATCAGCTGCGTGGCGTCGTAGCGCCCGACGGCGGGCATCAGGGCGAGCGCCTCCGGGCTGATCGCATAGATGCCGGCGTTGATGTTCACGCTGAGGGTCGGTTTTTCGCGCAGGGCGGTCACCACGTGCGCCTCGCTCTCAACCACGCCGTAGGGGATCGGCACTTCGTACGCCTTCACGCCGACCGTGATCGCCGCGCCCTGCGCCAGATGGAAAGCGTAGAAGGCGCGGAAGTCCAGGCGGGTGACCAGATCGCCGTTCATCATCAGGAAGGGCGCGCGGAGCTGATCGCGCAGCAGGTTGAGCGCGCCCGCCGTGCCGAGCGGCTCGCTCTCGCGCACGTAGTGCAGGCGCACGCCCAGCTGAGCGCCATCCCTGAAGTAAGTCTCGATCAGCTCGGCTTTGTAGCCCAGCGCGAGGTAAACCTCATCGATGGCGTGCTTGTGCAGGCGCGTCAGGAGCAGCTCGAGGATCGGGCGCTCGCCGATGGGGAACATCGGCTTGGGGATGACGTAGCTCCACGGACGCAGCCGCGTGCCGAGTCCGCCGCACATCAAGACCGCCTGCACTGAGTCGCTCATACCTGATACTGATCGGGCTGAAAGCGCTCCAGATGGGCTTGCATCCAAGCGATGGTGCGCGAGAGCCCCTCTTCCAGCGAGATTTCGGGCTGCCAGCCCAGCGCGTTGCGGGCGTGGCTGTTGTTGGATTGCAGGCGCAGCACCTCGCTCTTTTCGGGGCGCAGGCGCTCGCTCGTGTTCGCCTGAAGGCTGACGGGACGCCCGATCAGGCTGATGATCATCTCGGCGATCTCGCCGATGCTGTGCGACTCGCCCGTTCCGAGGTTGAAGACCTGTCCGAGCGCCGTCTCGGCGCTGAAAGCGGCGCGCATCAAGCCGCGCGCCGTATCGATGGCGTGCGTGTAATCGCGGTAGGTGTGAACGGCGCCCAGTTGCACGACGTCGCGCGTGAGCGCCTGCGCGATGATGGTCGGGATCACGGCGCGGGCGCTTTGGCGCTCGCCATAGGTGTTGAAGGGGCGCACCACCACAATCGGCGTGCCGTAGGTGCGCTGAAAGCTCAGGCTGATCGCCTCCGCTGCGATTTTGCTGGCGGCGTAGGGCGATTGCGCCTGCAGCGGATGCCGCTCGTCAATCGGCACGTACTGCGCCGTGCCGTAGACCTCGCTAGTGCTGACGATCACGCCGCGCGGCGTGTCATGCTGGCGCATCGCCTGCAGGACGTTCAGCGTGCCATCGATGTTGACGGCGAGCGTCTCTTCGGGATGCTGGTAGGAGTACGGGATCGAGATGATCGCGCCCAGATGGAAGATGACGGCGCAGCCCGCCGCCGCCTTGCCGACCGCCTCGCCATCGCGCAGGTCGGCGGGATACAGCTCGACGTGATCGAGGACGTCGGCGGGCAGGTCGGCGAGGTTGCCGCGCTTATCGGCGGCGGAGGTGTAGCGGGTCATGGCGCGCACGGCGTAGCCCGCCCGCACCAGTTGCTCAGTCAGGTGGCTGCCGATGAAGCCCGCCGCGCCCGTCACAAGGACTTTGGTGTTGAAAGTGTTCATGTGGGCAGATTGTAGCGCCCTGCCTCGCGCCGCGCTAGAGGCAGGGCGCGCGCGCCTAGCCGATGATATCCAGCGGGATGATATCGCCGCTGTGCAGCTGGATGACGCTCACGCGCGCCGCCACATCGCGCGCCAGACGGCGGAAGGCTTGCGCCGTGGGCGATTCGGGCGCGCCGATCACAATCGGTCGCCCCAAGTCGCCGCCTTTGCGCACTTCGGCATCCAGCGGGATGCGCCCCAAGAACGGCACGTTGCGCTGCTGCGCGAGCTGCTCGCCGCCGCCCTCGCCGAACAGCTCGCCGGACATATTCTCCACGATGCCGAGGATCGGCACGTTGAGCTGCTCGAACATGCTGATCGAGCGCAGGGCGTCGCCCGTGGCGACCATCTGCGGCTGCGAGACGATCACGGCGCCCGTGAGCGGCACGGCTTGGGCGAGGCTCAGCGGGGCATCGCCGGTGCCGGGCGGCAAGTCCACGATCATGTAATCGATGTTCTCGCCCCAGCTCACATCGTTGAAGAATTGGCGGATGGCGCTGTTGAGCATCGGTCCGCGCCAGACCATCGCCTTATCGGGGTCGATCAGGAAGCCCATGCTGATGGTCTTGACGCCGAATATCTCAAAGGGGACGATCTTGCCGTCGCGCACAGCCGGGCGACCCGCCGTCAAGCCGAGCATGATCGGGACGTTGGGCGTCAGGATGTCGGCGTCCATCAAGCCGACGCGCGCGCCCTCTTTTGCCAGCGAGACGGCGAGGTTGACGGCGATAGTCGTCTTGCCGACGCCGCCCTTCCCGCTGCCGACGGCGATCACGTTGCGGATGGGCGGCGTGATGCGCCCGTGAACGCGCTTATCGGTCGGCACTTCGGCATCCCACTTGATCTGAACAGCGCGGATGCCCTCGACTTTCAGCACCGCCGCCTCAGCCGCCTTGTGCATGACGTCTTTGAGGGGGCAGGCGGGCGTGGTCAGCATGATGGTGAAGTGCGCCACGCCGTCTTCAATGCGCAGATCGCGCACCATGTTCAGCGTGACGATATCCTTGTGCAGCTCAGGCTCAATCACGGTACTCAGCGCTTTCATCACGGCGCTGTGCAGTTGCTCGCTCATAGAAAGCTCCTTTTCAGAGACGCAGGTTGTAGAAATTATAGCGCAAGGGCGGCTTGAAGCGCATCACTCTTCTTTCGAGAAGGGTCGGTAGTGCGGCAGATCAGGCTCGATGGGCAGCTTAGGGGCGAGCGCCGCCATGCGGGGCAATCTGCCGTCGATCTCCGGCGGGGTGACGTACAGGCGGGGCAGCTCCAAGCGCTGGACGCGCAACGCCAAACGCTCGCGCAGGGCGGCGCGGCGCAGCGCCTCGCGCGTCTGGGGCGAGGGGGCGCTTTGAAAGTCGACTTCGGCGGCAAGGCGCGCGAGGCGGCACGTCTCAAGGTCGAGGTCGTGGGCGAACTCGGCGGAGTCGGCGAGGATCAGGACTTGATCGCGGCGGATGCGCACGATTCCGCCGTAGACGGCGAGGCTCTCCTCCGCCTCGCCCTTGCGCACGCGCAGCTCGCCCATGCCCACCAGCGCCATGAGCGCCACGTGCCCCTCAAAAACGCCGATCTGCCCTTGGGCGGTCGGCACGAGGGCGCTTTCGGCGGCGGGTTCGTGGAAGAGGTGGCGCTCAGGCGTGATCAAATCGACTTGAATCGGCATGATGAGCGGCTTTCAGGCGCAGCAAGCGCGCCATACGCCGAATTCTAACACCTTCCAAGCGCTTTTGGCAGGCTGAGACATTAGTGTTACAATAGCGCTTCGGCAGTGTAAAGAGCTTGTCAAGAGATGCAAAAGTTTCGTAAAGGCTGATGGCAAACGCGGAGCAGAAAGACCAGCAAGGCAAGGCGGGGCGCAGCCGAGCGCTCGCGCAGCGGTTGCGCCCCGAACGCAACGGCTTGGGCTGCGCCTTGAGCGTCCTCGCCCTGATTTTCGCGGCGTTGCTGACCTTCTTGGCGCTGCTGCTGCCGCCTTTCTCGCTGGGCGATCAGCTCTTCGGGACGCCCTTCGTGGCGCTCAACAGCCGCCTCGCCTTCGGCGACCTGATCCTGAGCGCCGGGGGTGGCAACACGCTGAATATCCGACTGAGCAGCCTGAGCGCGGCTGCCTTCGGCGGCTTGCCCGAACCCGAAAACGACCTGCTGCGCCAAGCGCGCGCCGCCCTGCCCAAGACCCTCACGCCGCTCAGCGCGATTTATCACCTAGAGCAGCGCGGCACGCCGCCCGACTCGCTCACGCTCGCCTTCGCCCTGCCTGAGGGGATCGAGCCCGCCCAAGCCGATCTGTACGGCTACGACGCGGCGCTAGGGCGTTGGCAGTTCATCCCCGCCCAACGCGCCCTGATCGACGAACGGCTCTCGCTAGTAGCCGTGCTGGAGGGCGCCGAGCGCCTGCCCGACGTCCTGTGCATCGCTCGGCTGGCGCTGCAAGCGCCTACCGTCAGCGCCGTGATCGAGGCGGGGCAAGCCTTCAAGCCTGAGGTGGCGGCTGTGGCGAACGTAGTGCATCCAGCGGGACTGGTGCCGAACGCCGAGGGCGCCCTCGATGGCGCCTTGCCCGCTGGCGTCGGTTTTGGACGCGGCTACGCCGTCGTGCCGCTCATCCGCAACTATCGGGGCGCCTCGCCGCCCGACGCCGCGCTGATCGAGGCGCTCTTAGACGATCCTGAGCGCCGCCAAGCCCACCTAGAGCGTCTGGTTGAGTTTGCGCTCAGCCAGCCCTACAGCGGCATCGCGCTGGAGTATTTGGGCTTGCCGCCGCGCCTGCGCCAGGCATTCAGCGCCTTCATCGGCGACTTGGCAGCGGCGTTGCGCGCCGAGGGGCGGTCGCTCGCGCTCGTCTTGCCCTTCCCCGAGCCTTCGGGCGGGCAGTTTGAGACGGGCGCTTACGATTGGCGGGCGCTGGGCAAGGCGGCGGACTCAGTACAGGTGATCTTGCCGCTCGATCCGCGCGAATATCTGCCTGAAGGCTCAGTGCGACGGGCTTTGGCGTGGGCGGTCGGCGAGATCAGCCGCGCCAAGCTGCACGCCGTGATCAGCCTGCGCAGCGTCGCCCAGGAGGGCAGCCAATGGCTGCCGATCAGCTACCGCGAGGCGCTGGCGCCGCTCGGGCAGCTGCGCGTGACGCCCGAAGGCGTCCTCGCGGCGCAGACGCCCGTCCAGTTGCAGATCGCGCCTGAAGTTGCCGCTTTCGGCATCGAGGCGAGTATGCCAATCGTGCGCTACAAGTCGGTTGAGGGGAGCTTCACGCGCGCCATCTGGCTGATGACAAGCAGCGCCTTGCGTGATAGACTGGGCGGTCTGCTGGTGAGCAACTGGGCGGGCGTCCAAGTGCCCGACCTCGCCGCCGAAGGCGCTTACCTGCAAGGGACGCGCATTTTGGCGGAGTACAAGACCTATCGGGCGGGGCAGACGTGGTTCGTGCCGATCCCCGCCGATCTCGCCGTGCAGTGGCGCGCCAGCGCAGGGGAAGTCATCCTCGCTGAGCAGATCGCGGGCATCGCGGAGCCGTTCCGCTTCACGCCCGACGGGGCTTATCGTGATATCCTAGTCAGCGCGGCGCTGGTGGAGCTGGACGTTCCGCTGGCGCGCATCACGCTGCAAGTGGCGCGCCGCCCCGATTGACGCGCCCTCACTCAGCCAACATCTAGGGAGAGACCGAGCTTTATGAGCAGTATCCGAGAGACAGTCAGCATCAGCACCTTGCGGCAGCGCCAACAGATGCATCGCCGCCAAGTGCGCTACTTCGCCATAGCCTGGACGGGCATCACCTTGCTGCTGGGCGCGGCGACCTTCGTCGCCGTCTACGCCGCGACGGGCGCGCTCGCCGCTGAGCCGTCCGTGAGCGGCAGCAGCATTCTGCCGCCGCCCGCCGTCGAGAACAACGCTGTGGTCGCCCAGATCACCGCCACGCCCTTCCCGACTTTCCCGCCGCCCGAACAGGCGCAGCCGACCCTAGAGCCGCCGCCGCCCATCATCGTGGTCGCCACGCCGGCTGTACAGCCGACCGTGCCGCCCATCCGCGACCTCGACTTCGACTTGGGCATCGCCGTGCAGAAAAACGCCGATCCGAACGTCTATGGGCTGTGGGTGGCGATGGCGCGCGATCAACTGCGCCTGAACTGGGTCAAGTCGCAAGTCGTCTGGCGCGATACCGAGCGCGTCAAGGGGCAGATCGACTGGTCTGACCTCGATACCAGCCTGACCCTGCTGAGCGAGGCAGGCGTCAAGGTGCTGCTGAGCATCACTAAGGCGCCCGACTGGGCGCGCGATCCCGGCGCGCGCATCGTGGCGGACGTGCACGACGGTCCGCCCGCCAACCCGCAAGATTTCGCCGACTTCCTCACGGCGCTCTTGCAGCGCTATCCGGGCAAGATTCACGCCATCGAGGTCTGGAACGAGGTCAACATCGACCGCGAATGGACGACCAATCCGCCCGCCATCGATGCGCGACGCTACGTGCAGCTGCTGCAGGTCGCCTATAACACCATCAAAAGCATCGATCCGAACATCATCGTGATCTCAGCCGGCTTAGCGCCGACGGGCGCTAACATCCCCGGCGCAGTGACCGATGACTTCATCTACATGGATCAGCTGATCGCCGCCGGGCTGCTCAATTTCGTCGATTGCGTCGGGGCGCACCACAACGGCTTGAACGTGCCGCCCAATCAGGATTGGAACAACCTGCCAGAGCGCAATCCGCCGGCGCGCTTCCGCGGACCGTGGGCGAATCCGCACCACAGCTGGGCGTTCAAGAGCACTTTGGAGGGCTACGCCAATCGCATTCGCGCCGCCGGCAGCGATAAAAAGCTGTGCGTGACCGAGTTCGGCTGGCCCAGCGTGGAAGATTTGCAAGGGCGCGGTCAGCTGCGCGATGGCTTCGGCTTCGCCGCCGATAACACCTTGCAAGATCAGGCGAACTTCACCGTGCAAGCCATCGAGCTGATGCAGCAGTGGGGCTTCGTGCGCCTCGCCATGCTGTGGAACTTGAATTACGGCGCGCAGGTCGGCTGGAATCTGGGCGGCGCCGTGGGCGATAACGTGCCGTGGTCGATCCTCGGACCCGATTTTCAGCCGCGTCCGGTCTGGCAGCGCATCGTGGACATGGACTTCCGCAGCCGTCCGCGCCGCGCTCAGTAGCTCTCAGCACAGGGCGGGGCGAGTCCCCGCCCTCCGCTGGATACTCACCATGCCACAACGTCTTCTGAAGCGCTCGCTGCTCAGCGCCCTCGCCCTGAGCCTGTTGATCTTCGCCCTGCTCAGCGCCGTGACGTTTCGTCCCACGCCAACGCCGCTCGGCGCCGAGCTGATCCGCCATAAAAAGCTGCCCTCGATTGCCTACGGCGTGCACATCTCAGTGTGGTGGAATGAGACGGCGCGCGCCCGCGACTTCGAGTATGTGCGCCTGATGCGCTTCGGCTACGCCAAGCAAATCTTCGGCTGGCGCGATATTCAGCCGTCTGATTCGCAGCCGCCGAACTGGTCCATCGCCGACGACGTGGTGGCAGAGGCGAATTATCGCGGCGTCAAGCTGATCGCGCGCTTGGGCAAGCCGCCCGACTGGGCGATCCGCCTTGATCGCAACGAGTACGAGCCGCCCTTCGATGAGCGCGCCTTCGCAGCTTTCTGCGGAGCGCTCGCCGCCCGCTACACGGGGCGCATCGTCGGCTACCAGATTTGGAACGAGCCAAACCTCCACCGCGAATGGCTGGGCAAGACGCCCAACGCCGCCGCTTACGTCAAAGCGCTGGCGCCCTGCGCGCAAGCCATCCGCGCCGCCGATCCGCAAGCGATCATCCTCACGGCGGGCTTGGCGCCGACCGGCACCCTCTCGCCGCAGAGCATCCCCGATACGCTCTACCTGCAAGAGATGTATCGCGCGGGCGCCGCGCGCTACTATGACGTGCTGGGTCTGAACGCGCCCGGCTACGCCCTCCCGCCTGAGACCCCGCCCGACGATCCGCGCCTCGACGGACATAGCTGGCAGGTCTTTCGGCATGTGGAGGTGATGCGCGCGCTGCAGGTCGCTAACGGCGACGGGCACAAGCAAGTCGCCATCCTTGAGATGGGCTGGACGACCGATCAACGCGAGACGCTCAAGGCGCCCGACGGCTCGTTGCAGCCCAACCCGTATCGCTGGCACGCCGTCAGCGAGGAGCAGCAAGCCGCCTATCTGGTGGCGGCTTTCGAGTACGCCGCCCAGCATTGGCGCCCTTGGATCAGCCTGATGGTCGTCTTGTACTTGGCTGACCTGAGCTGGACGCCTGAGGATGAGGAATATTGGTGGGCGCTCAACGATCCGGGCTTCGATCAGCGGATGCGCCCCGCCTTTTTCGCTCTCGCCAACGCGCCGCGCTACATAGACGACGTCTACGTGCCGCCCATCCTAGATGGCATCAATCCGTATACGCCTTTGCCGCCGCGCCCCAAAGATTAACAGTCTTGTGATAAATAAGCGCGGGCTGATGCGCTTCAGGCGCATCTATAGTATCATCACTGGAAGCATACACGGTACTCTAGAGCGGACTCATGAAGCCTGAAGACCTGCTGCATCTGCTTGCGCCCTACCTAGCGACTGATCGCTTTCGCGCGCTATTGCGCGGCGCAAACTTGCCCGCCACGGCGCAGGGCGCGGTCTTGAACGTGGATATCTCAGGCTTCACGCCGCTGACCACGCAGCTGGTGGCGGAGTTCGGCGCGCAGCGCGCCAGCGACGAGCTGAAACGCCGCCTCAACCCGATGTTTGAGGCGATTGCCGGC
>CALKXH010000100.1 GCA_938005675.1 uncultured Anaerolineae bacterium
CAGGCAGCGGATTCGAGACGTATAGCGCCGAGCCATCGTGGTGGACGGCGGCGCGCCAATCGAGCGGGCGTTCGGTCATGCGGGCGATCCTATCTGTGCTTGAGCAGCTTATGTTGTAGCGCAAGGCGCGCTTCTGGGCAAGCAGCCTTGCCGATCTCCCCCGCGCGGCGCATAATTAGGCGCGACGTATTCACCCATTGGAACACAGACCATGCGTTTCTCTGAATTGCTCAAGCACGCCCCCGACCTCTTGCAGCGCCCTGAGGCGGACGCTGAGATCAGCGCGCCGATCAGCGAGGATTCGCGCTCAATCGAGCGCGGCGGCTTATTCGTGGCGCGGCGCGGCTTGAAGGTCGACTCGCACGCCTTCATTGAGGCAGCCATCGCCAACGGCGCGGCGGCTGTGGTCGGCGAGCGCCCGCCGCAGGAGGTGCACTGCAGCGTCCCCTACGCCCAAGTCGCCGATGCGCAGCAAGTCATCGGCTATTTGGCGGCTGCCTACTACGGCTTCCCCTCCCACGCCCTGACCCTCATCGGCGTGACCGGCACCGACGGCAAGACCACCACCACCAGCTTGATCTACAACATGCTCAAGTGCGCGGGCGTCCCCGTCGGGATGATCAGCACGGTCAGCGCCGTGATCGGCGACGAAGAGCTGCCGACGGGCTTGCACGTCACCACGCCGACCGCCTCTGAGGTGCAGGGCTACCTGCGCCGCATGGTCGAGGCAGGCTTGACCCACTGCGTGCTGGAGGCGACCAGTCACGGCTTGGCGCAGGGGCGCGTCAATGGCGTCGCCTTCGATGTGGCGGTGCTGACCAACATCACGCATGAGCACCTCGATTTTCACGGCAGCTTCGAGAACTATCGCGCCGCCAAGGGGCTGCTCTTCAGCCGCCTCGCCGAGAGCTACACTAAGGCGGGCGTCCCCAAGTGCGCCGTGATCAACCTAGACGATCCCAACGCGGGCTACTTTCTGGGGCTGAGCGAATCGGTCAAGCAGATCGCTTACAGCACGGGGGGCTACGGGCAGGTCAACCTGCTGAGTTGGCGGGCTGAGCCGTCGGGCATTCAAGCGACCTTGCTGGATAGCGCCGAGGGCGTCAGCCTGACCTTCCGCACGCCGCTGATCGGTCTGTACAACCTGCAGAACATCCTCGCGGCGACGGCGGCGGCGCTGGCGCTGAGCGTGCCGCCTGAGGCGATTCGGCGCGGCATCGAGACCCTGCCGCCCATCCCCGGTCGCATGGAGCGCATCGATGAAGGGCAGGACTTCATCGCCATTGTGGACTTCGCCCACACGCCCAACGCGCTCGAAAAAGCCCTGCGCGCCGTCCGCAGCCTGACCGACGGGCGCGTGATCGCCGTCTTCGGCAGCGCCGGCTTGCGCGACGTGGAGAAGCGCCGTCTGATGGCGGAGGTGGGCGCCCAGCTGGCGGATATCTGCGTCTTGACGGCGGAAGACCCGCGCACTGAGTCGCTCGATGCCATCCTAGAGATGATGGCGGCGGGCGCGCGGCGGATGGGCGGCGTGGAGGGCGAGACGTTCTTCCGCGTCCCTGATCGCGGCGCGGCGCTCGCCTTCGCTTGTCAGTTGGCGCGGCGCGGCGATGTGGTGATCGCTTGCGGCAAGGGACATGAACAGAGCATGTGTTTCGGCGAGATCGAGTATCCGTGGGACGACCGCGAGGCGTTGCGCGCCGCCCTGCGCGGAGCGCCCCTCAAAACCTTGCCGACGGCGCGCGCTTAGCAACGCTGCGCGTCGCTGTGCGTATAGACTATGATAGAACGTTCAGCAGGAGAGCGACCTCAGCATGGCAGAACAGCCCAAACCCAAACGCGCCGAGCGCATCGGGCAGGACGATCAGGATGCAGTCGACCTTGATGCGCTGATGAGCGATTACGCCCGCCAAAGCAGAGCCGACGATTATCTCGCGCAGCTTGAGGCGGAGTACCGCGCCGAGCAGAAGCGCAAAAACGAGGCGCGCACGTGGCGTGGGCAAGTCGAGGACTTCCTGCGGGCGCCCTATCCGGAGTCCTACGCGCCCGAAGCGGTCGAGTCCAGCGCCGCCGAGCGGACTTGGGCGGCGGCGGCGCATCTCGCGCTGCTGATCGGCGTGCCGTTGGGCGTCAGCAGCGGCGGCGTGCTGGGCGCGGCAGTGGCGCTCGCCCCGCTGCTGATCTACCTCAGCCACCGCGAGCGCTCGCCCTTTGTGGAGCGGCACGCCATGCAAGCGCTGCTCGCCTTGCTCGGCTCGACGCTGGGCTGGTTCGGGCTGACCATCGCCGGGCTGGTCTTCGGCATCGTGACGACCGTCCTGCTGACTATCACGGTGATCGGCGTGGTGATCGTGCCGTTCCTGTGGCTCGGACTGCTGCTGGTCTGGTTGGCGCTCTTAGCTCTGCCCTTCGGCGCCTTCTTTTTGAGCATGGTGGGGGCGGCGCAGGCGCTGCGCGGCAGGACTTTCCGCTATCCGTACGTCGGCAAGTTGACGCGCTAACGCCGCGACTCCCACTTCGTCTCGGATTCGCCCGCTTGCAGGTTCACCCAGCGCGCCAAGACGAACAAAAAGTCCGAGAGGCGGTTGAGGTAGACCAAGTTATGCGAGTTGATCGGCTCGTGTTCAGCCAGCGAGACGCACAGGCGCTCCGCGCGGCGGCAGACCGTGCGCGCCACGTGCAAGGTCGCGGCGGCTTGCGTGCCGCCCGGCAGGATGAAGGCGCGCATCGGCGTCAGCTCGGCGTCCATGCTATCGATGTCCCGCTCCAGCTGAGCGATGGGCGCGGCATCGAGGCGCACCAACCACGACGGATTGGCGTCCAGCGGCGTGGCGAGGTCGGCGCCCAGCACGAACAGCTCGTTCTGGATGCGCTCCAGCCATGTCTCGGCGCGCGGCGGCACGCCGATGGCGCGCGCCAAGCCCAGCAAGCTGTTCAGCTCATCAACTGTGCCGTAGGTCTCCACGCGCAAGTGATTCTTACGGACTCTGCCCCCGGCGAAGAGGCTGGTCTCGCCTGAGTCGCCCGTTTTGGTGTAGATTTTCATGGGAAAGTACCCTCTCGTTCGCGTCCCGTAAGCCAATTGTGGCGCAGCCCCGTCAAATCGCCAACTCCGACGGCGCACACGCTATAATCGGCGCTTGAATTGTCCTGCTGAGCGAGGATGCCGCTTATGATCGAGCCGACGCCTGAAGTCCTGATGCTGAATATACCGACCCGCCGCCCCATCCTGACCTACATCCTCTTAGCCATCATCGTGGGCATTTTCGGCGTGCAGTTGGTCTACGCGCAGGCGAATTATCCGCGCCCGGAGCCGATCACGGGCTGGGGTGCCCTGAACTACGCGCGCGTGGTCTTCGCCGGGGAGCATTACCGCCTGTTCACCGCCATGTTCCTGCACGCTGGCGAGGTGCATCTGCTCTTCAACGGCTTGGCGCTCTGGGTTTTCGGGCGCTCGGTCGAGTCGATCTTCGGGACGGCGCGCTTCGCCCTGATCTACTTTCTGGGCGGCTTGACGGGCAGCCTCGCCAGCTTGTTCTTCACGCGCGGACTCTCTGTGGGCGCCAGCGGGGCAATCTTCGCCATCTTCGGGGCGGAGATGGTCTTCCTGTACAGAAATCGGGAGCTGCTGGGCAGAGCCGCCCGCGAGCAGCTCCAATCGCTGATCGCGCTCGCCCTGCTGAACTTCGGCTTGGGCATCTTCACGCAGGTGATGCCGACCGCCGTCGCCATTGACAACTGGGCGCACGGCGGCGGCTTCGCAGGCGGGATCATCCTGGCGTGGTTCATCGGCGCGCACTTCCGCCTTGAGGCTGACTCAAGCCTCTTCGGGGCGCGCCTCGTCGATGCTTGCCGCCTGAGCAAGACGTGGTACTTCGCCGCGCTCTACGCGGCGGGCTTAGCCGTGCTGACCGTCTACGCGCTCAACGCGCTGGGCGGCTGAGCTGGGCGTAGAGCGCCTCGTAGGCATCCGCCACCGCCGCCCACGTATGGCGCGCCGCGATGACAGACCGATTGGCGGCGCCCAGCTGCTGGCGCAGCGGCGCATCGGCGAGCAGCGCGACGGCTTGCTCGGCGAACTCGGCGGCGTTGCTGGCGAGGCGCACGCCCTCGCTCGGCGCGATGCCCTCGGCGCTGAGCGGCGTGGCGATCACGGGCAGCGCCATCGCCATCGCCTCCAGCACCTTGTTCTTGATGCCGACGCCGTAGCGCAACGGCGCGAGGAACAGCGCGGCGCGCGCGTAATAAGGCTGCACCTCCGCCACCCGACCAGTCACGTGCAGATCGGGGGCGGCGAGGGCGCGCAAGGCGGGCGGCGGCGCATTGCCGACCAGCCACAGCTCAGCGTGCGGGACGCGCGCCTTGATGCGCGGGAAAATCTCGCGGGCGAGCCACAACGCCGCATCGAGGTTGGGCGCGTACTCATAATTGCCCACGAAGAGCAGGTTTGCGCCTTGAGCGGGCGCCTCGGGCGCGAAGCGGGCGAGGTCGACGCCGTTGGGGATGACGTGCAACGGCAAGCTCGGCGCGAGGGCGCGCAAAGCGGCGGCGTCGGCATCGCTCAGCACCACGACCGCGCGGTAGCCCTCGAACATGCGCTCTTCGTAGCGACGCGCCATCTGCAGGCGCAGCCACAGCGCCAACTTCTGCCTCAGGGCGCGCGTCTGGGCGAGCTGCCGCCTCAAAAACAGGCTGTAGGACTCGTACGGGACGATCAGATGCGGCAAATTCCGCACCAGCTGCCGATACTCATAGACCTGCACGCCGCCGAAGAGGTGGACGAGGTCGTAGCGCTTGCGCGCCAAGCGCGCCTGTATCGCCTCCCACATCGGCGGCGACCACGCCGCCTCAGCGCGCTCTGGGAAAGGCTGTCTGAGGCGCAGGGCGTAATCGAGGGCTGTGCGAGGCGGGTCGGGCAGGAGGGTCACCTCGCGGAAGTGGGCGCGGTAGTGCTGAACGTCGGCGAGGTCGGTCGGGCGGTCGGAGAAAGCCAGCAGGTCGGTCTGGTAGCCGCGTCGCGCCAGCTCAGCGAACAAGTTGCCGACGATCAGCCTATCGCCCAAGTGCAGCGGATAGGGCGGGCAGCGCGAGATCAGCAGGATGCGTCGGCTCATGGCTGAGAAAAGCTGCGGAGAGGGTGGGATTCGAACCCACGGTGCAGTTGCCTGCACAACGCTTTTCGAGAGCGCCCCAATCAACCACTCTGGCACCTCTCCAGTGTTGAGTTATGCGGTTTGTTCAGCCGCGCTGCCCTTCGGCGCGCAGCCGCGCGAAGAAACCGACCAGCAACGCCGCCGCCTCCTCCGCCAACACGCCGCGCTCCACTTGCACGCGATGGTTCAAGCGCGGATGCTGCAGGATATCTAGCACGCTGCCCGCCGCGCCCGCTTTCGGATCGTCTGCTGCGTAGACCAAGCGCGGCAAGCGCGCCAAGACCATCGCGCCGGCGCACATGGCGCACGGCTCCAGCGTACAGTAGAGCGTGACGCCATCCAAGCGCCAGTGGCGCAGCGCGCGCGATGCCTCCCGCAGGGCGATCAGCTCGGCGTGCGCCGTCGGATCGCGGTCGACCTCGCGGCGGTTGCGCCCGCGCCCGATCACGCGCCCCTCGTGAACAGCCAGCGCGCCCACAGGCACATCGCCGTGCAGGGCAGCCCGCTGAGCTTCAGCGAGGGCAAGGCGCATCCAAGCGACGTCGTCCATGCGCAAGAGTATAGCAGGCTTGCGCGCTTGTGGCTAGAGCCAAATTGCCACGCGCTTCAAAAATCACTATACTAATGAATGTGCGCAAGCACGCTCGCTCATTAACTGTTCAGGAGAGTCGGTTGTATGCCTAAGAAAATCCTATTTTTGGTCGGCGATTACGTTGAAGACTACGAGTTGATGGTGCCTTTCCAGATTCTGCAGGCGGTTGGGCATCACGTCCACGCGGTCTGCCCCGGCAAGAAGGCGGGCGAGAAGATTCGCACCGCCATCCACGACTTCGAGGGCGATCAGACCTACAGCGAGAAGCCCGGTCACAACTTTGAGCTGAACGCTGACTTCGACTCGGTGCGCCCCGAAGACTACGACGCGCTGGTCATCCCCGGCGGGCGCGCCCCAGAGTACATCCGCTTGAACGAGCGCGTCCTCGAAATCGTCCGCCACTTCGCCGAAGCCGATAAGCCCATCGCCGCCACCTGCCACGGTCCGATGGTGCTGGCAGCCGCCAAAGTGCTGGAGGGCAAGGAATGCACCGCCTATCCCGCCGTGGAGCCCGACGTGAAGCTGGCGGGCGGCAAGTTCATCAGCCTGCCCGCCGATAAAGCGCACACGCACGGCAAGTTGGTCTCGGCGCCGGCGTGGCCCGCCAACGCGGAGTGGATGGCGCAGTTCCTGAAGGTGCTCGGCACGAAGATCGAGGCGTAAGCGCGCCCTCAGCTAGTTGAAGAACAGTCCCTCGCCGCTCGGACGAGGGACTGTTTGATTCGGGCTGATGCGGACTGATATCGGTCAGGCTCAATCGCCGCTGACGGGCAAAGCGGGACGCAGAATGTCCATGACTTGCTGCTGATCGATGACCTCGTGCTTCAGGAGCGCCTCAGCCAGCTCCTCCAGCAAGTGGCGATTCTCGCGGCAGATTTGCCGCGCGCGGTTGTGAGCTTGCTCGACGAGGCGCTTGGTCTCGCGGTCGATCAGCGAGGCGGTCTCTTCGCTGTAGATGCGCGGCTGCGCGAGGCTGTAGCCCAAGAAGGGCTGCCGATCCGAATCGCCGTAGTTGACCGGACCGAGTTCCTCGTTCATGCCCAGCTGGGCGACCATATCGCGGGCGAGGCGCGTCGCCACGCGCAGGTCGTTCTCGGCGCCGCTGGTGATCTGGTTGAGCGCCACTTCCTCAGCGCTGCGCCCGCCCATCAGCACCACCAGCCGCGCAAAGAGGTATTCCTTCGAGTAGTTGCGCCGATCATCGCTGGGCAGGCTCTGCGTCACGCCCAACGCCCGACCGCGCGGCACGATGGTCACCTTGACGACCGGGTCAGCCTCAGGCGTGAGGGCTGCCACCAGCGCATGACCCGCCTCGTGAATGGCGACCGTGCGGCGCTCCTGCTCGTTAGAGAGCGGCGGGCGCTCGCTGCCCATGATGATGCGGTCGAGGGCGAGTTCAAAGTCGCGCTGGGTGACGCGCTCGCGCCCGTTGCGGGCTGCTGAGAGCGCCGCCTCGTTAGCGAGGTTCGCCAAATCGGCGCCGCTGAAGCCGATGGTCACGCCCGCTAGGATATCAAGGCGCACATCGTGCGAGAGCGGCATATCGCGCGTGTGAACCTTCAGGATCGCCTCGCGCCCCGCCCGATCCGGCAAGTCGACCGTGACTTGACGGTCGAAGCGACCAGGGCGCAGCAACGCGGGGTCTAGCACGTCGGGGCGGTTGGTCGCCGCCATGACGATGACGGTCTCGCGGGCGTCGAAGCCGTCCATCTCCACCAGCAGCTGGTTGAGGGTCTGCTCGCGCTCGTCGTTGCCGCCGCCCAAGCCGGCGCCGCGTTGCCGCCCGACCGCGTCGATCTCATCGATGAAGACAATCGAAGGCGCCGCGGCTTTGGCGCGCGTGAACAGGTCGCGCACGCGCGAGGCGCCCACGCCGACGAACATCTCCACGAACTCGGAGGCTGAGAGCGAGAAGAACGGCACTTTCGCCTCGCCAGCGACGGCTTTAGCGAGCAGCGTCTTGCCGGTGCCGGGCGGTCCGACCAGCAGCACGCCGCGCGGGATGCGCGCCCCTAGCCGAATGTACTTATCGGGGTCTTTGAGGAAGTCGACCATCTCAGCCAGCTCCGCCTTCGCCGCGTCCTCGCCGGCGACGTCGGCGAAGGTGACTTGAGGCTTCTCCTCGTTGTAGCGCCGCGCGCGGCTCTGCCCGAAGTTGAAGATGCCGCTCTGCTGTTGGCGGGTGCGGCTGAACATCCAGAAGAGCAGCAAGCCGATCAGGATCAGCGGACCCCAGTTCAGCAGCAAGATCAGGAAGGCGGAGGGCGAGGGGTCAGCCGTGATGACGGTCACGCCGTTCTCAACCAGCTTGGGCAGCAGCTCCCGATCCTCGACGGGCGGCAAGAACGTGCTGAAGAACAAGACGTTGCCGCGACGGATGTTGCCGGCCGTATCCGTCGCGCTGATCGGCACCTCGCTGCGGAAGCGCCCGACGATCTGCGAGCCGCGCATCTCCACGCGCAGGACGTTATTAGCGTCCACTTGGGCGCGGAAGGTGGAATAGGGCACTTCGATGGCATTCCCGACCGGATCGCTCACAATGGCGGGAATGCGGGTCAGGAACAGGACGCCGAAGCCGACCAGCAACGCAATGACGACCCAATTCGGGATGGGCGGGCGCGCAGGGCGATCGGGATCGCCATTCGGATCGCGCTCTGGCGGCGGAGTCTTAGGCGGTTTTTGCATGTTGGACATATCATTCTCTCCTATCGGCTAGATCATAGCACGCTCATCGGCGGTGATGCCATAAGCGGATGCCAATAGCTCTACGGGGTGGACGACCCGCGCGCCGCTCATCTGGGCGATGTGCCAGCGGCAGGTCTCAGTATCACAGACG
Organism: uncultured Anaerolineae bacterium; assembly: GCA_938005675.1. Classification (GTDB taxonomy): domain Bacteria; phylum Chloroflexota; class Anaerolineae; order Aggregatilineales; family UBA2796; genus CP2-2F. The sequence goes on from CALKXH010000100.1 coordinate 8,582, forward strand.
GCGAGCCGCGCCCCGATCTCGCGGATGCGACGGAAGAGCGGCGCGCCGACATCCTCGGCGATTTGGCGCTTCTCCGCCTTGTAGCCGTACGTGCCAGCGATGCCGCAACAGTCGGCGTCCATCTCCACGACGCGCAGCTCCGGGATCAAATCGAGCAAGTCCAGCGCCGGACGCCCCATGCCGTGCGCCTTCAGCTGGCAGGGCGCGTGATATGGCACGATTGAGTCGCCGATCAGGGCGCGCAGCTCAGGCGGGAAGGCGCTCACAGGACGGAAATCGGTCTTGAGCTTGCCCTGCTGATGCAATCCCCACAAAAACTCCGAGATGTCGTAGATGCCGCCCGCCAAAGCCCTCGTGTCGTCGTCGTGCAGCCCTAAGATATGCTCATAGTCGCCCTTGAGCGCCATGATGCAGCTGCCCGCCGTGCCGACAATCGGGATGCCGCGCCGCGCGTAATCGGCGAGGGCGCTCGTGTTCTTGCGGGCGAAGCGGCGCGCCTCAGCGAACATCCCGTTCGATTGCAAGGGCAGACCGCAGCAAGCTTGCGGCGGCACGATCACGCGGAAGCCGTTATGCTCCAGAATTTGCACAGCGAGCTTGCCGATGCGCGGCTCGTAGCTGTTCGTGCTGCAGCCGTGATAGTAGACCACGACGGGACGGGCATCTTCGGCGGGCTGAGCGCGCTTTTTCTCGCGTTTGCGCCACCAACTGCGGAAGGTGTAGCCCGCCCACGTCGGAAATGCCGCCCGCGCCGAGATGCCGAGCGTCTTCTCGGCGAGCCAGCGGAAGGGCTTGAAACGGAACGCCCAGTTCAGCAGCGGCGCGAAGGGCGTGCCAAGCACGCCCCACCACGCATTGTGACCGAGAATCCAGTTGCGCAAGCTGAAGCCTTTCGCCTCCGCCAGCTTCGCCTTCGCCTGCGTGTTGATCTCCATCACGCGCACGCCGTGCGGGCAGACGAGCGTGCAGATGCCGCAGCCGGAGCAGTAATCGACCGACTGATCGGGCGAGGGCAGGTCGGGATCGCGGAAGCGCTGCGCCTGCGGTCCGACCGTCTTCGGACCAGGGAACAGGTCGGTCACCGGCACGACCGGACACGCCTGCGTGCAGATGTTGCACTTCAGGCAGTGATCGGCGGTGAAGGGCGTCTCTTGGAGGTAAGGTAGCTCGCGCGGTTCGATCATCATAGCCTCAATTATCTCTAAAGTTTGCCGAGTTGCGTATAAGAAACGTGTTATTCCGCCTTAGGGCTGTGTGAGGGCGAGCTGGGCAGCCCGATATGCCGTCGCTAACGCCACGCCCTCCGCCGTCTCGAAGGGCGAGGGCGACTCCGACGGCTGCGCTAGGATGTGCCCCGCTGCGAACAGATTCTCAGCCAGCGGCGCGCCCTCGGCGGCGAGCGGCTTCAGCTGCGCATCGGCGCGGATGCCGAAGCGATGCACCGCGTGACCCTCAGCCGCCAGCATCCGCGCGCTGAACCACGTCTGCCGATCCGAGTTGTGCTGGACGGGCAGATCGAAGATGCCCTCCCAGACGCGCCCGCTGTCATCGCTGAACAAGCCGCCGCCGTACAGGTTGCCCGTCGCCAAGATGACCGCCCGCGCCCCGAAGAATTGCGGCTTGCCCGCCGCCGCCACCTCTACGCCCGCAAGGCGCTTCCCCTCGCGCACGCCGCGCACGACGGGATGCCCAATTTGCAGCCGCACGCCCCGATCCAGCAGATAGCGCCGCAACTTGTTGTAGAGTCGCGCGCCCGGCACGCTGGGCGGCAAGGTCGGCAGCTCAAAAACGGGGACGCCCAAGCGATCCTGCAAGCTCTGCACGGTTTCGGCGTGATGCTCCAAGCCCAGCACGGCGGGGAAAGCCACCGACGTCGCGCCGTTCAAGCGCGCCTTGACCTGTCGCGCCACCTCGGCGCGGAAAGGCGGCTGATCGAAGTGGCGGGCGTAGTCAGTCGGCGTCAAGTCCCACGGGCGGGCGCCGATGGGCGGGGCGATCAGGACGTGCGGCTCGCCTGAGAGCGACGGATAGTAATCCCGCCAGCCCTCAAAGCCGACGAAGAGCGGACGCTCGCCCGCTTGCGCCGCGCCCTGATAGCCGTAGGGCAGGATGGCGGGCGTTTGAAGGCTGCCGAGCGCCGTGAAGACCCGTTTGTTGTAGAGCGGCGGCTCAGCCTGATAGCCCAGCTCGATCTCGGCGCCGATCTGGGCGAAGAGGCGCACGGCGCGCTCCAGCGCCTCGGCGCCCGCCAAAGCGTAGGGATGATCGGGGTGGCGGGCGGCGAGGTCGCGCACGGCGGCGAGCACCTCGCCCTGCGCCGAGTCGAGCAGGCTCAGCCAGCCGGGCGTCACCACCAGCGAGCCGATGCCTTGCGCGATCACGCGGATTTTAGCCTTCGGCTTCAGGTGCAAGGCGAAGGCGGCGGCGCTCAAGCCCGCCCAGCCCGCGCCGATGATCAAGAGATCGTCCATGTGAGGGTGTCCTTGCTAGTCGGCGGCGTGCGCCTCAGGTTGCGGCGTCGGCACGCCCAGCGCACGCCGATAGATCAGCTCATCCAAGAGCGCTTGGCGCAGTTGATGTCCCCACAGCAGCGGACGGTTGCCGCGGAAGCGCTCCTCGATGAAGGTGGCGAGCGCCGCGATGGAGTCGGCGGGCGGCAAATGCGCCGTCTCGCCCAGCACGCCCGCCGCGCGGTAGCCGCAAAAGCCCGCCTGACAGGGTCCCATGCCCAAGCGCAGATCGCGGCGCAGATCGTCGAGGCTGACGCCCTCCCCTGAGGCGCGGATCGCCGTCTCCAGCTGGTCGCGCGTGATGATCTCGCACTCGCAGATCAGGTTGTTGTGCGTCGGCGCGTGTTCCAGCTGATGCAGGCGGTGAGTCAGGGCGTGCAGTTTGCGCCCGCCGTTGCCGAGCCACGTCGGCTTGGGCAGGGGCGTCTGAGCGGTGCGGCAGGGCGCGCTGACTCCCAGATAGGCGCAGACCTCGTCGGAGATTTTCTCAGCCATTTGGCGGTAGGTGGTCAGTTTGCCGCCCACAATCGAGAGCATGCCCGCCGCGCCGACGTCGGCGTGGCTGAGCGCGCGGAAGGAGCGCGTGATGAAGCGCCCATCCTCGCCGACGCCGCCCTCCGCCTCGCCCGCGCGCTTCTGAGGCGGATCGTAGAGCGGGCGGACGCCCGCCCACGCCCGCAGCGCTCGCGCCTTGCGGAAATTCGGGATCATCACCTCGCCCGCGTCCAGCATCTGCGTGATTTCACGGGCGGGGATGTCCAGATCGTCGGGGCGCTCGACCACCACCGACGTCGTGCCGATCACGCAGACCGTGCCGACCGGCACCAAGATATCGCCGTCGTCGGGCGTGGCGAGCCGATTGATGATCGTGTTGACCCAGCGGACGTTCATCGCCACCATCACGCCGCGGTCGTGCGTCATGTGGATATCGGCGCCCGCCAACTTAGCGACCTCGCCCGCCCACGGACCCGCCGCGTTGACGATGGCGTGAGCATGGACGCGCACGTAGCCGCCCGTGCGCCGATTCTGCAAGAGCGCCCCGATGACCTTGCCGCCGTGCTTCTCGATGGCGCAGACGCGATGATAGGTGAGGGTCACGCCGCCCAGCGCCGCCGCCGCCTCGACGAGGCTGTGGATCAGCTCGAAGGAATCGCAGGCGGCATCCGGCACGCGGTAGATGGCGTAGGCCTGCGGGTTGAGGTGCGGCTCTTCCCTGAGGGCTTGGGCGAGCGGGACGGGCTCCGTGGGGATGCCGACCGCCTTGCAGCCCTCCAGCCACAGCGGGATGTAAGCGGGATCGTCGGGCGGGAAGGCGGCGAACCAGCCGCCGGTATCCTCGATGGTGTGCGGGGCAATGCGGCGCACGATCCAATTCTCTTCGATGCACTCGCGCGCCGATTCGGGATCGCGCACGGCGTAGCGCCCGCCGGAGTGCAGCAGCCCGTGATAGCGTCCGGAGGTGCCGGTCGCCACGTCGTTTTGCTCCGCTAGAATCACGCGCAAGCCGCGCTGCGCCAAATCGAACAGGACGCCCGCGCCCGTCGCGCCGCCGCCGATCACCAAGACATCGCAATTGAGGGTCGTTTCCGCCTGCATGAGCCCATCCCGTCACAAATGTTCATCTAATGCACGAATTATAGTCTAAGGGCGCGCTCCAGCACAAGCCGAGAGCGCGCTCGGCTGCCGCTTTTGCACAATTCTCCCTCAAGGGCGAAAATACGCTAGGTCACAGAGGCAATCAAGCTGAAAGGTTCACCCATCCATGACAGATAAGCCCTTGCGTGCAGGTATCATCGGGCTGGGCGTCGGCGGGGCGCACGCCAGAGGCTACTTGCGCTCGCCGCACACGGAGTTGGTGGCGCTGTGCGATAGCGATCCTGAACGCTTGGCGGCGCGCGCCGCCGAGTACAAAATCCCCCCTGAGCAGTGCTTCAGCGATTACCGCGCCATGCTCTCGGCGGCGCAGCTGGACGTGGTGAGCGTGTGCGTGCCCAACGCTCTGCACGTCGAGGTCAGCCTCGCCGCGCTGGAGGCGGGCGCCCACGTGCTATGCGAGAAGCCGCTCGCCATCAGCCTTGAAGAGGCGCTCGCCATGCAGCGCGCCGCTCAAAACGCTCAGCGCCGCTTGATGGTCGCCTATAACCATCGCTATCGGGCGGACGTGGCGTGGTTGCGCCGCGCGATCAGCGAAGGGGCGCTGGGCGAGGTCTACAACGTCTATGCGTGGTGGCGGCGCGAGGCGGGCATCCCGCGCAGCAGCTGGTTCAGCCAGAAGGCGCTCTCCGGCGGCGGGGCGCTGATCGATATCGGCGTGCATATGCTGGATTTGGCGCTCTGGCTGCTCGATTTCCCGCGCGTGGAGACGGTCAGCGGGCAGGTTGGGACGCACTTCGGGGCGCGCGGCGTGAAAGCTTCCAGCAGCCCGCTGTGGAAAGGCGATCTGAGCGCCGAGCGCTTCGACGTGGAGGATAGCGCCGTCGGCTTCCTGCGCTGCGCAGGCGGTCTGAGCGTGCATCTGCACGCCTCCTGGGCGGAGCATCGCGCCCCGCGTGAGGACATCCTGCATCTAGAGCTGAACGGCACGCGCGCCACCGCCGTAATGCACGTCGTGAACTACGTGCAAGAGGGCACGCTGCACTTTTACACCGAACTGGGCGGGCAGTCGGTCGTGATCACGCCCGACGTGCGCAGCAGCGGCATCTACGGGCATGAGGCGCTCATCGTCGAGAGCATGGCGGCGCTGGTGGCTGGGCAGCCGCCGCCCGCCGATGTGCAGCACGGCGTGATCGGCGTGCAAGTGGTCGAGGCGCTCTACCGCTCCAGCCAGACTCGGCGCGAAGTGGTGCTGGAGTAGCCTCAGTAGCGGCAAGTGTGCTATACTGGTGAGCGGTCTAGGCGTGAGGCGCAGCCCCGTCTGCGAGAGGAGATCGCCATGCGCCGTGTAGTGTTCTTTGCTTTTGGGCTGCTCTTTGGCGCGTCGCTAGGCGCGATGCTGGCGTTCCTGCTGGCGCCGTCTTCGGGGCAAACGCTGCGCAAGCGCGCCGAACGGCACGTGCGCAACGCTCTGCAAGAGGCGCAAGCCGCCGCCGAAGCCAAACGCATCGCGCTGGAGGCAGAGCTGGCGGCGCTGGGCAAACGCGAACGCACCGCCCGCCGATGAGCAGCCCGCAGCGGCAAGGGCAGGCGAGTCGCCTGCCTTTGTCGCACGGCAAGGCGGGTGAAATACATAGAAAGCGATACAAAGCTATGAGCTACAGCACAACGCTCATCGGACGTACCATCGGCAAGTACGAGATTTTGGCTGTGGTCGGCGGCGGCGGCATGGGGACGGTCTACCGCGCCCGACAGGTCGGGATGGGGCGCGAGGTGGCGGTCAAAGTCCTCAACGTGGAGCTGTCCGAGTCGGATCAATTCGTCAGGCGCTTCCAGCGCGAGGCGGAGGCGCTCGCCGCGCTAGAGCATCCGCACATCATCCCGGTCATCGATTTCGGACAAGAGAGCGACTTTCTGTATCTGGTCATGGCGCTCAAGACGGGCGGCAACCTCAGCCACGTCATCCGCGAGGGCAATGTGCCGCTGGAGGACGTAGGGCGCTACATCGAGCAGATCGCCTCCGCGCTGGACTACGCCCACTTGCGCGGCATCATCCACCGCGACCTGAAGCCCGCCAACATCCTGCTGGATGAGGATCGCAACACCTTCCTGACCGATTTCGGCATCGCCCGCCGCCTCGGCGAGACCAAACTGACCGCCCAAGGCACAGTTGTGGGCAGCCCGACCTACATGGCGCCTGAGTCGTGGCGCGGCGAAGACCCTAGCGCCGAGACCGACGTCTACTCGCTAGGCATCATCCTCTATCAGCTGCTGACGGGCAGAGCGCCCTTCGAAGAGACCAAGACGGCGCGCCTGATGAACATGCACCTCTTCGAAGCGCCACCTTCCGTACGGACGGCTCGCCCTGAGCTGGACGAGCGCTTCGATGCGATCCTCAGCCTCGCCCTCGCCAAGGATCGCGCTCAGCGCTTCCACAGCGCGGGAGAGATGGCAAAGGCAGTGCGCGCCGCCCTCAAAAACCGCCCGATTGCTCCTGCCGCCGCCCCGCCGCCTGCCGAGAGCGACAAAACCCTGATCCTGCAGCGCACTCAGCCCACACCGCCGCCCGATCGCGATGCGCGTCTGCGCCCGCCGACGCCGCCCCAAGCGCCGCCGCCCGCCGCATCACCTCCGCCGCCCGCTGCGCCCACGCCCTTGCTCGCCGAAGATGAGCCCGAGCCTGCCAAGCCGCGCCTCGATAACACGCGCTTGCTTATAATCGGCATGGGCGCTGTGATCATCCTCTTGCTAGTTTTGATCGTCATCCTGCTGCTCTCACGGTGATCATGCCCACGCCTTTCATGCACATCGCCCTCGCCGATAAGCTGATCGCCGACCCTGAGCTGTCCGCAAGGGCGCGCCAGGCATTGGAGGGGGCTTGGGGCGCTTTTCTGCTGGGCAGCATCGCCCCGGATGCGCGCGTCTCTTCAGGCTTGGCGCGCGCCGCCACGCACTTCTTCGAATACAGCGCCGCCTTGGATGCCCCGCCCGCCCGCAAGTTCCTACAGCGCTTCCCTATGTTGCGCTGCAGCGCTCTAGCCGACGCAGCGCAGGGCGCTTTCGTGGCGGGCTACGCCGCTCACCTAGCTATGGACGCCGTCTGGTTCGTCCAGATGCTGCCCCACTTCAGCCGCGACTGGGCGCCGCCCGCTCAGCGCAACATCCTGTTGCACGCGCTGCTGGCACAGCTCGATGCGCGCGACCGCGCCTGCCTCGCCCAGCGAGACTACCTCGCCCTCAAGCGCGCCGCGCCGCAAGGCTGGCTGCCCTTCATCTCGGATGCCGATCTGGGCGCCTGGCGCGACCTGATCGCCGACCAGCTGGCGCCGAATGCACCCAGCCGCACGCTGGAGATTCTAGGCAGCCGCATTTGGCTCTCCGCCGCGCAGATGCAAGCGTTGTTGATGGATCAAGCGCAGATGAGCCTCTTGTGGCAGAATATCCCGTCGAGCTTGATCGCGGCAGTCGAGGCGGCGATGTACGCAGAAGTGCGCCAGACCCTCGAGGCTTACTTCGCCGATCAGCTGGCTT
>CALKXH010000101.1 GCA_938005675.1 uncultured Anaerolineae bacterium
GTGGCGCGAATAGCGCCCTTTTGCCGTTGACTCCGCCCGTGAGCTGTGCTAAGATTGGCGCACACAGCCTGATAAAACGCTGTGTGTGTCTGTGGGCGCTTTAGGAAAGGCTAAGGTAGTCAGTATCAGCAGCGAAGAGTATCGGGTCAATGAGCAAATTCGCGGGGTGAGCCGCGTGCGCCTTGTGGTGCAAGGCGAGAGCGGCAAGAGCGAGAATCTGGGCGTGAAAACGTTCCGCGAGGCGCTGGAGATCGCTCGAGAGCGCGGCTTGGACTTGGTGGAGGTGGCGCCAAACGAAGACCCGCCCGTCTGCCGCGTCATGGATTACAGCAAATTCCTCTACGAGCGCTCTAAAAAGGAACGCGAAGCGCGCAAAGCTCAAAAGACCATTGAAGTCAAAGAAATTCAGCTTCAACTGAAGATCAACGAGTTTCATCTGGGCTTCAAGATCAAAGATGCGCGACGCTGGCTGAGCGAAGGCATGAAGGTGCGCGTGCGCGTCAAGTTCATCGGGCGCGAGATCACCTACCCGGAGCTGGGGCGCAAGATGATGGATACCGTCGTCGAGGCGCTGCAAGACATCGCTCAGGTGGAACAGCCGCCCACCATGGAAGGGCGCGCTATGCTGATGGTGCTGGCACCGCTGACTAGTAAAGATAAGAAAAAGCAACCGCAGCAGCCCTAAAGCCGCTCGTGGCAAAATTGAGAGTCAAAATTGAGAGTGTGTGAACGTGGCACCGCGCTCGTCTGCGGTGCTGTGCTGTTCAGGAGCTGACCACCGTGGCAAGGAAATACAAAATCAGGACGCACAAAGCCACCGCCAAGCGCTTCCGCGTGACGGGCTCCGGCTTGCTGGTGCGCACCAAAGGCGGCAAGAGCCATCTGCGCCGCCGCACTGCCAAGCGCACTAAACGCCTCTTCCAACGCATGATCGCCGTCGCCAAGGCGGATGTGCGCAGGGTGCATCGCCTTGCGCCTTATCTCAGCCGCCACAAGGCGAATCCGCCGCGCGGCTAACCCACACCTGAGGAGTCTGGCATGTCTCGCACTAAAGGCGGCTACGTCACACGCCGCAGCCACAAAAAAGTCCTCAAGCTGACCAAAGGGCAGCGCGGCAGCAAGCACTTGCTCTTCCGCCGCGCCAACGAAGCCATGATGAAGAGCTTGTGGTACGCCTACCGCGACCGTCGGCAGCGCCGCCGTCAGCTGCGCCAGCTGTGGATCGCGCGCATCAATGCCGCGGCGCGCCTCAACGGCGTCAAGTACAGCCGCTTCATCCACGCGCTCAAGCAGGCGAACATCGCGCTCGACCGCAAAATCCTCGCCGATATCGCCGTGCGCGACGCCGCAACCTTCAGCGCCATCGTGCGCGCCGCACAGAGCGCCTGATCGCAGCGCCGTGGGCTGGTGAGCGCTCCGCTGATCACGAGTCCGCACAATCCGCGCGTCAAGCTGGTGCGCGCCCTGCAAACGCAGAGCAAAGTCCGCCGCGCCGAGGGGCAAATCGTCCTAGAGGGCGCGCGCTTGGTGGCAGATGCTCTCGTGGCGGGCGCGCAGCCCGTCTTTGTCCTGTACAGCCAATCTTTCGCCCACACTCCGAGCGGCGCGCAGCTCTTGAGGCGGCTAGAGGCGCGAGATGCGCCATCTTTCGCCGTCACGGACGCTGTGATGGCGCACGCCGCCCAAACTCAGACGCCGCAAGGCATCCTCGCCGTCTTTGCGCAGCCCGACTTGCCCTTTCCGAGCCAACCGAGCCTGCTGCTCGCCCTAGACGGCGTCTCGGAGGCGGGCAATCTCGGCACGCTCTTGCGCAGCGCAGCCGCTGCCGGCGTCGAGGGGGCGCTGCTCATGCCGAGCTGCGTCGATCCTTTCAATCCGAAGGCATTGCGGGCAGGCATGGGCGCGCACTTTCGCCTCCCGCTCAAGCACAGCACGTGGGAGGGAGTCGCGGCTGAATTCCCCGATCTGCCCTTTTACCTCGCCGATGCCGCGGCGTCCGTGCCGTACTACGCCGTAGATTGGCGGCAGCCCGCCGCGCTGATCATCGGGAGCGAGGCGCACGGCGTCTCGCCGCTTGCCCGCCGATACGCCGCCCAAGCCGTGAGCATCCCGATGGCGAACGCGGCGGAGTCGCTGAACGCGGCTGCCGCTGCCGCCGTGATCCTGTTCGAGGCGCGCCGTCAGCGGGCGCACAGCTAAGCCTGCGTTCATCCTCAGGCGCGCTGCGCTGTGCTACAATCACAGAGAGTGTCAAATGCGATCAGCTCGAGCGAATGCAACCATCCTACCGCTTCAACTTTCGTCCGTTCTGGCTCACGGCGCTGGCGCTGTGCCTCATTTTGAGCGCTTCGCTGGGCGGCGTGCTTCTAGCGGCGCGCAACGCGCCCAGCGATTTCGTCTGCCTGCGGATCAGCGGTAATGTGCAAGCCCGCGATTGGCTGCTGGACTTCAACAACAGCGTTCTGGTCTCCGACGCGCGCCCGCTGAGCGATCCGTTCAACTACACGCCGCACAACGCTTGGACGTCGCCCGACGGACGCCACTACGCCTACACCCTGCCCGACCGCAGCCTGACGCGTCGTTTCACGCTCTATGTGCAGCCCAACAGCGGCGCAGTCGATCCGCAAACGGCGCGCCCGATGGTCAGCGATGCCATCATCAACGCGCTGGCGTGGTCGCCGAACGGCGAGCGCTTGATCTATCTCTACCGCGACGCTAACAACGTCCCGCACTTCGGCTTGGCGAACGCCGACGGCAGCGAAGCCATCGCCACGCGCCTGAACACGCCGCGCGCCAACGAGATCGTCTTCTTCGGCTGGAGCGCCGACAGCGCCTACTTCGCCATCGGCACGACCGAAGCCTTCGGGCGCGTGCTGACCTATTACGAGACGCGCACCCTGCGCGCCAAGACCTTCCCGCTCATCTCGATTTTGCCCTACGTCGAGAATGCGGTCTGGGCTGAGAGCGGACAGCGCCACGCCTATCTGCGCACCGATCAAGTCGGGCGCACGCGCCTCGTCGTCTCGCTGCTCGATTCGCCCGTTCACGGCGGCGAGGAACTCAGCCTTGAGATGCCCTTTCTGCGCAACGCGCGCCTGTTCTGGTCGCCGAATGGGAACTATCTCGCCCTGCGCTACAACGACGCCAACCTGAATTGGCAGCTCGTCGTCTATGCCATCGCGCCGCGCAGCTATCAACCCCGTCAAGTGGCGCAGTTCACGCAGGGCGGGCGTCTGCTCTTCCCGGCGAGCGCCGCTTGGAGCGCCGATAGCAGCACGCTGGTCTATTTCCGCGAGCGGCGCGGCGGGCGCGATCTGGTCGCCTTTCGCCCTGCAAGCGGCGAGAGCGAAGTATTGGTCGAGCGCGTGATGCTGGCACAACAGAACGACTTCCTCTGGGCGATTGAAAACAGCACGCGCCCCGCCCGCCGCGTTGCCGTGCCATTCCTGAACGAGCGCGGCGAGATCGGCATCGACCTGATGAACCTCGACGGCAGCGAGCGAGTCCCGATTGTGCGCGGCGCCACCGACGTCGAGAACGTGCTGTGGTCGCCCGATGGCGGCTTAGCGCTGGTGAAATGGCAGCGCCGCGAGTTTTTACAGGTCGCCCACTACCTGACGTGGGCGCGCACTGACGGCAGCGATGTGCAGACCATCAACGCTGAAGAATTCGCCCTCGATCAGGTGCTGTGGCTGCGCGAAGGCGGGCGCTTCAGCGGCAAGCTCGCCTACACCTTCACGGCGCTGACCCGCTACGGCGTTGAGCTGTTCGACTTGACGACGGGCGTCCGCCTCACGCTTGCGCGCGACCTGACTAAGGCGCAAGCGCTCTCCTACGACGCAAACACTCAAACCCTCCAGTTTTGGTGGCTGGATCGGCAAGGCGGCGGCGTCGATGGCTTCGCCCTAGATGGCACGCGGCGCTATCGCTACCGCTCAGCGAGCGGCGGGATCGAGTCGCCGCATTTGGCGCGCTCTCCGAGCGGCGCGCACGCCGCCATGTACGTGCGCGCCTCAGACGGCTGGACGTTGCAAGTGGCTGAGGAGGGCGAGGCAGGCGGGAGGCGCGTCATCTGGACGGGCAAGCAGCCGATGCCGCCGCCGCTCTGGTCAGCTGATGGCGAGCGCTTCGCCGCCTTCGTGAGCCTGAACAATTCAGGCATCTTCGGCATGTACGGCGTGGAAGTCTACGATAAAACCGGTGAGCTGCTGCACACTTACCCGCAAGTGCCGCTGCGCTCGGTCGGCGAGGCGCTTTGGACGCGCTGCGAGTGAGCGAGCGATGCGACGCGCGCTGTGGCGGCTGCGAGGCGTGATCGCTGTGTGCCTGTTGGCGCTTTTGACGGCGCAGAGCGCCTTTTTGGCGGTTGCCATCGGGCGCTCCCGCCAAGATTACGGCTGCTTGACCTTCGACGCCGCACAGGGACGCTACGCCCTCGATGTTCAGACGGGCGTTGCACTTTCCAAACACTACGAGTCTCCCGCGCCGCCGCGCCCGTATACGGTCAGCGCCGCGTGGCAGGTCATCTATCGCCGCGCCGACGGGCTGAGCCTCGAACGCCGCGCCGATGGGCGAACTTACACGCTTCCGCTCAAGGGCGACTTGCACCACGTCGTCTTCTCGCCGAACGGACGTTGGCTCGCCTACAGTTGGTACGCATCCCGCGAGCAGCCGCCCGCCTTGACGCTGATCGATTTGCAGCCCGATCCCTCGGGCGCGCCGTCGCTGCGCCAAATCGAGATCGGCGAGGCAGGCGAGAGCTGGGCGTGGTCGCCCAAGGGGGCGCTGCTGCGGATCAGGCGCTATGACGGCAAAGCCCTCCTGATGTGGTCAGCCGCTGAGGAGCGCCTGTACACTTTCGCGGTCGCCGATGTGCTGAACTACTATCTGTGGCAGACCGATAACGCAGAGCGAACCTTCCTGTACTTCACCTATCGGGAGATCGGCAGCGAAGTGAGCAGTCGGCTGCACCTGGCCGACTTGACCGGCGAGCGCGCCAGTTATCCCTTGCCCGCCATGCCATCGGACACGCTCTGGTCGCCGCACGACCGCTACGTAGCGCTTGCGATATCCCGTTTTCCGCGTTGGCAGATCGCCATCGCCGATGCCGAGGGCAACTGGCACGAGGTCGCGCTCGTGGCACAGCGCGGCGATGCGCTCTCGCTGCCGCTGATGTTCTGGTCCGCCGACGGCGAGACGCTCTTCTACCTGCAAGATGAGGGCGAGAGTCCCCTGCGCTGGAGCTGGATCGCCTACCGCGTGGCGGAGCGCAGCTATCGCACAATTGTGCCGAACGTGGCGAAGCGCCCGTACTTCTCGCCCGTCGACCCGCAGCGCGCCATTTTCACTTGGCAAGAGGCGGGCAAGCGAAGTGCGGCGCTCATGGGCTTAGATGGGTCAGGGCGCATCCTGCTGGCTGAGGCGGCTGATGATCTGGGCGATCCGTACTGGTCGCCCGATGGCAAGCACGCGGCGCTGGTCTGGGCGACGGGGCGGGCTGAGCGGCGCGTCGTGCGCCTGAGCATCGCCAATGCGCAAACGGGCGCGGTTCAGACCCTCAGCGAGGGCTTGTGGGATGCGCGCGATCTGCGTTGGGTGGCGGGCGGCGCGCGTCTGTTTTTCATCGCCGTGCGCGGCGATGCGCAGGGCAAGCCCGTCTACAGCGCCGAGCTGCTCGACCTCGGCGCAGGCGAGCAGCGCGTCTTGCTCGCAGGCAAGGAGGCGCTCGGCACGGCGCTGCTGCCCACTTGGGATTCCGTCCAGTTTTGGTGGCGCGAGGGCGAGTGGCTGGGCGTGGCGCGCTACAGCGCACAAGGCGCTGAAATCTTCGCCTATCGCGTGCTTGACGGCGGCAAGACGCCCGTCTCGAAGGCAGTGCGGCTGATGAGCGGTCAGACTTTCGTGATCGACCCACCCTTTCCGCAAGTAATCCGCGCGCCCAACAGCGACTTTGCGACGCTGAAAGTCGGCGCGGCGGGCGATGAGCAGCTGTATCTCATCAAGCCCGATGGATCGTGGGAGGCGCTGCGCGGGGGCTTGAGCGGCTTGGGCGATCCGCTCTGGTCGCCCGATGGCGCGTCTTTTGCCTTCACGCAAGCCGTCGCTGGCGGGCAGGTGACGCTTGAAATCATCAAGGCGAACGGCGCGCCGATCAGACGTGTGGAAGGCTATGGAGGCATTTTTCGCAATTTGAGATGGACGCGCTGCGGCTATTCCGAATGAACCGACTGCTCACGCTCTTGATCGCCTTGTTGACGCCGATTCTGCTTGTGCTGATCGGCGTGCGGCTGCTGATCAGCGAGCCGTATCTGGCGCTCGCCTATCGGCTGCCCAATTTCCCCGCCGATCCGTTCGGCTTCACGCTTGAGGATCGGCTGCGCTACGCGCCGTACGCCGTTCAGTTCCTGCTGAATGGCGCGCCGCCCAGCTTCCTGGCGGACTTGACTTTCCCCGACGGCTCGCCGCTCTACAACGCCCGCGAGGTGCAGCACATGGTCGATGTTCAGCGCGTGGTGCAGGCGGCGATGCTTGCGTTGGCGCTTTTAGGCGGCGTGGCAGCGCTCGGCGCGCTCGGCTTGGCGCGGGGCGCCGCTGGGCGTCAGACTCTGCGACGCGGCTTGCGCTACGGCGCATTGTTGACGTGGCTGCTGCTCGCCGCCCTGATCGTCTACATCCTACTGGATTGGGATCACTTCTTCGATAGCTTCCACGATCTATTCTTTGCTGAAGGCACGTGGCGCTTTTTCATGTCCGATACGCTGATTCGGTTGTTCCCGATCCGCTTCTGGCAGGATGCAGCGCTGCTGCTAGGGGGCTTTTGTGCAGTGAGCGCGCTGCTCATCCTGATCGGGACGCGGCAGCGCGCTGCGCAAGGAGATGGCTGATTTACAAGCCGTGTTCGCGGCGGATGGCGGCTAGGAGTCCGCGCACGCCGGCGTTGACCAGCATGTAGCACTCCTCGAACTTGCCGCTGTAGTAAGGATCGGGCACCTCGCGCACGCCCAGCTGCGGCGCGTAGTCCAGCAGGAGCGCGACTTTGGCGCGCGAATTGCCGGCGATTAGGCGGACGCGCTCCAGCGCGCGGATGTGATCCTGCGTCATGCCGATCAGGTAGTGGAAATGAGCGCCATCTTGCTCGGTGAGCAGGCGAGCGCGCTTGCTGAAGATGATGCCGTGCTTCTTCAGCACGTTGACCGTGCCGCTGTGGGTCGGCTGACCTGCCTCGTAGCTATCGATGCCTGCCGAGTCGGCGAAGATGTGGTCTTGCAGGTTCGCCTCGCGTACCAGATGATTGAAGATGCCGTGCGCCATAGGCGAACGGCAAATGTTGCCCGTGCAAAGGAAAAGAACGCCGATCACAAGTCTCGCTCCTACTCAGATAGAGCCTTTCGCGCTCGTGGCTTCTTGTTAAGCTAAAAGCGCCTTGAAAAAGTCTCTTAAGCAGACTAAACGCAGGCGTTCAAAGAGTGTGCAGGCATTCGACAAGTGAAATATATCACGCGCTCGG
Source organism: uncultured Anaerolineae bacterium (assembly GCA_938005675.1). Taxonomy (GTDB): domain Bacteria; phylum Chloroflexota; class Anaerolineae; order Aggregatilineales; family UBA2796; genus CP2-2F. The sequence continues at coordinate 7,508 of CALKXH010000101.1, forward strand.
AAAAAAGCCAAGTTGCTCGGCGAGAGTTGACGGGCTTGAGCGCGCCGCGCATAATGGTAGCGGCAATCGGTCTAGAGGCATGGCAGAGTGAAGGTGCGCGGATGCCGATCTCAGAATATATCCGTCAGCTGCGCGAGAAAGTTGGTCAGGCGCCGATCTTGATGATCGGCGTGGCGGGCGTGGTGATCAACGCTCAGGGCGAGGTGCTGCTGCAGCGCCGCAGCGATAACGGCGAGTGGGCGTTGCCGGGCGGCGCGCTGGATCCGGGCGAAGAGCCCGCTGAGGCGGTCGTGCGCGAAGTCTGGGAGGAGACAGGCGTGCGGGTGCAGCCCGAACGAGTCGTCGGCATATACGGCGGCGAGGATTTCTTCGTGCGCTATCCGAACGGCGATCAGGCGTACATCATCAGCATCACCTTCGCTTGCCGTCCGCTCGACGGCGAGCCGCGCGTGAACGACGATGAGTCGCTCGAGGTGCGCTACTTCGCGCCCGATCAGCTGCCGCCGATGCTGGAGCGGACGCGGATGCGCATCCAGCTGGCTCTGCAGGACGATCCGCGTTGCCAGTTTCGCTACACGCCGAAGAACGGGTTAGGAGAAGAGCGAGCATGAGCCATCAAGTTGTGCAGACCGAGAAGGCGCCGCGCGCCATCGGACCTTACTCGCAGGCGATCATCGCCAACGGGTTCGTCTTCTGCTCCGGGCAGATCGCGCTCGATCCCGCCACAGGCGAGCTGATCGAGGGCGACGTCGCCGCGCAGACCGAGCGCGCCATAGAGAATTTGCGCGCCGTGCTGGAGGCGGCGGGCAGCTCGCTCGCCCACGTCGTCAAGACCACGGTCTTTCTGCGCAGCATGGCGGACTTCGCGGCGATGAACGCGGTCTACGGGCGTTTTTTCAGCCAGAATCCGCCCGCCCGCAGCACAGTGGGCAATCTTGAGCTGCCGCGCGGCGCTCACTTCGAGATCGAGGCGATTGCCGTGTTGCCTCAGCCGAGCGTGGGCTGAGCGCAGCTTGCGATGCCCTTGCGGACGATGTAAAGTGAGTGGTAAACAGTCGGCGTATGGGCAGTTGAGTCGGTCATGGCGCGTGGAAGACGGGTGAGCAATGCCTACAAGCGCCCGATTCCGTCGGTGGGCGCTTACGGCACATCGGCGCATTATGGTGGCGCGCCCTTGCGGTCGCGGCGGCAAGTCTCGGCGGCGTGGCTGTGGGGCTGCGGCTTCCTGAGCAGTCTAGCGTGCGTGGGCGGCTGTCTGCTGGGCGTCGTGATCGGCATAATCGGCTTCCGCGCCTTGCCCAGCGATCTGCAGGCGGCGGCGGCGCGGCGCGCCCCGATCTTCGCCGTGCTGATGGTGCCGACCGCCACGCCCGATCCGCGTCTCGAGGTCGTGCCAACCATCGACCCGACGCGCGCCGCCGAAGCCGCCCGCGCCTTCGGCGTCGAGCTGATCGATGCCTCGCCGACGCCGCCTTTCCAGCCGCGCTCAGGCGACTTCCCCACCTTGACGCCGACCCCGTTCATCAGCAATCCTGTCCCCCCCACTGCGACCAACACGCCGCGCCCGACCGCCACCGGCGAGCCGTTGCCCGTCCGCTATTACTTGCCCAAGCGCATCCAGCGCGAGGCGCAGGGCTGGAATAACTGCGGACCCGCCAATCTGGTGCAAGGGCTGCGCATTTTGGGTTACGAGACCAAGCAGCGCGACCTCGCCGCGTGGCTGAAGCCCAACAAGGACGACGGCAACGTCAGCCCGTGGCAGATGGCGGCTTACATCAATCAATTCACGCCTCTGCGCGCCCTCGTGCGGATGAACGGCACGCTCGACCTGATGAAGCGCCTGATCTACAACGACTTCGGCGTGATCATCGAGATCGGCTTGTACGACGAGCGCAATCAATGGCTCGGTCACTACGTAACTCTCGTCGGCTGGGATGACGTGGGCGATCCGAGCAGAGGCGGCTTCCTCTACGGTCTGGATACCCTCAAAGATAACGGCGCGGATGGCAAAGGCGTCCGCGAGTACTACACCAGCCTTGATACGCTCTGGAAACACTTCAACCGCGTTTATTTAGTCATATACCGTCCTGAACAGGAAGGTCGGCTGCGCGAGTTGCTGGGCGAGGCATTCGACGAGCGCATAAACGCTGAGCAGGCGCTGGTGCGCGCCTTCCAAGAGACCAAGCTGAACCCGAACGACCAATTCGCGTGGTTCAACGTCGGCACGAGCTACGTCTTGCTGGGCGCCTATCAGCAGGCGGCTCTCGCTTACGACTTGGCGCGTGCGCGTGGCGGCGGCTGGCCCTGGCGGATGTTGTGGTATCAATTCGGACCGTTCAAGGCGTACTATATGATCGGCGACTACCAAACTGTGATCGATTTAGCCAACAGCGTCATTCAGCGCACCCAACACATCGAAGAGACCTACTACTATCGCAGCCTCGCCTATGCCGCGCTGGGCAAGATGAACCTCGCTATTGTGGATATGCAGCGCGCCGTGCGCGATAACAGCAACTTGCAAGTGGCGGTAGATGCCCTAGCGCGCTTGCAGGCGGGCGAGCTACCGCCCGCAGAGAGGCTCTAGCGATGGGCATCACGCTGCGCCCGTACGACCCCGCCCGCGATCCTGAACGCATCAGCGCCTTGCTCAACGAGATCGATCAGCTCAACGCCAGCGAGGGCATTCGGCGCGCCCGCACGCCTCAAGAGCTGCGCACGTGGTTCGAAAATCCTGAGCTGCAGCCCGAAGACTCGGTCGTCTGCGAGGACGAGCGCGGCGCGGTGCGCGGCTACGCCTTGCTGGAATGCTCGCGGCACGGTCAGCAGCGCGAGACCTTGCTGGGCGAGCTGCGCTTCAACACGCATCCCGCCAACAGCCCTGAAGACCTCGACGGGCAAGTCATTGCGTGGGCGGAGAACCGCCTGCGTCGGCGCGATTCGGATGCGGCGCGCATTGAATTGCAAGCCAACGCCACGCACTCGAACGTTCGGCGCATCTTCACGCTGAAGTGGCACGGCTTCACGGTTGTGCGGCATTTTGTGAACATGTACCGCCCGCTGAATCTGCCCGCCGACCCGCCAAGCTTGCCACAGGGCTTCACGTTGCGCCGTCACGACCATGAGCGCGAAGCCGAAGCGTGGATCGCGCTCTACAACGACTCCTTCGCCCATCATTGGCAATTCACGCCCCTCACCCTAGAGGGCTACTTCCACTTCCGTCGGCAAGACCCGCGCTTCCAGCCTGAGCATAACTGGGTCATCACGGCGTCGGATGGCAGTTTCGTCGCCTTTTGCTGGTGCCTGTTCAACCGAGAGCAGCTGGCAACGCAAGATGAACGCGACGCGCTGCTGCATCAGATCGGCACGCGGGCGGCTTTTCGCGGCATGGGCTTGGCAAGCGCCCTGATTCGGCACGTCATCAACGCGCTGCGCGCCGATCCCCTGCAGCTGAGCGGCGTGCGGCTGTGGGTGGATATTGAGAACGTCACCAATGCCAAGCGCCTGTACGAGGCGCACGGCTTCCAGGATGACTACACGCTAGGCTTCTACCAAAAAGTGTTGAAGGGATGAGCATCTCTCGGAAGTCACGCCCGCGCGATGTCTGGATAGCGCTCCTCGCCTTGCTGAGCATAGCCGTTGTGCTGATGCTCAACTTCCCGCACAGCAGCTTTTGGTACGATGAGGCGCTCACCACTTACGTGGCGACCGAATCGTGGGAGACGCTGTGGCGCTGGTGCGTCGAGGTGGATATCCAAGTGCCGTTTCACTACATCGCCTTGCGGTTATGGGCATCGGTGGCGGGCAAGAGCGAGTTCGCCTTGCGCCTGCCCTCCGCTTTCGCCATCTTGCTGGCAGGGGCGGGCGCCATTCAGGTCGGCAGGCGGCTGGGCAGACCTTTCAGCGCGAGTTTGGGCATCGCTTGCGGCGTCTTGTTGGCGCTCTCGCTCGGCACGCTGTGGATCGCCTACGAAGTGCGCGCCTACGCCTTCGCCCTGATGCTCTTCACATGGGCGACGGCGTCCCTGTTGGCGGTCTTGGCGCGCCCGAACCGATGGCGGCTGCTGGGCTACGCGGCGCTGATGTCGGCGACGCTTTACACGCATTACACAGCTTTGGCGGGCTTTGTGGCGCACGGCGTTGTCGCGCTTGGCGCAGGGCTGGCATGGCTGCGCTCTATGAAATGGCGCGCTCTGCTCAGAGCCTTCACGCCGCTCTTCCTCGTCGGGCTGACCTTCTTACCATGGCTGCCGATCCTGATCGCGCGCGGGGGCGCTGATCGGAGCTTCTACAGCGGGCAGATCGCGCCCGACCTCTCGCTGCGCGTGCTGGCGGGCTTCCGCGTGCTGGGCAGGCAGGACGATCCGCCCGTGGCGCTGACGTGGATCGGCATTTACGTGCTGCTGTTGGCGGCGGGCATCTTGAGCGGTTTGCTGCTGCCGACCTTGCGCCGTGCGCTCGGCGTTGCGTTGGCGCTCAGCCTGCCGCCCATCGCCATCACGGTGGCGCTGCTGATGATCAATCCGAAGCTGACCGGGCGCTACTTCTGGACGGCGTGGCTGGGCTTGGACGTGCTGATCGGCATAGCGGTAGTTGTGGCGCTCAGTGCCTTCACGCAGCGCGAGACTCTGCGCGGCGTCCTCGTGCTGATCGCTGCGTTGGCGATGGTCATCGTGCCGAACGCCACTGGCGAGCGCGGCGCGCCGCCCAAGAGCGATTTTCGAGCCGCCTACGCGCACATCTGCGCGCAGGGCACGCCCGATGACGTGATTCTGCTGCGCGACGGCACGCTCTTCGTGGCGCACGCCTATTACAGTCAGTTGCCGCCCTGCCAGCGCCCGCCTCTAGCCTTTGGGATGCCCGAAGCGCTCGTGCCGGACGTCACGCGCTATCTCGATCTCGCCACGTTGCAGGCGCGGATGCGCGAGATCGCCGCCCGCCGCCCGCCCAACGTCTGGATTCTCAGCTGGCAGGCGGATATCATGGATCCGCAGGCGCTCACCTTCGCCCTGCTCGACTTCGCCGGTCGGCATGTGGAGGTCAATCGCTTGTTCGGCGATGTGCGCCTCGACCGCTACACCGACATCGATTTCGCCTTGCTCGAAAAACTGGCAATCGAGGGCGCGACGACTCAATCGGAGTGGTTTAACATCGCGCCCGTGCCGAACGGCGCGACCTTGTTGGCGATGCGTCTGTTTGCGCCGCAGCCCGCTCACGTGGGCGATCTGATCGTAGTCCATGCGTGGTGGCAACGCGGCGCTATCCTGCTGCCGAGCCTGCGCGCCAGCGCCCGCCTGACCACGCTCGATAACGGCTGGCTGTACACGCAGGTCGATCAGCCGCCCGCCGGCTGGAAGTTCTGGGACGACCGCTGGGTGGATGGCGTGCCCGCCTTCGGGCGCTATGAGCTGGTGGTGGGCGAGGACGTGCCGAACGGCAAGCACGCCGTGCGCTACGTGATCTATGATGCTGATGGCGCATGGCAGCCGATCACCATCACGCTGGGCGAGATCGAGGTCGTGCGGTAGCGTGCGCCGCCTAGACAGGCTCGATCGCGGCGTTTTGATCGCTACTGTGACGCTGATCCTCGCCCTGATCGGCGTGATCGCGCGCGGCGATCAAGCGGGCGTGCTGATCGCTGCCCCGTTTCCAGAGCGCATCAGCGTCACAACTCCCTTGCGCCTGACCTTCAGCGAGCCGATGGACGCGCCAAGCGTCGAGGCGCGCCTGCACATTCAGCCTGAGATCGCCGTGCGCCTGACGTGGAGCGGCGCGACGCTCAGCCTTGCGCCGCAGCCCGCGTGGCTGCCTGAGGTGACCTATACGCTGCGCCTTGAGGCGGGCGCGCGCAGCCAGAGCGGCCGTCTGCTCCTAGCGCCCTTCGAGCGGACTTTCGCAGCGCGCCCGCCGCGCGCAGTCTACCTCGCGCCCGCCTTCAGCGCCGATTCGCTCCAGGCGACCAATATTTGGCTCGTCAAGCCTGAACAGCCCTTCGCCGTCCGCCAACTGACCCGCAGCAGCCTGAACATCGAGTCCTTTCAGCCCAGTCCGGATGGCAACGCGCTCGCCTACGCCCAGCCGCGTCAGGATGGCACAGCCGACCTGTACGCGCTGGACATCGAGAGCGGCGAGACGCGCCCGCTGACTAACTGCGCGCCCGTCTTGGCGCGCTGCACCGCCCCAGAGTGGAGTCCCGACGGGACGCGCCTGATCTACGAGCGGGCTGAGCTCAATCCCGCCCTCGATTGGTATGATCGGGACGTGCCGCGCGCGTGGCTGCTCAATCTGCGCGATCTGGCTACCGCGCCGTTGCTCAGCGATACCAGCCGACTGGGCGGCACGCCCAAATGGTCGCCCGATGGACGGCAGATCGCCGCCTACGACCGCAACCTCGGCGCCATCGCCATCTACGACCTCGCTACAGGCGCCCGCAAGCTGATCGCCACGCTCGATGACGTGGGCGATTACGCCTTTCATCCGCGCGACGGGCGCTTCGTCTACGCCCAGCTCATCCAGATCGTCGGGCGTTTCTCCAGCGCCCTCGAGCTGGTCGATCTGAACGATCCCAATCGCGGCATAGAGCGGCTGAGCGGCGAGGGGGTCGCCGTCGAGGATCGGCAGCCGCGCTGGACGCCCGACGGCAGCCGCCTGATCTTCACGCGGCGCATCCTCGATGGCAGCGGCGCGCCCAGCGCGCAAATTTACGCCCTCGACCTCGAAACGGGGCGCCTCACGCCGATTTTAGTGGATGAAAACTACTTTCACGGCGCGATTAGCCTCGATCCGAGCGGGCGCTACTTGCTGATGCAGCGCGTCCCCGTCGCGGCGGCGCAGCCCGTGCCGAGCATCTGGGTGCTAGACCTTGAGACGGGCAAGCTCTGGCAGATCGCCGAGAATGGCTTCCTGCCGCGCTGGTTGCCCTGACGCCTGCGCTTGTCATAGGGCATTGTGACAAAACTCACACAGAAAAGCTGATCTCTCTCACTATGCCCGCCGCGCCCTCTGTTGCATACTGAGGGCAGGATTGAGACAGAGCAGACCGACAGACAACCGTTCACTCACCCCTGCCGAGCCGCCTCACCCAGCGGCAAAGCGGACAATCCCCAACCCCAAGCCGTTCGTGTAGCTGTTTCCCCGACGGCGCACGAAGCAGAACGCATACTTAGACAGGACGGCGAGCGAAAAGCTCGCCGTCCTGCGTCTCTAGAGCGCGCCGAGCAGCGCCCGCCACAGCACAAACGCCGCCATGCCCAGCAGGATGGTCAGCAGCAGATTTTTGCTGCGCCACGCGATCAGCGCCGCTAAAACGCCCGCCACTAGGAAGGCGTTGTTCGGCTGCACAGCGAGCTCGCCCTCAGGCAACAACACAGAGGGGACGATCAACGCACTCAGCACGGCGGGCGGCACGAATTTTAACGCCTGCAGCACGTACGGCGGCGGATTCAACTTGCCAAAAAACGCCAAGACGGGATAGCGCGTGGCGAAGGTCACCAGCGCCATGCCCGCCACCAGCAGAAACTCGCTCAGACTATCCATGTGGCACCCTCGCTTTGGCGCGCTCTGCCAACACGCCCGCCGCGATGCCCACCAACGCCGCTGCCAGCAAGCCCAAGCGATTCGGCAAACCGTAGAACAACACCGACGCCGCGCCCGCCGCCGCCGCCGAGATCAGCAGCGCCCGACTCTGCAGCATGGGGATCAACATACCGATGAAGGTGACGGTCGCCGCGAAACTCAAGCCCAAGCGCGCCACCTGCTCCGGCGGTATCGAGCGCCCCGCCAAAATGCCGATCAAGGTGAAGAATTGCCAGCCGCTGTACATCAGCACGGCTGCGCCCGCCTGATACCAGTGCTTATAGGGCGATGAGTCGGCTTGTTGGTAGCGCGCAATCGAGACCACGAAGACCTCGTCGGTCAGCCCGAAGGCGAGCGGCGCCAGCCAACGCTGCGGAAAGCCGTGCAAATACGGCGCGAGGCTGGCGCTGTAGAGCGTGTGACGCAAATTGACGATCAGCGTGGTGAAGATCACCACCAGCACAGCCGCCGCGTTGCGCACCAGCTCTGCTGCGATGAATTGCGAGGCGCCCGCATAGACGAACAGCGACATGCTCTGCACGGCTAGGGGCGAGAGTTGATGCGCCGTCTCGCCCTCTGCCACCACGCCGCCGCTGACCGCCACGGCGCCGAAGATGATCCCGAAGGGCGCAGCGCCGATCACCAGCGGCACGATAGCGCGCATCCCGCGCACGAATTCGGCGCGGCGCGTCCAGTTGGAGGGATGCATCGCGTCCTCACAGCCACGCCGCACATTGACGGGCTAGATATATGCCCTGACCCGCCTCGCCCAGCCACTGATCGCCCGCTACGATCAGCTTGCCGCGCAAGTAGACCCGCTCAGGCGCGCCGCGATACGCCATGCCCTCAAAAACGCTGTAATCCACTTGCATGTGGTGCGTCTGAGCGCTGATCACGCCCTGCTGGCGCGGATTCCAGACGACGATATCGGCGTCCGCGCCGACGATCAGGGCGCCCTTGCGCGGATACAAGCCGAAGATGCGCGACGGCTGCGTGCAGTTGAGCGCCACCCAGCGCGATGCCTCAAGCAGCTCGGCGCTCAGCTTCAGACGCTCCTCAACCGACGGCACGCCGTTCGGAATCTTGGTGAACGCCTCGCGCCCTAGCTCCTTGCCCGCCAAACGACCGTCCCTGCCGCCCTCGAACCAGAACGGGCAATGATCGGTGCTGAGCGCCTGCAGCGAGCCGTCGCGCAGCGCCGCGCGCAGCACCGCCACGTCGTGAGGCGTCCGCAAGGGCGGCGAGCAGACGTATTTGGCGCCTTCGAAGTCGGGCTGATCGAGCTTATCGGCGGTGAGGTGCAGGTACTGGATGCACGTCTCGCCCATGGCGCGGACGCCGCGCGCGCGCGCCCGTCGCAGCGCCTCTACGGCGCCCTCGCAGGTGATGTGCACCACATAGAGCAGACAGCCCGCCACCTCCGCTAACGCTAACGCGCGCGTTGTCGCCTCCGCCTCCAGCGGGGCGGGACGGCTCAGGGCGTGATAGCGCGGCGCTACCTTGCCCTGCGCGATGAAATCGGCTTGCAACTGGGCGATGGCGTCGCCGTTCTCGCAGTGCGTCATGACCAGCAGGTCATGCGCGGCGGCGAGCTGCATGACGCGGAAGAGGGTGGCGTCGTCCACCATCACGCCGCCCTTGTACGCCATCAGCAGCTTCAGGCTGGTGATGCCCCAATCGCGCACTTGGGCGATCTCAGCGGCGACCGCCTCGTTCAGCTCGACGATGGTCATGTGCAGCCCGTAATCGATCACGGCGCGCCCCTCGGCTTTGGCGCGCCACGTCTCATAAGCCGCGCGCAGCGTGCCGCCTCTGCTCTGAATGGCGAAGTCGATGTGCGTCGTCGTGCCGCCGAAAGCAGCCGCTCGTCCGCCGCTGAAGAAGTCATCGCTGCTGTGCGTGCCGCTGACGGGCAGATCGAAGTGCGTGTGGACGTCCACGCCGCCGGGCAACAGCCAACGGTCCGCGCAATCCACGACTTGCATCGCCTCCGTCGGCGCGATCTCAGGCGCGATCTGCGCGATTTTATCCGCTACGACCAGCAAATCGGCGCGATAAGCGCCCTCAGCCGCGATTAAAGTGCCATTTTTGAAAAGTATCTGCATGAGACGCTCCTTTTCGCACTATGATAGCGCGCCGCGCCGCGCTAACCACAGCGCCGCGCCCGCCGTGCACAGCCCACAGACGATCTGCATGGCGTTCGCCTCGCCGATGTGCGGCACATTGACCTTCAGCCCGTCTAGGAAGAAGCGCCCGCCGCAGTAGATCAGAAGGTACCAGAGCGCCAGATCGCCCTCGCGCCGCACGCCGCGCCGCCACGCTCGCCATAAACCGAAGGCGAGCGCGCCCGTCAAGAGCATCTCATAGAGCCAGACGGGATGGAAGCGCGTCGTCTCCGGCGGGAAATGCGCCAAATCGCTGTAGATTCCGACGCGCGCCGCCTCAGCGATCAGCACGCCGAAAGGCAAGTCAGTCGGGACGCCGTAATGCTCGCCGTTTAAGCCGTTCGCCACGCGTCCGAGCGTCTGCCCGACCGCCAAACCGATCACCGCCACGTCTAGCCACGCGCCGAGCGGCTGCTTGTGCCGCCGCGCGTACCACCACAACGCCACGCCGCCGCCGATGATCGCGCCGAAAATGCCCAGTCCGCCCGACCACAGCGCCACGCCGCCCTGATTCAGCTCGAAGAAATTGGCGATCAGCCATTCGGTAGTGCGCCCAAGCGCCACGACCGATTGGGGCGGCAGCAGGATGAACCACAAGCGCGCCCCGATCAAGGCGCACGGCGCAAGCCAGAGCATGGCGCGCCAGACCAGCTCAGGCGGCAAGCCGCGCCGCTTGGCAAGCCGCGCCGTCACCTCCATGCCCAGCCAGACCGCTGCCACGATGATCGCGCCGTAAAGCGGCTGACCGATCATGCGCCGCCCTCGTCATCTTGCGCCGCGCGATGGGCGATCCACAGGCGCTGCAGCGCCGTCAGATGCCCGCCGAACGTCAAGATCAGCAAGCCGAGCGTCACGGCGCCCGTGAGCAGAGCGAGGATCAGCACAACGATGCGCGCCGCGCGATCAAACAGCCCATCTTTGATCGAGCCGATGTTCAGCCCCTCAGCGCGGGCGCGCACATAGCTGACCGCATAGGCGCCACTCAGCGCGCCGAATGCCAGCAGCACCCCGAGCAAATCGCCCGCCTCGGCTAGGGCGTAGCCGATCCCGCCCAAGATCAGCGCATCGGCGTAGCGGTCGACTGTCGAGTCCAGCAGCGCGCCGAAGCGAGTCTCGCAGCCTTTGGCGCGCGCCACAGCGCCATCAAGCGCATCGAGCGGCGCGCCAATCAACAAGACGACGCCCGCCGCGAAAAAGTGTCCGTGTGCCGCTAGAATCGCCGCGATCAAAGCGGGTAATCCGCCGATCAGCGTGATAGCGTTGGGCTGCCAGCCCAAGCGCGCGCCCAACTGACCGAGTCGCTCTAGCGCGCCACGCCCGATGTGACGCAAAAAGTCGGAGGATGAGCGGAAAGAGATCGGCATGGCTCAGCGCGGCACAAAGGCATAGACGGTGAAGATCGTGTAAGCGGTCAAGAGCAGAGCAGCCTCACGACGGCTGATTCGGCGGTTTAAACAGAAGATGAACAACGTCACCGCAAAGCCGAGCATCACGAAAATATCCAGCTCCAGCAGGCGCGGATTGACATTGATCGGCGTGATCAAGCTCGTGATGCCCAAAATCGCCAAGATGTTGAAGATGTTCGAGCCGACCACATTGCCGATGGCGATCTCGCTCTCGCGTTTGAAGGCGGCGATCACCGACGTCGCCAGCTCCGGCAGTGAGGTGCCGACTGCCACCAGCGTGATGCCGATCACCACCTGCGGCACGCCCAGCGCCGTGGCGATGTTCACCGCGCCCAGCACCAGCCGATCCGAGCCGACCAGCAAGACCGCAACACCGATTGCGACGAGGAACAGGTCGTTGAGCAGGCGGTTGGTCGGCTTGGCGATGATGAGGGTGAACTCCTGCGTTTGGCGGATGAGTTCAGGCTCGTTGCGCTTGCTCATCAAATAGGAAAAGACTGTATAGCCAACCGCGCCCGCCACGAAGAGCAGCCCGTCTAGCGAGCCAATCCTGCCATCTTGCGCTAGGAAGAAAAATATGAGAGAGATGCCGATCATAATCGGCACCTCGCGCCTGAGGAACTGCAACTGCACCACCATCGGGAAGATCAAGGCGCTCGCGCCGATGATCAAGCCGATGTTGGCGATGTTCGAGCCGACCACGTTGCCCATCGAGATATCGGCGTTGCCGCCTAACGCCGCCTGCAAGCTGACCAGCAGCTCAGGCGTGGAGGTGCCGTACGCCACGATGGTCAAGCCGATCACAATCGGCGAGACGCCCAGCGTCTGCGCCAGCCGCGCCGCCCCCTTGACCAACCAATTGCCGCCAAAAAATAGACCTGCCAAGCCGACCGCGATCCACAGGACATCGAGTAGCATTTCAAGAGCTCGCTTATTGCGTTGATGAGAAAACAAGCGCCGATCTTAGCAGGGCAACTGCTGGGGCGCTATCCCTAAAAATTGGGGCGAGTCCGCGCGAGTCGCCCTAATCGCTTGGCTAGACGTTGCGCCTAGTAACATATGATCTAGATGCGATCGAAGGGCGCCCTGTCCATCTTGGTGCGAGCGAAGGGATCGGCAAGGCTGCTCAGCGCGGCACGAAGGCATAAACCGTGAAGATGGCGTAGGCAATCAGAAGTAGGGCAGCCTCACGACGGCTGATTCGGCGGTTTAAGCAGAAGACGAACAAGCGCCACCGCAAAGCCGATCATCACGAAGGTATCTTCTTGCAGCAGACGCGCATTGACGTTGATGGGCGCGATCAAACCTACGATGCCTAAAATCGCCAAGATGTTGAAGATGTTCGAGCCGACCACGTTGCCGATGGCGATATCGCTCTCGCGCTTGAAAGCGGCGATCAGTGACGTCGCAAACTCCGGCAGTGAGGTGCCAACTGCCACCAGCGTGATGCCAATTACCACTTGCGGCACGCCTAGCGCCGTGGCGATGTTCGCCGCGCCCAGCACCAGCCGATCCGAGCCGAATAGCAAGACCGCAACACCGATTGCGACGAGGAACAGGTCGTTGAGCAGGCGGTTGGTGGGCTTGGCGATGACGAGCGTGAACTCCTGCGTTTGACGGATCAGCTCGGGCGCGTCGCGCTTGCTCATCAGATAAGAAAAAACGGTGTAGGCGACTATGCCCGTCACGAAGAGCAGCCCATCTAGCGAGCCGATCCTGCCATCTTGCGCCAAAAAGAGAAAGAGGACTGAGACGCCGATCATGATCGGCACATCGCGCCTGAGGAACTGCAACTGCACCACCATCGGGAAGATCAAGGCGCTCACGCCGAGGATCAAACCGATGTTGGCGATGTTCGAGCCGACCACGTTGCCCATCGAGATATCGGCGTTGCCGCCCAACGCCGCCTGCAAGCTGACCAGCAGCTCAGGCGTGGAGGTGCCGTACGCCACGATGGTCAAGCCGATCACAATGGGCGAGACGCCCAGCGTCTGCGCCAAGCGCGCCGCCCCCTTGACCAGCCAATTGCCGCCAAAAAATAGACCTGTCAAGCCGACCGCGATCCACAGGACATCGAGTAGCATTCGAGCGCTCACTTGTTGCGTTAATGAAGCGAACAAGCACCCATCCTAGCAGGGCGCTCGCCGAGGCACTATCCCTAAAAATTAGGGCGAGTCTGCCCGACTCGCCCTAATCGCTTGGCTAGGCGTTGCGCCTAGCGCCGTATGATCTGGATGTTATCGAAGGTTGCCACGGCGAACTGCCCGTCTTGGTGCGACGTGACCGCCAAGCCGATCATGAAGTCCGAGTCGAAGATGTTGTTTTCATCGATGCTGACTATGCCACCGACTTGTGTCCAGTTCACGCCATCGAGCGAACGGAAGGCAGTGTAGTCCTTGCCTGTCCTCACCAGCTTGAGCCAAACAGGTCGTTGCGTGACGTCGCTGGTGATGTCACCCGTTGTGTTGCTTTCGCTGTTGTTGCCCCACCACCGCCGCCGCTGGAAGGAGACGCGCCCTACAGAGCTGCCGCTGACGGGGTTGGCGTAGAAGATTGAGGCATGAGCTTGCTGGCGATTGGGTCCGCCGCGGATCATCAAGCCCGCCTTGTTCCAAATGGAAGTAGAGACCTGATTGAAGACCACGCGCGCGATGATTTCAACGTTGCCCATCTCGTACATCCACACGTAGCGGAAGCCATCCTCGGCTCCCCAGATATCTTGCCCTGAGCCAATGACCTGAACCGTCGACGAGTCGATCACGTTGGTTGAACCCTTGCCGTTGACGCGGCTGCCATTGAGGAGCGTCCAACCGATGTCGCCTGATGACCAGACGTTCGGCTCGGCGCCGCGCCATAGCTCAATGCCCGCGATGCAGCCACGACGGTTCGTGCCGTTGCCGGGGAAGCGGATATCGATATTGCCGTCTACGTGGACGATATTGAACGGACCATGTCGCCTGAAGCTGCCTTGGGGTCCGTTGTAATCGTTAACCCAGCGCACATCAGGATTCCATCCGTAGTGCAGGTCGAAGGTCTGCTGGGTGGTGTTATGTTCAACCGTCCAGACGTAAATGCTGTAGATACCGTCGGGCACGCTACCCACGCCAATGCGAGCTGACGCGTCAGAGTTAGCCTGAATGCACGAACGCAGCATCGTGGTTGTCTGGGCGTCTTGTGGAGGCGTGATGGCGAGCGTGCTGGAGAACACCTCGCTTGTATTACCGCCCCAAGCGTTCCCCGTGGACATATTTCGCCAGAGCTGACCGTTGATGGTCACTTCGGGCGTTTGGGTGGCGTTCCAGTTGCCTAGGTTCACGCCGCGGAAGAAGTACGGGCGCACGTTCACCACCGCCGTGCCAATGCGCGAGAGCCCGCCTTGGTCGGTGGCGCGGTAGGTGAAGCTGACCGTGCCCGTCCATTCGGGCGGGGGCTGATAGATCAGCTGGCTGCCGCCCGCCGAGATGCCCGCTATGCCGCGCACAGGCTGGGTCAGCACTGTGAAGGTGTGCGTGTCGCCGGGCTGATCGATCACAATCGGCACCGTCGAGCCTTGGTTGTTGGTCGTGGTCTCGATGGTGGCGGTTGTGAAGACGGGCGGCTCGTTCGGGATGGCATCGGTGACGGTGAACTGGAAGTTATCGAGCCACCAGCCGTCATCGACTGCGGCATTCATCCGCGCGTCCAGCTCAAACTTGATCAGGACGCGCTGCGGGGCGCTGAATGGACTGCCGTTATCTGTGATCAGGAAAGATGTATCAACCCAG
>CALKXH010000102.1 GCA_938005675.1 uncultured Anaerolineae bacterium
TCCTGAACGTGGTTGAGACGCGCAACGACGCCGTTTCAGGGACGAGAGTGTGGCACTTGCTGCGCGATTGGCGGACGCTGCGGCTGTACGGCTGGGCGGGGATCGGCGACGTCCTAATAATGAAAGGAGAGCCAACAAGGCCGCTGACCCCTACGCCAACACTGACGCCGACGCCAACACTGACCCCTACGCCCAAACTATAGGCGTGGGGACAACACATCAGGACGTGCAGCCATGTCAGAGTTAATCGGGCGGCAACTCGGTCAGTACACCATCATAAATCTGCTGGGCGCCGGCGGCATGGCGACCGTCTACCGCGCTCGCCAAATCAACATTGATCGCGATGTGGCGATCAAGGTCATGCAGACCAATCTCTCGGACAATCACGAATTCATACGGCGCTTCGAGCGCGAAGCTCAGACGGTTGCCACGCTCAGCCATCCGCACATTTTGAAGCTCTTCGACTTCGGCAGCCAGGGCAACTTGCTCTATTTGGTCACGGAGCTGGTCGTGGGCGGCAGCTTGGCGGCAAAACTGAAGGCGCGCGGCAGGCTAGACGCCCCAGAGGTGGCGACTTATCTCGATCAGATTGGCAAAGCGCTGGACTACGCCCACGCGAAGGGCATCGTTCACCGCGACATCAAGCCACAGAATGTGCTGCTGGATGAGGCAGGCAACGCCATCCTGAGCGACTTCGGCATCGTGCGCATCTCCAGCGAGCTAACGCGCATGACAGCCAGCGGCATAGCGATGGGGACGCCCTCCTACATGGCGCCCGAGCAGTGGCACGGACGTGAAGTGGACGGGCACGCCGATATCTACGCTTTGGCGGTCATGGCGCACGAACTGCTGACGGGCGAATTGCCTTTCGCAGGCGATACGCCGCTCGCCTTGATGTACCAGCACCTGAACGAGCCGCCTCTGCCGCTCAGCCGCAAGCGCCCCGACCTGCCGCGCAGCCTCGAAAAAGTGCTGCTCAAGGGCATGGCAAAGCGCCCCGAAGCGCGCTTCCACAGTGCGGGCGAGTTCGCGGCGGCATTCCGCGAGGCGCTCAGCGGTAAGACGCCGCACGGCGTGGAAGTCGCGGCGGTGAAACGCCCCATCACGCCCCTAGACGGCACGACGCGCGGCATTGTGCCGCCTACGCCGCCCGCCCCGCAACCTAGAGTCATCAGGGCGCTGCTGCTGGTGAGCGCATTGGTGATCGCCGTCATTGCCGCAATACTCATCCTTCAGAGCAACGCTCAGCGCTTTGCCAGCGAGCAGACTGCCACAGCCGTCGTCTTGAATCCATCGCTGACGGCTGAAGTGATAGTCCGCGCCGCCCAAGCCACCGCGACCGCCCAAGCCCTGAGCTTGCAGAGCGCTGAGACCGCCATCGCCCTAGCCGAGCGCAGCGCTAACTTGACGGCGACTGAGCGCGCCTTTGAGCTCGCGCGCACCGAGATCGCCGAGCAGACCCGCATCGCTCTCAGCTTCACGCCCACGCCCACCAATACGTTCACGCCCACGTTCACGCCCACGCCCACCAATACGTTCACGCCTACGTTCACGCCCACTTCCACCAATACGTTCACGCCCACGTTCACGCCCACGCCCACCAATACGTTCACGCCTACGTCCACGCCCACGCCGAGCGCCACCCTCACGCCCACGTCCACGCCCACCCCGAGCGCCACCTTGACGCCCAGCCATACGCCCACCGTCACGCCCACGCCCACCCCCACTGTCACGCCTACGCCCACGCCAACTTCCGTGCCGCTCTCCAGCGCCGCGCTGGATAAATTGAACGTGACCTTTGAGGATGGCAGACGAACTTTCCGCATCTTCCGCGCCCCGCAGCTGCACTACGGCGACCGCCAGACGATCCAGCTCGCCCCGACCGATGAAAAAAAGCTGGAGTTCATCGGCATGGCGAACGACGTCGTCTGGATCGAGGTCGCGCCGCTCGTCCAAGGCGTCACGTTCGCCATTCAGCCCCTCAACGACCAAGAGCCGCCTGCCCCCATCGGCGAGCCGTTCCCCCTAGACCCAGAGGGGCAGCAGAAGTATACCCTGCCCGACGATGGGCGCTACTGGTTGATCATCAAGCCAGTTGGCTATTCAGTCGAGTTCAGCCTCACTCTGCGCGCTGACGTCGCCTTCTTCGATTTTCACGAGGAGCAAGCGACCGTCCTGAGCGCCCAAGAGCCCGTCAAGCGCTATCGCTTCTTCGCCTCTAAGGACGACACGATCAACATCGGCTTCCGCAGCCTGATGCCTGAGCTTGGGCGCGTCCAAATCCGCCTCGCTGCGCCTGATGGCTCAATTCCCGAAGTGACCAGAGAGACGCCAACCGTCGCCAACGTGCGCGCGAAGCTCACGCAGACGGGCTACTACACCTTCGTGCTGGACGCCGTCGGCTTTTTCAAGATGTTCCCCAATTCGGCGGAGATTCGGGTTGAATTCAGCGCCGCGCTGGTGAGCCACAATTCAATCGCCTATAGTTATAGTCAGCAGCGCGCGTTCAAATTCCGCTCGCTGCCTGATGAGCCGTTGCGAAGCATCAACCAGACGCCTGTGGCGCCTGGAACAGCGCTCCAGAGCGCGGAGCTGAAGTTGGTTGAGGCGAATCGGCTGCTCCTGAACGTGGTTGAGACGCGCAACGACGCCGTTTCAGGGACGAGAGTGTGGCACTTGCTGCGCGATTGGCAGACGCTGCGGCTGTACGGCTGGGCGGGGATCGGTGACGTCCTAATAATGAAAGGAGAGCCAACAAGGCCGCTGACCCCTACGCCAACACTGACGTCGACGCCTACACCAACACCGACGCCTACGCCTACGTCAACACCGACGCCTACGCCAACACTGACCCCTACGCCCTGATCAGGATCATAGGCGTGGGCGGGCTTTTGAGAGTCACAGACGCATACACGAAGGAGGTTTTCATGGGTCGTTTCTCGAATTTGGGCGGTTCATCTGGCGGCGGTCGGTTCGGCGGCGGAGGAGGGTACTTCGGCGGCGGGTCCAAGCCGCCTATACCGCCCCTCCCCAGAGGCGGCGGCTTCAACGCCTTGCAGGGCTGCGCGCTGGGCTGTATTGCACTAGTGGCTATCTTTTGCTTGTGCGGGTTGGTGGCAGGCGCGCAGGTGATCGGGTTTTTACAACAAGTCGGGCGCCTGCTCGGCTTGGGCTAAACGTTCTGCAAGTTGGTGTACAGGCGGCGCGCCAAGGCGAGCGCCTCTTCCGCCGTGCTGATCTCGCCCGTCGCCTGCGCCTCGGCGATCTGCTCCAGCAGCTGCCCAACCAGCCGACTCGGCTTCAGCTTGAGGGCTTCCATCAGGGTCGTGCCGTCGATCAGGGGCGGCGGCGCCACCACCTCCGCCCGCCGATTGAAGTAGGCGTCCAGCAGGGCGCGCACCACTTGCAAATGCGCCAACCACTCAGGCACTTGCAAGTGCGTCCCAACCATCGCTAGGTAGTCGGCGAGGGTGAGCAGGCAGACGTCCACGCCCGTCTCGCCCGTCGCCTTCCAGAAGCGGTAGAGGGCGCGCCGCGAGAGGCTCTCGGCGTTGCGCAGGTGCATCGGGCGCATGTGATGGCGCACGCAGCCCGCCAAGCGCGCCGACTCCTCATTGCTCAGCCGCAGCGACTCGGCGCGCGCCTCCGCCAGCTGAGCGCCGACCACCTCGTGCTGATAGAAGTGAATCCGCCCGTCGGCGTCGAGGCTGCGCGTCGCGAGCTTGCCGCAATCGTGCAGCAACGCCGCCAAGACGAGCAAGGCGCGGACGCTGCGCCCGTTGGGCAAGGGCGCCTCGAGGTGCGCTTGTAGTTGCGGGCGGAAGACGTCCAGCAGGTAGACGATCAAGCCGAGCGCGCTATCGGCGGCGCTCTCATCGGTGCGCAGCGGACTGATGGTGGTGATCACGTCCGCCATGCGCTCCACAGCGTTGAGGCTGTGCTCCCAGACGTCGTAAACGTGCGGCGCGGATTGCTCAATGCCGCGCATCGCCTCGATCTCCGGCACGATCAAGCTCAACAGACCGAGCGAATCGAGGGCGCGCAGGGCGGCTTGCGGCTTGGCGCCGCCCAGCATGGTCATGAACTCGTCGCGCACACGTTCGGGCGAGCTGTGGGCGATGCCGACTCCGTACGCGCGCAGATCGGCGCGCGTCTCGCGCTCGATCAGCAGCTTGAACTGGAGGCTCTGGCGGATGGCGCGCAGGGCGCGAATCGGATCGTCGCGGATCGAATCGGGCGTGCAGCGCCGCAAGCGCTTATCGAAGAGGTCTTGCACGCCGTTGAGCGGATCGATCAGGCGCTGTAGGTCGCCGCGCAAGGGCGCCGCGATGGCGTTGACGGTGAAATCGCGCCCGCGCAGGTCGTCTTCAAGCGACTCGCCGCGAAAGCGCGCCACGTCCACGCTGTAGCGAGCGCCCTCGTAGCTGACCATCGCCCGCCCGACTCCGCGCTCAGGATCGAGCGGATAGTAATCGCCTTCGAAGGCATCGGCGATGCGCCGCGCCAGCCGCCGTCCGTCTTCGGGCGTGGCGAGATCGAGATCGTGGCTGGGGCGGCGCAAGAGGGCATCGCGCACCGCCCCGCCGACCAAATACGCCTCGCTCGCGCCCAGAATCGGCAAGAGCGCGCTGACAAGAGGCGGATATTCGAGCAGGAATGGCGCGGGAACTTCAAGAATGGGCATAAAATTCGGGCTTCACAGCCGCGATGAACGGCAAGTTGCGGTAGAGTTCATCCAGATCGAGTCCGTAGCCGAAGACGAACTTATCCGGAATCTCAAAGCCGACGTAGTCGACCTGAATATCGGCTTGGCGGCGGCTGGGCTTGCTCAGCAGCGTACAGATGCGCAGGCTGGCAGGGTTGCGCGCTAAGAGCAAGCGCCGCAAATAGGCGAGCGTCGTGCCGGTATCGATGATATCCTCCACGATCAGCAGGTTGCGCCCCTCGACGTTTTGGCGCAAGTCTAGATCGATGCGCACGATGCCGCTCGACTCGCGCGCGCCCGCCCCATAGCTGGAGATCGCCATGAAATCGATGGCGTGCGGCACGTGGATGTGGCGCATCAGGTCGGTCAGGAACAGCACGCCGCCCTTCAGCACGCAGATCAGCAGCAGATCGGCGGCGTGGCTGTAATCGGCGTTGATCTGAGCGCCCAGCGCCTCAATGCGCGCTTGGAGCGTCGCTTCGTCGATCAGAATCTCTTCGATGAACGGCAAGTAGGCGTGCATCACTGACTTTCCGCGCTGGTTTGGGCGGCGCTATCGGCCAGTTCAGGCGGCGGACACAAGCGCCGCAGGTACTCCCATGTGTAAATGCCGGTGTGATGGTTATCGTCCCAGAAGGGCTGCAAGGCGTAGTTGCCGACCAGCTCGATGCGCACGATTTTATACGAGCGGGCGGGCGTCAGGGCGAGGATGTGTTCGGGATCGCCTTGCCGCCCCATGTTGTGATGCCCGCCGCGACATTCCGCGCACGGACACGCCTCGCGCAGATGGCTGAGCGGGTAGCGGCAAAGCGCCCCATCCGCCCATTGGATGATCAAGACGCCATTGGGCTTATCCAGCGTGATTCCTAGCGGGCGCGGCATCGGCATAGCGGTATCCTGCTCTTCACGGCGCGCGGACGATCACGTTGTCAAAGGCGACGCGGAAGCCTGTCGCGCCTTGCCCAGCGACCGCGCCTAGCGCAATTTTACCCGTTTTGAAGGCGGAATCGATCAGCGCCTCGGCGGTTTGGCGGTTGTTGCTCAAGCACGCGCCGCTGCGCAAGCCGCTCCACGTCGAGCGCCGATCCGTCCCTTTCGGGCACAGCCAAACGGGCTGATCGTTGATGAAAAAGCGCAGCTGATCGCCCTGAGCCACGACGCGCAGCCGATTGAAAGCGCCCAAGCCGCTCAGCGCCTGCGGCGCGATCTGCCATTCGCTCAGCACGTCCAGCGTGCCGCTCTGGAAGCGCTCCACGCGGTAGGCGCCATCGCCGCGCAGCTTGAAAGCGTAGAAGTTGTTCACATCCTGATAGCGGAACATCAAGCTGATCTCCGCCGCCTCGATCACTTCGGAGTCGCCCTCCTGCCAGCCGACCAGCACCTCGACGTCTAGATCGGCGAAGGGATAGTCCAGATCGCTGAAGACGCCGCCCGCTGAGCCGATGCTCAAGTACAGGATGCCATCGGCGATGACGGCGCTATCCTGACCCTTGTATTGCGCCCACTGCGCGTTGAACGAGTCGTCGGCGTCGGTATCCGGGTCGTCATCGAAGGTGCTGACGTAGAGCAGCGTCCCGCTGGGCGCGCTGACGGGCTGATCGGCGTTGATGAGCGCGATCAGGCTGAGATTCAAGATGCCCAGCGCAGCCAGCGCGCCGATCAGGGCGAGCGCTAGGGCGCGCCATAGGCGAAAACGGGCGCGTGAGGGCGAGGTTCGCTCAGTCATGCCGAGAATTCTACCATAAACGCGCCGAGTCGGTATAATGCACGCCATGATCAACGCAACGGCGAGGTTCAGCGGCTCATGACGCTCATTTTGATCGGAGCTATGGCGCTCTGCGCGCTGATCGCGCCGTTTTTGGGCGCGCTGCGCCCGTTGCTGTTGCTGCTCGCCAGCCTGATCTTCCTCATCTTGCTGCAGTGGGAGG
The DNA here is from genome assembly GCA_938005675.1 of uncultured Anaerolineae bacterium. Lineage (GTDB taxonomy): Bacteria > Chloroflexota > Anaerolineae > Aggregatilineales > UBA2796 > CP2-2F. The sequence continues at coordinate 6,634 of CALKXH010000102.1, forward strand.
TCGCGCCGACGCTCGCGTTGCCGCTCGCCTCGCTCGGCTTGACGGTGGGCGTCTGGTGGCTGACCCGCCGCGATTCGCCGCCCCGCCGCCGCATGGCGCTGATGGCAATGCTGTGCATCATCGGCATTTTCGCCGCCCTGAAGCTGCCCCTGCTCAGCTCGGCGGACGGGAATGCCCTCAACATCGGGCAGACCGTCGCGTGGATCGGCTTTTCGTACCTCGCCTTTCGGCTGCTGCACGTCCTGCTGGATTTCCGCAGCGGTCGGCTGAAGCCCTTGCCCCTGCCGCACTTCGCGCTCTACGCGCTGTTCTTCCCCGCCCTCGCCGCCGGTCCGATTGCGCGCGTCGAGCAGTTCGCGGCGGCGCTCGCAGCGCCGCTCAGCGCGGAGCGTTTCAAGGCGGGCGGCAGCCGCCTGATGCGCGGCTTGTTCAAGAAGTTCGTCCTCGCCGACTCGTTGGCGCTGATGGCGCTCTCGCCGCAGTTGGTGCGCGATGCGCAGACGGGCACGCCCATCGGAGCGCTGAGCCTCTGGCTGATCGTCTACGCCTACGCCTTTCGGCTGTACTGGGATTTCAGCGGCTACACGGATATCGCCATCGGCGTCGGGTTGTGGGCGGGCATTAAGCTGCCGGAGAACTTCGATGCGCCCTACCTGAAGCGCAACTTGCAAGCTTTCTGGAATAGCTGGCACATCACGCTCTCGACGTGGTTTCGGCTGTACTTTTTCACGCCCGCCAGCCGCGAGCTGCTGCGCACGCCGCTCAAGGCGTGGCGGGAGGGCGTCGTTTTGACGGCGCAGCTCAGCACGATGATCCTGATCGGCTTGTGGCACGGCGCGGCGCTCAATTTTGTGCTGTGGGGGGCGTGGCACGGCGCGGGCTTGTGGCTGTTCAGGCAGTGGTCGGCGCGGGCGGCGGGCTGGGATGCCTTCGTGGCGGCGCGCCCGCCTTTGGCGCGCGCCATCGGAGTCCTGAGCGTGCTGGCGACCTTCCACTACGTGGCGCTCGGCTGGATTTTCTTCGCCTTGCCCGATCTGGGTCTGATCGGCAAAATGCTCGGAGGCTTGATCGGCAGATGAACGACTCGGTGCGGCTGTGGCGCGTCCTGATCAAGGCGGCAGCGCTCTTCATCCTGTTCAACATAGTCTGGTACGTTGCGCAGCCGCTCGGTGGGCTCAATCGGCTGAGCGTCTACGGGGCGCTCTTCCCCCCGCGCGAGCGCTTCCCTTTCGCCGAGTTCCCTGAGGCGTCTTACGCCGTGACCGTCAACAGCCTTGAGCAGCTCTTCGCCTCGCATCGCGTGGCGCGCCCGAAGGCGACGGACGAGTTCCGCGTGGTCATGCTGGGCGACTCGGCGATCTGGGGCTACCTGTTGCGCGCCGATCAGAGCCAAGCCGCCTGCATCAACGCGCTCGATCTGCATACAGCCGACGGGCGGCGCGTGCGCGCCTACAACTTGGGCTATCCCACCCTGACCGTCATCAAGGATTTCCTGATCTTGCGGCGCGCCCTCGCCCACGCGCCCGATTTGATCATCTGGTCGACCTCGCTTGCCTCGCTGTATCCCTCCGATCAGCTCGACTTTCCGCTGATCTTGGCGCACCGCGAGGAGGTCTCCGAGCTGCAAGCGCAGTACGCCTTCAAACTCGATCAGTATCCCCTGCCGCCGCGCCCTTGGCAGGAGCGCACCTTCTTCGCTCAGCGCCGCGACCTCGCCGACTGGCTGCGCCATCAGCTCTACGCACCCGCTTGGGCGAGCACGCGCCTCGATCACGTCTTGCCGCGCTTCATCGCGCCGCATCCGGTCAATTTGATCCCCGACGACAACGTCCTCTCGGTCAACGTGCTGCGCCTGCGCGAGGCGGGCAAGATCGCGCCCGAAGACCTGAACTTCGACGTGCTGAAGGCGGGCGTCGACCTCGCGGCGGCGCAAGGCGTGCCGACCGTCCTCATCAATGAGCCGATCTATCGCAACGAAGCGCATCCCTTGCGCTACAACACCTACTATCCGCGTTGGGCGTACGATGGCTACCGCGCCGCCTTTGAGGCGGTCGCCCAGCGCGAGGGCTGGCGCTACCTAGACCTGTGGGACGCCGCCCCGCCCGATCAGTTCACCGATACCGACTTCCACCTGACCGCCGCCGCCAACTGCGCCTACGCCGCGTTGCTCATCACGACGATCCTCGCCGAGCTGCCCTGAACTTGCGGCTTGCGTTCCGCCGCCGCCTGCGCTAGACTCAGAACGAATGTTCTTTTGACAGCTGCAGCGTAGCTACCTTATCATTCAGTCCGTTTGTGATCGCAAAGACGTGAGAAAAAAGCCGTGACGACACCTACCATCGGCTCGATCCGAGCCGTGAACATCGATCAGCAAATGCGCGAGGCGTACCTTGACTACGCCATGAGCGTGATCGTGGCGCGCGCCCTGCCCGACGCCCGCGACGGCTTGAAGCCCGTCCAGCGGCGCATCCTCTACGCGATGCACGAGATGGGCTTGCGCCCGGAGGCGCCCTACAAAAAGAGCGCGCGCATCGTCGGCGAGGTGCTGGGCAAGTTTCATCCGCACGGCGATCAAGCCATTTACGAGGCGATGGCGCGCCTCGCCCAAGATTTCTCGGTGCGCTACGAGCTGGTCGATGGGCAGGGCAACTTCGGCAGCGTCGATGGCGACTCGCCCGCCGCCATGCGCTACACCGAAGCCCGCCTCACGCCCATCGGCATGGAGCTGCTGACCGATATCGAGCGCGAGACGGTCGATTTTGTAGATAACTTCGATGGCTCGCTGCAAGAGCCCGCCGTGCTGCCCGCCGCCATCCCGAATTTGCTGATCAACGGCTCCAGCGGCATCGCCGTCGGCATGAGCACCAACATCCCGCCGCACAATCTGGGCGAGGTCTGCGATGCGCTGGTCTACTTGCTCGCCAATTGGGAGCGCCTTGACGAGGTAGACGTGCACGACCTGCTGCGCTTCATCAAAGGGCCAGATTTCCCGACCGGCGGGCTGCTCTATCGCGGCGGCGACGGCAAAAACGCCACCGAGTACGAGGATATGCTGGTGGCAGCCTACGCCAGCGGACGCGGCAAACTGACCCTGCGCGCCAAAGCTCACATCGAGAGCCTTGAGCGCGGCAAGACGCGCATCATCATCAGCGAGATTCCCTACCAGATCAACAAAAACAGCCTCCTGGAGCGCATCGCCGACCTAGTGCGCGACGGCAAGATCGACGGCATCAGCGACCTGCGCGACGAATCGGATCGGCAGGGCTTGCGCGTGGTGATCGAGTGCAAGAGCAACGCCGATCCCGCCGCCGTGCTGAAAGAGTTGTTCAAATACACGCCGCTGCAGAGCACTTTCGGCGTGATCATGCTGGCGCTGGTGGATGGCGAGCCGCGCACGCTCACCCTCAAACAGGCGCTGCGCGTCTACCTTGAGCATCGGCTGGAGGTGGTGCGCCGCCGCTCCCAGCACGATCTGGAGCGCGCCCGCGCCCGCGCGCACATCCTTGAGGGCTTGCTGATCGCCCTGCGCTTCCTCGATCAGGTCATCAGCGTCATCCGCGAGAGCGAAAACAGCGACGAGGCGCGCGGCGCGCTGATGTACCAGTTCGGACTCTCCGAAGCGCAAGCGAGCGCCATCCTCGATCTGCAGCTGCGCCGCCTCGCCGCCCTTGAGCAGGAGAAAATCCAGACCGAGTACCGCGAAAAGCAGGCGCAAATCGCCTACCTTGAGCAGCTCTTGGCGAATCCCGCCCTGATGCGCAAGGTCATCGCTGACGAGCTGCGCGAGATCAAAAAGCGCTATGCCGATCCGCGCCGAACTACGATTCTGAGCGGCGCAGCCATCGACGTGCGCCCTGAAGACCTGCTCGCCCACGCCGAGAGCACGTGGGTCGCCCTGACGCACGGCGGCAAGATCAGCCGCACCTATCAGGATGCGCCACCCAAGATCACCGCCCAGACTCAAGACCCGCCACGCTTCCTCCTGCGCAGCAACACGGCGGATATCCTGTACTTGTTCACGGCGGACGGGCGCGCCGCCACCATCCCCGTCCAGAACTTGCCGCTGACCGACGAGCCGAGCGAGGGCGGCGATGTGATCTCAATGTGCGACCTGCGCGAGAGCGGGCAGGTGATCGGCGCGCTCAGCCTGCGCCCCAACTTCGAGGAGGGCTATCTGTTCTTGGCAACCGTCGGCGGCGACGTCAAGCGCGTGCGCATCGCCGATCTGCCCGCGCTCTCGGCGCGCGCCATCTCGATCATCAACTTGGGCGCAGATCGGCTCGTGGCGGCGCATTTCGCCCGCGAGGGCGATGAAGCCATCTTGGTGACCGCCGAAGCCCAATCGATCCGCTTCAGACTCTCAGAGGTGCGCCCGATGGGCTTGGCAGCCGGCGGCGTGCGCGGCATCCGCCTGAGCGAGGGCGATAGGGTGGTCAGCGGGCAGATCGTCCGTCCCGAAGGCGCCTTGTGGACGGTCACGGAGGGCGGCGCGGCGAAGAGCTCGCCCTTGACGGAGTATCCCGTGCAGGGGCGCGGCGGCGCGGGCACGCCGACCATGCGCCTGATGCTGGGCGACCGCATCGCGGCGGCGCTCATCGGCATGGCGGCGGACTTGGTGATCGTCTTGACGGCGCAGGGGCGCTTCCGCGTGGTGAAATTCCGCGATGCGCCGCACGGCAGGCGCGACCTGAACGGCGATCTGATCGGCATCCGCCTCAGCAGGGGCGATAAGGTCTACGCCGTGATGCAGATCGTGCCGCGCCCAGAGCCGTTGGCGCAGGAGAGTCCGAACGGGGCGAGCGAGCCGACGGCTTAGAGCGGCTTCTTAGCGGGCGCGCCCGGCTTGCGCGGATAAGCGCGCGGCGTGGGCGCGACTTTCTGGATCAGCACGAGATGGTGCAGCTCCGCCACGGCGGGCAGCTGAATCGGCACGATGCGCGCGACCTGCCCGCCCAAAATGCGCAGGGCGTTAGCCGCCTCGGCGGTCTCGCGGGCGGCGCTCTCGCCTTTCATCGCCACACACAGCCCGCCGACGCGCGCCAAAGGCAGCAGGTACTCCATCAGGACGGGCATGTGCGCCACAGCGCGCGCCACGACGAAATCATAGCGCTCGCGCTGATCGGGCATCTGACCCGCCTCCTCGGCGCGCGCGTTCAGGAGCTGCACGTCGGCGAGAGCCAAGACGCCCGCCAAGTGCTGCAAAAAGGCGATCTTCTTGCCGGTTGCCTCCAAGAGGGTCAGGCGCAGGTCGGGGCGGACGATTTTGAGCGGCACGCCGGGGAAGCCGCCGCCCGTGCCGACGTCGATCAGGCGCGCGCCCAGCGGGATATCCAGTGCGCTCAAGAGCGAGAGCGAGTCGAGGAAGTGGCGTATCTCGACCGCCTCGACGTCGGTGATGGCGGTCAGGTTGGCGCGGCTTTTGTTCCACGCCTCCAGCTCGGCGGCGTAGCGAGCAAACTGAGCTTGCTGCGCCGCTGAGAGCGTCAAGCCGAATAAGCGCTGCGCGTGTGCCGCCAAACGCTCAGACATGACTAGGATTGGCTCTGGGCGGCGGCGTTCAGCACTCTAGCCACCAACGGCGCGCTGCAGAAGGTCTCGCGCAGCTGCAAGTCGCCGATGCTCTGGGCGATTTGATTGAGAATATCGGCGGCGATGCTGTAGTGCATGGCGGCGGTCTCAGGCTGCGTTTGGCTGAAGGCATCGGCTAGGGCGGCGTGAGCGCGCCAGATCAGCGCCCGATCCGATAGCCCCTGCGACTCGACGAATGCCTCGTGGAAGTACTCTTGAGCCTTGCTGGCATCGCCCGCAGCGAGGGCGCAATAGCCCAGCACCAGCTCGGCGCGCAGCAGATGGCGCTTCGCGCCGCGCGCTTGCGCTAGGGTGAGCAGCTCAAGGGCGACCGACTCGGCTTGGGTGTAATCGGCTAATTGCCAATGAGCTTCGGCGAGGCTGGCGAGCGCCTGCAGCAAGTTATCCATCTCGCCTTTCTCGTTGGCGAGCTGAACAGCGCGTTGCAAGTACGCCAAGCCCTCCTCAACGCGCCCGGTCGCCACCAGATCGACGCCCAAGTTGCGGGCGATATCGCTGGTCACCTTGCCTTCCAGCAGATCGCTGGCGCGTTGATGGTAGAAGAGCGCCGTGCGCATGGCGTAGAGGTTTTGATATGCCTCGCCGGTGTTGCTGCAGATGACGCTCAAGCCGAAGCGCTCATCCAACGACTCGTAAAGCTGAATGGCGCGCAGCCAATGGACGATGGCTTGGTAGTAATCGCCCAAGTAGGTGTAGCCGATGCCGAGCGTGTTGAGGGTGCGGGCGCGCCCCTCAGGGTTATCGATGCGCTCGAAGAGCGCCAGCGCCTGCTGCGCCGTTGAGATAGCCCGTTCCACCTCGCCGGAGAGCCACAACACATCGGCGCGGAAGCGCAGGACGGTCGCCAAGCCGAGCGCGTAGCCGCAGCTCTGGGCAAGGCTGGCGCCTTCGTCTAAGGCGCGCAGGGCTTGGGGATAGTCGCCGCGCCGATAGCACATGCGCGCCCACAGCGCCAAGTTTTCCACTTTGCCCTCGGGGCGCTTGGTGGCGTTCGCCCATTCCTCAAGGACGCGCTCCATCTCAGCGAAGTCCGTCCGCCGATCGTGGCATTCCGCCATGCGCTTGTAGGCGCGATCCAAGATCGCCGCCCAGCGCGGCTCGCGCTCAAGGTTTTGCTGAGCGAGCTGAAGGGCATCTTGGGCGTGCGCCAACGCCTCAGGGTATTGCGTCGCGCGGTAAGCGGCGGTGGCGCGCGTCAGGAACACTTCGGCGCGCCCATAATCATCGGTCGGTTGTGAAGTCTTTCGGAGCATGGCAAGCTCACCTCCACTTATTTGTGAAGTGAATTGTGACGAGTGAAACTTCACAGGGCAAGCCTCTCACGGAAGAAATCGATCAGTAAGTTTGACAAACTCATCGGAGGCGCTTGCCATCAGCGATATCTTTCCCCTCACTCAAGCTTTGTGATAGCTCTGGACGGCGCTGACGTGCACAAAAGCCAGCTGAGTCGCCGGGATGATGCCCTGCCGCGCCTGAAAGAGCGTATAAATGCGCGCATTGCTGACTGGCAAAAGCTGCGCTGTCGAGGCTTCCACAAAGTCTTGAAGGCGCACATCGGGTGACACATGCCAGCGCCCCATGATGGCGTACTGCTGGGTGTAGAGCATGAGCGACTCGGTGCGCGAGGATAGCACAACGCCCGAAGGCGGGGCGCTCTCCAGCGCCAAGACTTGAATGGCGCGCTTCATGATGAGAATTTCAGGCTGCATCATCTGAGCGGCGGGGTTGGTGGCGTGCACGCCCAGCACAGCCGCATTGGTGATGGTCAGCGTCGATCGCTGCGTATCGTTGATGAAGGTCAGGAAGGTGCCGACGACGGGCATCGCTCCCCGTATTTGAAAAGCGGCGGTCAAGATTGCTACGTTGACATTGACTTGTTCTGGTCCGCGCAAGGAAGCGCTCATAGCCTCTCTCCTGAATCGATGCGCCAAGCAAGCATCATTATAGCGCACTGCGCACCTTGCCAAGCCCGCGCAAGGGATGGTATAGTTGCCACATGGCTGAACGCGGCATCCTGGAGGGGCTTAGCGTATGGATATCAATCAACTTTCTCGAATGATCGAGTGGCTGGATGAGGAACGCCGCCGCGATAAGGCGAAGATCGTCAAGCTGGAAGAACAGCTGCTGCAACAGCGCGACTACGCCGAGGGCATGGCGCGTCGCCTCAACGCCCTTGAGAGCGAATTGGCGGCTGCGCGGGCGGCTTTTTTGCCCGTCGGGCGCGATAACGAGATCATCGAGCACCTGCGCGGCGAGATTCAGCAGCAAATTGAGGCGCTAGAGGCGAAGCGCATCCTTGCCGAGCGCGAGGCGGAGCGCCGCGCCGAAAACGCCCGCGAGCTGCTCGCCCGCCCCATCCGCGAGCTGAGCGAGCGCCTTGATCGCTTCGAGCGCATCAGCGATGAACTCGCCGCCTTCCGCGTCGAGCGCGACCGACTCGCCAACGCCATCGCCGCCCTGACTCAGCGCATGGAAGACGTCACCAAGATGCTCGAAGAGCCTGAGCGCCGCATCGCCTTCCTCGAAGAGCAGCGCCGCCAAGATACACGCCGCCTCTCCGAAATTCAAAGCGAGCTGCCTGAGCTGCAAAAACAGGTCGACTCGCTGCGCCCGAAGCTCGATCTGCTCGAATCGTTGGCGCTGCGCAACGAGAAGCTGATCCTTGAAATCCAGTCCGCCGACCGCGAACGGCGCGAGCAGACTCAACAGTTCATCGATCAGCAGACTATGTTGGCGCATCAGCGCGATGCCCGCATCGAGGAGCTGAACCGCGCTTTCGCCGCCTACGATGAAGAGATGCGCCGCCGCATCGAGCGCTTTGAGACTTGGGCAGAGGCATACCGCCAGATGAAAAAGATCATCGAGGACTTCGAGCGCATCGGCGAGCGCCTTGAGCGGCGCATCGGCGAGGTGGCGGAGATGCAACGCCTCGCTGAAGAGCGCTTCCGCCAAGAATGGAACGACTGGACAGCTGAAGATCAGCGTCGTTTCCGCCAATTCACGCTCGCCAACGACGAGGCGTGGCGCGCCCACACCAAAGAATTCGAGGCGTTCCGCGCCAAAGTCAACGAGGCAGTCGCCCTGTTCGTGCCGATTCAAGATAGCCTAGAGCGCTTGTGGCGCTTGCAACGCGCCCAAGCTGAGCTGTTCCAAGAGCGCTTCAAGGCGCTGCTGGCTGAACACGAGCCAAACGCAGGGAGCGCCAATCCGCGCAGCACGCCCAGCAACGGCATCCGCGCCTCACAGACCGTGCGCGCCGTCTCTGACTCGTCGAGCAGCTAGTTCTAGGGATGGTTGCGCCTCTCCTCGCCATCTCAGTAGATTCGCCGTAGGCGGCGGTCTGAAGCCTCAGACCGCCGCCTCGTAGCCCTAGACGATGGCTGAGATGCCGGTGATCTCGCGCCCGACCACTAGCGTGTTGATCTCGTTGGTGCCTTCGTAGGTGTAGACGGCTTCCATGTCCACGAAGTGGCGCGCCACGTGATTTTCGAGCAGGATGCCGTTGCCGCCCATGATCTCGCGCCCTAGCGCCACCACCCGCCGCGCCGCCATCGCGTTATGCACTTTGGCGAGGCTCGCCTGCCCGTCGGTCAGCTTGCCCTCATCCGCCAGCTGGCTCAGGCGCAAGGTGAACAGCTGCATGGCGGTGATCTCGCCCAGCATCTGCACCAGCTTATCCTGAATCATCTGGAAGCCCGCAATCGGCTTGCCGAAGACCACGCGCTGCTTGGCGTAGGCGAGGGCGTACTCATAGGCTGCCATCGCCGCGCCGACCGCCTCCCACGCCACGCCGACGCGCGTGACCATCAGCACCTTTGCCACGTCGCGGAAGCTGTTGCAGCGCTCCAGGCGGTTCGCCGACGGCACGACCACGTTTTCCAGCTTGATATCGGCGTTGATGATGGCGCGCTTGGCGATCTTGCCTTCAATCGGCGTGGCGGTGTAGCCCGCCATCTTCTTCGGCTCGACCACGAAGGCGTTGACCTGATCGGTCTCAGTGTTGCGGGCGAAGATGATGGCGAGATCAGCCATCGTCGCGTTGCCGATCCAGCGCTTGGCGCCGTTGAGGACGTAGTGATCGCCCTGGCGCACGGCGGTAGTCAGCGGGCGCGCCGCGTTCGAGCCGCCTTGCGGCTCGGTCAGCCCGAAGCAGCCCAGCAGCTCCATGCGCGCCATGGCGGGCAGCCAGCGCTCTTTCTGCTCATCGCTGCCCAGCAGATCGATGCTGCCCATCGCCAAGCCGCTGTGGACGCCGAAAAAGGTGCTGATGCTGGCATCGCCGCGCGCGAACTCCATCGCCATCACGCCCATCGCCACCTGCGAGAGTCCGCGGCAGCCGTAGCCCTTGATGGTCGCGCCCGCCAAACCGAGCGCCGCCAACTTCGGGATGATCTCGACGGGGAACTCGGCGCGCTCCCAGTACGAGTTGATGATCGGCTCAACTTCGCGCGCCATGAACTCCCGCACAAGGTAGCGCACTTCGCGCTCTTCGGGCGTCAGCAGCTCGTCGAGGCGGTAGAAGTCAACAGCGCTCAAGGTGGTAGGCAGTACCTCAGCCATAGATAGTCCCTCACTTGAAAATCAAATGCCCGTTTGATTATAAGTTTAGAGCAAAGCAGCGCGCTTGACAAGTCCGCCGAAAGTGCCTTAAGCTTCCGCTCATCCTGTCAGGCTCGGCGCGGCTGTGAGCAGAAAATCGAGCGCCGAAAATTCTCAAGGTCTGTTAACCATGTTGTGCTATAACCTGTATAAGATCAGACAAGTACGCTGAGATACTCAGACGGAGTCGCATACGCCCATGAAACGTTGGTTACGCACACTGCTGATTGTACTGCCCGTCGCTTGCCTGCTGCTTTGCGGTGCGACTGTCTTCATCATCTTGCCGCAGCTGCGCGAGGCGCGCGCCGCCAACGCGCAAAACGCCAGCACCGCCGTCGTGGAGCGCCGCAGCCTCGACGACGTCCTGATCGCCTCCGGCAGCTTGCGCCCAGAGCGCTTCATCAACCTCGCTTTCGAAGTCAGCGGCACGCTGCGCGAGGTCAACGTCCGCGTCGGCGATAGCGTGCGCGCCGGCGACGTGCTGGCGACGCTGGATACCTCGCAGCTGGAGCTGCAGCTGGAGCAGGCGCGCCAAGCCTTGCTGATTCAAGAAGCGAACTACGCCAACGTGACCAAGCCCGCCAGCCAACGCGAGATTGCCCAAGCGCGCGCCGCCCTCGCCCAAGCTGAGGCGAACCTCGCCAGCGCCCAAGCCGCCTTCGATAACCAACAGAACGTGATCACGCAGAGCTGTGCCAACGTCGCCGCCACCGAGAGCGCCTTCAAAGTGGCGCAGGACGCTTACAATCGCTACGTCACGGAAGGCTATCAGTTCGATGTCGACTTCCGCCCCGATCCCGACTCGTCGGTCGGCAAGGCGCTCAAGCAAGCCCGCGATCAGCGCGATGTGGCTGCGGCGAATTGCAACGCGGCGCGCCGCGCTCACAGCAGCGACGCCGCCCTCCGCGCCGCCGAGGCGCAAGTGGCGCAGGCGCAAGCCGCCCTCGATGCCCTGCTGGAAGGCGCCACTAAGGAGCAGCGCGATATCGCGGCGGCGCAGCTGGAGCAAGCCCGCCTGAACGTGGCGCAAGCCGAGCGCAACCTGAGCAAGGCGCAGCTGACCGCGCCTGTGGATGGCATCATCAGCGCCGTCAACGTCAGCGTCGGGCAGAGCGTCGGCTTGGGCGGGCAGCCAGCCTTCGTCTTGGCGGATACCAGCGCGCTGTACATCGACATCAGCGTGGATGAGGTGGATATTGGGCGGGTGCAGGTCGGGCAGCAAGCGCGCTTCACCTTGCTGGGCGTCAACGCCGAGTCGCCTTTCAAGGGCGTGGTCGAGCGCAAGAGCACCGTCGGTGACGCGGTGCAAGGCGTGGTGACCTACAGCGCGCGCATCAAAGTGACCGACCGCGTCCCGCAGCTCTTGGGCATGACGGCAGACGTCGAGATCATCCTCGCCACCCGCAAAGACGTGCTGACCGTCCCGACGCGCGCCATTCGCCGCGATCCGAACGGGCGGCAATTCGTCCTCGTGCAGCGCTCGGAGGGCGCGCCCGTCGAGATCGACGTCCAGAGCGGACTCTCGGTCGGGGAGCTGACTGAGGTCAACGGCGAGGGCTTGCGCGAGGGGCAGGTCGTGCTGATCAACAACGGCGGCGCGCGCACGAACGGCGGCTTCTTCGGCGGCGGGCGCTAAGTTTCAAAAAGCTTTAGTGAGAGGCTCAGGGTGATGGAACAAGCTCAGCAGGCGCCCGTCCGAGCGCCCGAACACAAGCCGACGAACGGCGCGCACGGCGCAGCCGCCCTGCCCAGCGCCCTAGCCTACAGCGCGCCGCGCCGCAGACGGCGTTGGCTCAGCCTGAGCCTCGGCGCCCTCGCCATATTGAGTATCTTCGCTTGCGGCGCTTTGATCGGCTACACGCAAGGTCCGCCCTTGGCAACCTTGATCGCCTCCGGGCAGGGCTTCGTGCGAGTCGGCTCTGAGTTTGAAGCCTGCTTCAGAGCTGCCAGCAACGATAGCAACCTGCGCAGCTTCTTCTCGACCTTCGCGCGCAACCTGCCCACGCGCACGCCCGGTCCGCCGCCCACGCTCGACCCGACGCTGCTGCGCACGGTCAAGGGCAGTTTGGTCGCCTTGACGCAGCGGGAAGTCGTGGTGGAAGTGCTGGGCGGCAGCCGCGAGCGCTTTCCCCTCGTGCCTTTGGCGCAGGTGGTTGCACCGAGCGGCACAAAATTGAGCCAGCAGGGCGTCTTGGCGGGCGATTCGGTCAATCTGTTGGCGATTCGGCTGGGCGCGCTGGGCGGCTTCGGCGCGCTGATCGGCGGAGCGGGCGCAGTCGGGACGCCGCAAGCCACCTCGCCGAACGATTACGCCGCTTTCTGTATCATCGTTGATGTAAATCCGAAATGAGGGCGAGAGCCTATGGGCGAACTGATCACTAGCTATCCCACCACCAGTCCTGAGCCGCAGCGCGATGATCCGCCGATCATCGAGGCGAAGGACTTGACCAAAGTCTACAAAATGGGCGAGACCGAAGTCCATGCCCTGCGCGGGGTGAGCTTGCGCATCTGGAAAGGCGAGATGGTCTCAGTCATCGGGCAGTCAGGATCGGGCAAAAGCACCTTGCTCGCCATTCTGGGCGCCCTAGACGTGCCGACTTCGGGCAGTTACAAGCTCGATGGGCGCGAGGTCGCCTCGCTGAATGACGATCAGCTGGCGGAGATACGCAATCAGCGCATCGGCTTCGTCTTTCAGAAGTTCAACCTGCTGGCGCGCAGCACGGCGTTAGCGAACGTGGCGTTGCCGCTCGCCTACGCTGGGCTCTCCAGCCGCGAGGCGAATCGGCGCGCCACCGAGATGCTCAAGTTAGTCGGCTTGGGCGATAGGCTCGATCATCGCCCCAACCAGCTCAGCGGCGGTCAGCAACAGCGCGTCGCCATTGCGCGGGCGTTGGTCAATCAGCCCTCGATCATCCTCGCCGACGAGCCGACCGGCAACCTCGACTCCGCCACCGGCAAAGAGATCATGGGACTCTTCCAGAAATTGCATCGTGAGCGCGGCATCACCTTGATCGTCGTGACGCACGATCCGAACATCGCGGCGCAATCCGAGCGCATCATCCGCCTGAAAGACGGTCTGATCGAGTACGCAGAGGAGGTGCAGACGGCATGAATTTCCTGCGTAACTTCGGCATCGCCATCGATGCGCTGCTCGCCAACAAGTTGCGCTCCGGGCTGACGATGCTCGGCATCATCATCGGCGTGGCGTCGGTGGTGGCGCTGCTCTCCATCGGCAACGGCGTCCAGCAGAGCATCAACAGTCAGATCACCAGCATCGGCACGAATTTGGTGACGGTTGTGCCCGGACAAGTGCGCATCACAGCCGGTCCGCCCAGCAGTCAGGGCATCCGCGCGCCGACGCAAACCCGCCCGCTGACCGATGCCGACGCCGACGCTATCCGCGCCCGCGTGCCGAACTTGCTGGGCGTGGCGCCGGAGCTGACCGTCAACAACGTCACAGTCGCCTATCAGCGCGAGCGGATTTTGATCACGGCGCGCGGCGTCACGGTCGATTACAACCGCGTGCGCAACCTTGAGGTCGCGCAGGGGCGCTGGTTCGAGGCGGCGGAAGATGAGCGCGCCTCGCGGGTTGCCATCCTCGGCTCGGAGGCGGCGGATGCGCTCTTCGGCGGCTTGAATCCCATCGGGCAGACCATCCGCGTCGGCAATGCGCCCTTCACGGTCATCGGCGTGACGCAGCCGGTGGGCGTCGGCTTCGCCGGCAACCCGGATACCTCCGTCTTCGTGCCGCTGCAGACTGCCTACCGCACCATCTCGAATGCGCGCACCGCCAGCGGCGCGCGGCGCGTCAGCGTGATCTTCATCTCGGCGCTCAGCAGCGAGGATATCGCGCGCGTGGAGCGCGACGTGACGGAGGTCATGCGCCAGCAGCACGGCATCCGCGAGGGCGTTGAAGACGACTTCACCGTGCTGACTCAGCAGCAGTTCCTGAGCATCGCCGGCAGCATCACCGGCATCCTGACGCTCTTTTTGGGCGCCATCGCGGGCATCAGCTTGCTGGTCGGCGGCATTGGCATCATGAACATCATGCTGGTCTCGGTGACCGAACGCACGATGGAGATCGGCTTGCGCAAAGCCGTCGGCGCCAAGAAGCGCACCATCTTGACCCAGTTCTTGGTCGAGACGATCACGCTCAGCCTGATCGGCGGCACGTTCGGCATCCTCTTCGGGGTGGGCATTGCGCTCTTGGTCGGCGCGACGGGCATCATCACCACCACGGTCACCCTTGATTCGATCATCTTGGCTGTGAGCTTCTCCTTAGCGGTCGGGCTGTTCTTCGGAATCTATCCGGCGAATCGGGCTGCCAGCTTACAGCCGATTGAGGCAGTTCGCTACGAGTGAACATAGGAGTTTCAAAGATGCTCAAAGGCTTCTCAGCGCGTTGGATCGGGCTGATGGCGCTGTGCGCGCTCGTCTTGGGCGCGCTCGCCGCCCCCACCTACGCCCAAAATCGTGAGACTCTCGTCTTGGCGCTCCTGAGCAGCGCCGCCGAAAACGATCTGGTCAGCAGCCGCCACTTTGTGCAGGGCGCCCAGCTCGCCCTTGAGATCGTCAACGGCGGCGGCGGCGTGCGCGGCCCTGCCCGCCCCGCCGATAACGCCACGCCCGTCCCCAACGCGCGGCGCACCACCACCTACACCTTCAGCCTGCAGACGCGCAGCGCCGCCACCCAAACCGAGATGCGCACCGCCCTGCAAGCCTCTGTGGAGGCGAAGCCCGTGGCGATCATCGGTCCGCAAGTGCCGAGCCTGCTCGATAACAACCTCGATCTCGCCAACACCAATCGCATCCTGCAGCTGGTCAGCCTGCCCAGCGAGCCAGTCGGCGTGAGCAACGCCTTCATCCTGCGGATGCGCTCCAGCAACGAGAATTTGGCGCGCGATCTGGGCAACTATTTGAGGACGCAACGCTATTTCCGCGTCATCGGCACGGCGACCGATAACTCAGCGCGCGGGCGCGCCGATCTCGCCGCCTTCGAGCGAGCCGCCCGTCCCGCGGGCACGACAGCGGTGCGCCTCGCGCCCGCCGTGACCTACGATCAAACGGCGACCGACCTCACCACACAGGCGCGCACGCTCTACGACGAGAATCCGGAGGCAATCGCCATCTTCGGGACGCCGCAGACGGCTGCGCTCTTGGTGCGCGAGCTGCGCAATCGCGGCTACACGGGCGTGATCGCTTACGGCTCGGCTGAGGGCAACCTAAGCGAGTTCACCAATCGCGGCGGCAGCGCCGTGGCGAACGTGATCGTCCCGCTCATCTGGCTGTCGGATGCTCAAGATGCGGGCAGTCGGCGCTTTGTGGAGGCGTATCGGGCGCGCTTCGGCGAGCTGCCCACCGCCGAGTCGGTCATCGGCTTCGATAGCGTGGCGGCGGTGGCGGCTGCCGTCGAGATCAGCGGCGGCGGGACGCAAGCCGTGCGCGATACGCTCGTCACCAGCGGCGCCATCGGCGGGCTGCAGGGCGTCTACAACCCCTCGCTCTTCAGCGGCACGGGCACGACCAATCTGCGGGCGATAGACGCCGCGATCTTCTTCCGCCTGACCGCTGAGGGCAAAGGCATTGAGGAGTCGCGCTACAGCGGCGGCTTTTGCTCACGCCGCTGCGCCGATACGCGCTTCCAGAATCTGACCGCGCCCAACGCCCCGACCGCCACCGCGACCCGCACCGTGCCCATCGCTTTTCTAGCGCCACAGACGGGGCTGGATGGCGAGATCGGGCTGCGCGCCCTGCGCGGGGCGCAGCTCGCCGTCAATGAGATCAACTCGCAGGGCGGCATCGCCGCGCCCAACGGCGTGCGCGTCACCCTCGACCTGCGCGACTTCGATACGAGCAGCGCCGAGCAGTTCGGCGTCACGGCGCGCGCGCTGCTCAGCGCGGCGCCGCCCGCTGCCTTACTCGGTCCGACCCTGACCGGCATCGCGCTGCCGAACCTGAACCTCGCGCCCAACGCGCGCGTGCCGCAGTTCGTGAGCGGCACCGCCGCCGTGCTGAGCAACAGCGACCCGACCCGCTTCGTCTTCCAGCTGCGCCCCGCCGATGCGACTTGGGCGAGCGCCCTCGCCAGCTATCTGGTCGATATCCGCGGCTACACGCGCCTTGCCGTCGCCTCCGCCACCACCCTCTACGGGCAGGATAGCGTGGCGGCGTTCACGCAGGTCGTCACGCGCTTCCGCGACCTGACCGACGCCCAGATCGTCGCCAACACCAGCCATCCCGTCACGGCGAGCGACTTCACGACCGAGGCGCGCACGCTCCTCGCCGCCGATCCGCAAGTCATCGCCATCTGGAGCGCGCCCAACGCCGCCGCCGAGCTGATCAAAGCGCTGCGCGCCGAGGGCTTCAAGGGCGAGATCGCCTACGGCGCGCTGGAGAATCCCGACTTCCGCGCCGCGATGGGCGAGGGCGGCATGGACGGCTTGCTGGGCGTGACCAGCTGGTTCGCCGACGCGCTAGATGCCGCCAGCGCCGAGTTCGTGCGCAACTATCGGGCGACCTACGGCGAATTGCCCGATAGCCACGCCGTCGCCTACTACGATGCCGTGTACATGATCGCCAACGCCATCAAGAACGGCGGACCGGCGGCTGTGCAGCCCTTCGTGGCGCAGTTGCCGCGCTTCGCCGGCGTACAGGGCGAGTACCGCCCCGCCGTCTACAACAACGGGCAGCTCA
Organism: uncultured Anaerolineae bacterium; assembly: GCA_938005675.1. GTDB lineage: Bacteria > Chloroflexota > Anaerolineae > Aggregatilineales > UBA2796 > CP2-2F. The sequence goes on from CALKXH010000102.1 coordinate 23,515, forward strand.
GCGCGACCGTCTTCATCGTGCGCAGCGACGCGCAAGGCAAACTGAGCGAGTTGGCGCGCTACGAAGGCGCGATCTGCATCAACAACTGCCGCTAGGCAGTCCGCGCCCGCCTCGAACGGCTCTGGTCAGCCTGACCAGAGCCGTTTATACTCTCCGCAAGACTTTGCGCCTTCGGAGAGATGCCCCGTGCTGGAAGACTGTCTGCTCGCCATTGATTACGGCACGCAGAGCGTGCGCGCCTTGCTCTTCAACCTGCGCGGCGAACTGATCGAATCGGCGCGCCTGCCCGTTGAGCCGTACGTCTCGCCGCAGTATGGCTGGGCGGAGCAGGCGCCTGAGTATTTTTGGCGGATGCTGGGCGAGGCGTGCCGCGCCTTGTGGGCGAAAGCGGGCGCATGGCGCAGCGCGCTGCGCGGCGTGGCGCTCACCACGCAACGCGGCACCGTCATCAATGTGGACGAGAAAGGCGAGCCGTTGCGCCCCGCCATCGTCTGGCTCGATCAGCGCCAAACGCAGGGCGTCAAGCCCGTGAGCGGGGCGTGGGGCTTGCTCTTCCGCCTGATCGGGATGCGCAAGACCCTCGCCTACCTGCAGGCGGAGGCGGAGGCGAATTGGATCGCCAAGCATCAGCCTGAGATATGGGCGCGCACGCATAAGTACTTGCTGCTCTCCGGCTACCTGACCTACAAACTGACGGGCAATTTCGTCGATTCGGTCGGTTGTCAGGTCGGCTACTTGCCCTTCGACTATCGTCGGCAGCGCTGGGCGGCATCTTGGAGCTGGCAGTGGCAGGCGTTGCCTCTGACGCCCGACAAGTTGCCCGATCTGATCGAAGTGGGCGGCGAGCTGGGCAGGATCACGACCGAGGCGGCTGAGGCGACGGGCATCCCGCCTGGCACGCCGCTGATCGCCGCCGCCGCCGACAAAGCCTGCGAGATGCTCGGCTGTGGCGCGATCTTGCCGCACGTCGGACACATCAGCTACGGCACGACCGCCACGTTCAACACCTTTCATCGCCGCTACGTCGAGGCGATCCCGCTGATCCCGCCCTATCCGGCGGCGGTGCCGCGCGCCTACGCCCTTGAGACTCAAATCTCGCGCGGCTACTGGATGGTGGACTGGTTCAAGCGCGAGTTCGGCGCGGCGGAGCTGCACTTAGCGGCGGAGCGGGGCGTCTCGGCGGAGTCGCTCCTGGATGCGCTGGCGGAGCAAGCGCCGCCCGGCGCGCTCGGCTTGATTTTGCAGCCGTACTGGTCGCCCAGCATCAAGGTGCCCGGCGCCGAGGCGAAAGGCGCCGTGATCGGCTTCGGCGGCGTCCACACGCGGGCGCATTTGTATCGCGCCATCTTGGAGGGGATCGCTTACGCCCTGCGCGAGGCGGCGCAACGCGCCGAACGCAAGACGGGTTTGCGCCTGCAGGAGGTGCGCGTGAGCGGCGGCGGCTCGCAGAGCGAGCAAGCCATGCAGATCACGGCGGACGTCTTCGGCGTGACGGCGCTGCGCCCGCACCTGTACGAGGCGTCGGGCTTGGGCGCGGCGATTGTGGCGGCGGTTGGCTTGGGCTTGCACAGCGATTTCGAGACGGCGATCCGCGCCATGACGCGCATAGGGCGCGCCTACGAGCCGAAGGCGGAGAATCACAGCCTCTACAGCGCGCTCTACGAGCGAGTCTACAAGCGTTTGTATCGCGGGGTGCGCCCCCTCTACGCCGAGATCAGCCGCATCACGGGCTATCCGAAGCTGATGGGCTAGGCGCGCCGTCTGAAAACTGAAATTTGCCATCTGCGCTATTCCAGTTTAGAATAGCAGTATTCTAAGTTGGAGTAGTGCGCTGTGACCCTCACGCCCGATCACGTCATCCTCGGCTTGCTTGCCCTCGCGCCGCAACACGGCTACCAGATGCTGGAGTGCTTCGGCGATCCTGCCTGTCTGGGGCAGATTTGGCGGCTGAACGCCAGCCAGCTCTACAACACGCTCAAGCGCCTTGAGCGCGACGGCTTGATCAGCGGGCATAGCGCCCCCTCCGAGAGCGGTCCGCCGCGCACAATCTACCACCTGACCGAAGCCGGGCGCGATCAGCTGCTCCGCTGGCTGCACGAGCCCGCGCCGCTCGCCAGCATTCGGCGCGTGCGCGTGGAGTTTCCCAGTCGGCTGTTTGTGGCGCATCTGCTGGGCGCGCCGAGCGCCCCGATCCTTGAGCGGCAACGGGCGGCTTGCCAGCGCGAGCGCGCGCGCCTCTCTGAGCAGCTCGCCCAGACCGCCGACGGCATGGAGAAGTTGGCGCTCAGCTTCACCGTCGAGCAGCTTGAAGCGGCGCTGCGCTGGCTGGAGCGCTGCGAACAGATGAATTTCACCGCCCTGACCGAGTCCTTCCAAGAGAGGAGAGCCTCCCAATGAGACGTCTGACTTGTTTTGTGCTGATCGTCCTGCTGCTGGCGCCGCTGAGCGCGCCCGCCAGCCTCGCCCAGAGCGCCCCGTTCACCATCGAGGCGGCGGCTGAGCTGCAGCCCGCCCTGACCGCCCTCTACAAGGCGCGCTACGGCGCTGAGCCGACCTTCGTGACCGACGACGGCGATCTGATCGCCACCAACGACCCCGCCTTCCTGCCCTCAGGCAGGGTGCGCGTGCCGCCGCACTTCCTGCCCGACTCGTTCTTGGTGATGGCGCGTCCGAGCGCCGAAGCTGAGGCGTTCGCCGCCTTCGCCGTCTCGCCAGATGGACAAGCCGCGCTGATCGAAGGCGGCTTCTTGCCCAAGTCGGTCACCGTGACCGATCAGGCGGGCAACACGGTCGAGGTGGCGCAGCCGATACGCCGCATCCTCACGCCCTATAGCATCGCCACCTATCTGGTCTACGGGGTGGGCGCGGCGGATCGGCTAGTGGGCGCCGGCTATCTCGGCACGCGCGATCCCGTCGGGGCGGCGCGCATGAGCGCTATCGATCCGCGCTTCCCGACCTTGAGCGGCTACACGCTCAATCAGCGCGAGATCAACATCGAGCAGGTGGCGCAGCTCGCGCCCGATCTAATCGTCACCAGCGCCCGCACAGCTTGGCTGGATACCGTGCGCGAGCTGAACATCCCCTTCGTGCTGCTGGAGGGCGAGTCGCCCGAACTGCTGAAAGAGTCGGTGCGGCTGATGGGCGCGCTGCTGGGTCCGAATGCGCGGGCGCAGGCTGAGGCGTGGATCGCCTACTACGACGACATCTTCACGGCGGTTGTGGAAGCCACCAAAGACCTGACCGAGCGTCCGAGCGTGCTGTTCATCGGCACGGCGCCCTTGCGCGTGATCAGCGGGCAGATGTACCAAACCGACATCATCGCCGCCGCCGGGGGGCGCTCGGTGAGCGCTGAGCTGGGCGGCTACTGGAACGACGTCAACCTTGAGCAAGTGGCGTTGTGGAATCCTGAGGTGATCGTGATCGCGCCCTACGGCGAGGTCACGCCCCAGACTCTCAAAGAGAGCCCTGAGTGGGCGATCATCAAGGCGGTGCAAGACGGCAAGGTCTACAAGATGCCCAGCTGGGTGGCGCCGTGGGATACGCCCGTGATGGACTCGGTCTTGGGCGTGATCTGGCTGGCGCAAAAGCTCTTCCCAGGTCGCGTGAACCTCGATTGCGCGCTGGAGGCACAGTTCTTCTTCGAAGTCTTCTACAATCACAAGCTGCCTGAGGCAGAGATCGCGGCGGTATGCGGATCGTAGCCTTAAGGGGCGCTACAACGGCGAAGGGCAGCCTGAGGCTGTCCCTCGCCTACCTGAGCTTGGCGCTGCCCTTCGCCCTGATCGTGATCTCGCTGCTGCTAGGGCTGTATCAGATACCGATTGAGACGGTCGGGCGCGCCTTGCTCTCGCTGATCGTGCCGCAAGCGGCGGAGGGCATCTCCAGCACGGAGTTGACGCTGATCTTGCGCATTCGCTTGCCGCGCGTCCTCTCGGCGGCGCTGATCGGGGCGGCGCTGGCGAGCACAGGCGCCGCCTTTCAGGGCATCTTCAAAAATCCGCTGGTCGACTCGAACCTGCTGGGCGTGACCAGCGGGGCGGGCTTCGGAGCGGCGGTCGCCCTGCTGCTGGGCGGCACAGCTCTAGCCGTGCAGAGCGCCGCCTTCGCCTTCGGCTTGTTGGCGGTCATGGTGGCGTACGCGGGCAGCCGTCTGTACAGCAGCGCGCCGCTGATCGTGCTGACCTTGATGGGCATCCTGATCGGCTCGTTCTTCACCTCGCTCACGGCGCTGACTAAATACGTCGCCGATCCGCTCAACACGCTGCCCGCCATCACGTTTTGGCTGCTGGGCGGCTTGACGGGCGTGACGTGGAACAGCCTGCCGCTGCTCGCCCTGATCACGTTGGGCGGCAGCGCTTTTCTGTGGGCGGTGCGTTGGCGGCTGAACATCCTCTCGCTGGGCGATGCAGAGGCGACGGCGCTGGGCATGAATCCGACGCGCCTGAAGCTGGTGATCATCCTGTGCGCCACGCTGATGACGGCGGCGGCGGTCGCGGTCGGCGGCGTGATCGGCTGGATCGGCTTGGTGATCCCGCACGCGGCGCGTTTGCTGGTCGGCGCCGACCACAAGGCGCTGATCCCGACCTCGTTGGCGCTCGGCGCCTCATTTTTGCTGGTGATCGACACCATCTCACGGGCGCTCCTGCCCGCCGAAGTGCCGCTGGGCATCTTGACGGGTCTGGTGGGCGTGCCGATTCTGATCGTGTTGCTGCGGCGCAGTCAGCGGGTGTGGTGAGCCATGCTTGAGGCGGAGAATCTGCATTACGCCTACACGTCGGAGCAGCCCGCCCTGCGCGGAGTCTCGCTGCAGCTGGGCGCGGGGACGATCCTGTACCTGCTGGGGCGCAACGGCTGCGGCAAGACGACCCTGATGAATTGTTTGAGCGGCGTGCTGAAGCCGCAACGCGGCTACGTCCGCCTGTGCGGGCGCGATTTGAGCAGCTACACGCCCGCCGAGCGCGCCCGTCTGATCGGCTTGATCCCGCAGCTGCACACGCCCGCTTTCAACTATAACGTCCGCGAGATTGTGCTGATGGGGCGCGCGCCGCACTTGAGCTTGCTCGCCACGCCCAGCCGCACGGATTACGAAATCGCGGATGCCGCCCTAGAGAGCGTCGGCTTGGCGGATTACCGCGCGCGCCCCTACACGCAGCTGAGCGGCGGCGAGCGCCAATTGGTGCTGATCGCGCGCGGCTTGGCGCAGCAGTGCCGCATCCTGCTGATGGATGAGCCGGACGCGCACCTCGACCTGAACAATCAGCTGCGCGTGATGGAGCGCGTCGCCCGCCTCGCCGCCGAGGGGCTCTCCTTCATCGTCACCTCGCACTTGCCCAACAACGCGCTGATGTACGCCCATCGCATCCTGCTGATGAAGCGCGGCATGGCGCTCGCTTGTGGCGACGCAGCCGAAGTGTTGAGCGAGGGGCTGCTCAGCGCCGCCTACGAGCTGCCCATCGAGGTGATCTGGGAGGGCGAGCGCCCGCGCGCCATCCTGCCCCGCCGAGCGGTCTGATGAGCGAGACGCCACAAGCTATCTGGGAGGCGCGCCGCGCGCCTGAGATCGTGGTAGTCACGGGCGAGAGCGGCGCCGGCAAGACGCGGTGGTGCGAGGCGCTGCGCGCCTTCGCCGAGAGCCAGTCGCTGCGCGCGGCGGGGCTGATCTCGTACGGCGTCTTCGAGGGGACGGAGAAAGTCGCCATTGAGCTGTGCGCCTTGCCGAGCGGTCAGCGCCGTCGCTTGGCGGAGCGCCGCCCGTACCTCGCGGGCGACGCGACGCCGCGTTGGGCGTTCGATCAGGCGGCGTTGGCGTGGGGCGATGCCCATCTAGCACAGCTGACTGCCTGCGACGTGCTGATCGTGGATGAGCTCGGTCCGTTGGAGCTGCTGCACGGGCGCGGCTGGCAGAGCGCCTTCGCAGTCTTGGCGGCGGGGCGCTATCAGATGGCGTGCGTAGTGGTGCGCCCGACTCTGCTTGAGCAGTTCGCGGCGCGCTGCAGAGTCGGGCGGGTCGTTCGGCTGTGAGGGCTCGATCCGCCGCGAAATTCTTGTGGAATTCAGATCAATCTGTGCTACAATCAATCGATGGATACACCACAAGCAATCAATCTGAAATTCGGGAGGACGTGCGGAGATGCCACTCTACGAGTATCGCTGCAGGAACTGCGGCGCGCGCTTTGAGGTCAATCAGGCGTTCACGGATGAGCCGCTCAGCACTTGCCACGTCTGCGGCGGGACGGTGAAGCGCGTGGTTGGGCGCGGCACCGGCGTGATCTTCAAGGGATCGGGCTTCTACGTCACGGATACGCGCTCGACCAACAGCGCCAACTCCAAACCGGCCAACGGGAACGGCAGCAGCAACGGCAGCGCCGAGAAGAAGCACGAGTCTGCCGCCGAGAAAGCAGCCGCCAGCGGCGATTGACAGCGCCAGCTCTCAAGCGCATACGGCATCCTGCCGCCGAGCAAGCCCTGCTCGGCTTTTTGTTCTAGCCGCAGCGCCCGATCCGATCTACAATCGAACTGCCCGCCCACGTAGCCGAAAGAGCGCTCGCTGTGCCTGAGAAAACGCTAGCGGCTGTGCCTGTAGAGAGTCTGCGCCCTGAGCGCAAGCCCACGCCGCGCCTCGCCCTGCCGCTCACACCTATGGAGCTGCTCCTCGTGCTGGGCATGATCATCTGGGGGACGCACTACAGCATCGCCAAGGCGGCGCTAGACGTGCTGCCGCCCTTTTTGTTCAACGCTTTCCGCTTCAGCGTCGGCGTGATGGCGCTTTACAGCGTGATGCGGGCGAGCGGCGAGTCGTTCGCCTTCAAGCGCAGCGCCCTGCCGCGCCTGATCTTCACCTCGCTGCTGCTGCACGTGGTCTATCAGGCATTTTTCATCAACGGCTTGCGCTATACGACGGTCGCCAACAGCGTGCTGATCAACACCATCGCGCCGATTGGCGTGGTGATCGTGAACATCTTATCCCGCCGCGAGCGCGGCAGCTGGCGGATGTTCAGCGGGATGGCGTTGGCGGTCGGCGGCGTGCTGATCGTGATCCTCTCGCGCTACGCCGATCAGATCGGCATCGGCACGCCGACGACCCTGCTGGGCGATATCTTGACCCTGATCGGCATCGTGGCGTGGATTGTGATGACCTTCTCGCTGCGCGAGCTGATGGCGGATAATCCGGTGATGGCAGCCTCGTTCTGGTTGCTGGTCTGTGGGGCGCTCTTGAACGTCTGCATCGCCATTCCGACTGCCGTCGCCTTCGATTGGTCGCTCTTGACGTGGGAGGTCGGCTTGGCGATCCTGTACTCAGGTGCGGTCGCCATCGCGGTCGGCGGCACAATTTGGAATTTGGCGCTCAAGCGCATCGGCGCCTCGCGCACGGCGGCGTTCATCAACTTGCAGCCGATTGTAGCGGCGTTCGTGGCGGTCATCGTCTTGGGCGAGCCGTTCACGCTATGGCTCGTGTTGGGCATCAGCTTGGTGATCATCGGCATGACGCGCCTGCGCATGGGTTGAGCTATGGCTAAATACGCTGAGGACTCAGGGTTACGTCTGGTGGCGCGCCACGCGCCGACGGGCAGGCTGCTGACCATCGGCGACCTGCCCGTAGAGCAACTGCGCGCTTACTCCGAGCGCGGCGAGCTGCGCTGCCCCGCCTGTGGCGCGCCCATGCGCCTCAAGGCGGGCGCCATCCGCCAGCATCACTTTGCGCACGTCAGCCTTGCCGAATGCACGACGCGCTACGCCGAGCCTGAATCCGAGAGCCATCGACTGGGCAAATTGGCGCTCTATCGGCATTTTCGGCGCGAGGCGCCCTTCGCTCAGCTGGAATGGCACGTTCAGGCGACCGCCCAGCGCGCCGATGTGTTCGTCGCCCCGAATTTCGTCTTGGAGTTCCAGCAGGCGAACAACAGCGCCGAGCAGTGGCGCGAGCGGCAACGCTTGTACGACGAGGCGGGCTTGCGCGCGCTGTGGTTCTTGGGACAAGTGCGCTACGCCGAGGCGCGCAGCGAGGCAGTGCGCCCGATCTCGCTCTACGACCCCGCGCCCGTGCCGCGCCACAACTTTGAGGCGGCGGCGGGCGCTTTCCGCCTGCGCGAGATGGAGCGCGCCATGCTAGAGCGCTTCCCGCTGCTCTACTACCTCGATCCCGATACTGAGATGCTCACGATCTTGCTGCCGCGCAGCCTTCACGCCCAGACTCTGCGCGCCTATCGCTATCGCCTGCCTTTGGCGCAGGCGCGGCTGACCTCAGAGGGCTTGTGGACGCCGCTGCACGCCCAGCTGGACGAGAGGCTCTTGAGAAAACGGCGCAAATGAGTCATGATTACGCCAATTGAGGCGAGACACAGCCGATGCATGAGCTACCCATCACGCAGCACATCCTTGAGATCGTCTTGCGCCACGCCGAGGCGGCGCGCGCGACGCGCGTCACGGATGTTTACCTCGTGATCGGGCAGCTCTCGTCGTATGTGGATGAGTCGGTCCAATTTTATTGGGATGCGCTGGCTCGCGGCACGTTAGCTGAGGGCGCGCAGCTGCATTTCGAGCCCGTCAAAGCCGAAGTTGAATGTCAGGCGTGCGGGGCGCGCTCGGCGTGGTCGCAGATCGCGGCGGGCTGCCCGCGCTGCGGCGATCTGCGCCTGAAAGCGGTGGCGGGCGAGGAATTCTACGTGCGCGCCATCCGCGTGCAAGAGCCAGATGAAGTTGAGGAAAGTCAACGATGAGCGTCAGAGTGATTTCGGTGCTGGAGAATATTCTGCAAGCCAACGATCAGATCGCGGCGGAGAATCGGGCGCGGCTGGATGCGGCGGGCGTCTATGCCATCAACCTGATGTCCTCGCCCGGCGCCGGCAAGACCGCCCTGATCGAGCAGACCTTGCGCGCGCTCGCGCCGCAGGTGCGCATCGGCATGATCAACGGCGATACGACGGCTGCCAGCCTGGATGCCGAGCGCGGCGCGCAAGCCGGGGCGATGGCTGTCCACGTCAACACGGGCGGCAACTGCCACCTCGAGGCGCACATGGTGCGCCAAGCGCTCGCCGCCCTCGATCTGAGCGCCCTCGATCTGCTGATCGTCGAGAACGTGGGCAACTTGGTCTGTCCTTCGGGCTGGGATTTAGGCGTCCATGCGCGCGTAGTGATGGCGAGCGTGACCGAAGGCGATGACAAGCCCTACAAATATCCCGCCATGTATCGCGTCGCGGATGCCCTAGTGCTGAACAAGATCGACCTGCTGCCCTACTTGCCCTTCAACTTGGATTACTACTTGCAAGGCGTGCGCCTGCTCAAGCCCGACGTGCAAATCTTCCAGGTCTCTTGCCGCACGGGCGAGGGCATTGGCGCGTGGGCGGATTGGCTGCGCGCGCACATCCGCTCAGGGCAAAATGCATGAATAGACCATGCGCCGCTTCACGCTCTTGATGCTGATCGGGACGCTGATCGGGCTTGGCATCGGCTTGGCGCTCGGTTGGCTGGTGTTGCCCGCGCCACAGAGCACCAGCCCGATCAGTCAGTTGGCGCGCCGCCATCAAGAGGAATTCGCCCTGATGGTGGCGGCGGCTTATCAGGTCGATAACGATCTGAGCGCCGCCATCGAGCGCCTGCGCTTGCTGGGCATGGCGGACCCTTTCATCTACATGCGCGACCTGACCGAGCGCTTCATTGTGCAGGCGGGCGTCACGCGGGAGCGCGAGGCGCGCTTGTTGGTGCAGCTCGCCTGCGCGATGGGCTTCTGCACCGAGCCGATGCAGCCGTTCTTGCTGCCCGCCTCGCCCGCAGGGTCGTGATCATGCGCCAAGATGGACTGTTGTGGGCGATTCCGCTGCTGCTGGGCGTCTTGATCGGCGCGCTCTTAGGGCTATTTTACGCCTTGCGCGTCGATCCGCGCGTGGTGACCGACGTCAACTTCTCCCAGCTGAGCGAGGGCGATAAGCGCAACGTGCTGATCCTGATCAGCCTCGCCTACGCTCAGGATCGGCGCATTGAGGTCGCCGCTGCGCGCCTGCTCAACCTCGATAAAGACTGGCAAGCCGTCGCCGATGCCGCCTGCGAGCTGGCTCAGACGGGCTACGCCGCCAGCAACACGGGTCTGCGCGCCATCCGCAGCATGGTGGAGCTGGCAGGCTCGCAAGGCTATCGCAGCTGCGCCTCCGACTTGATCTCGGTTCACACGCCCACGCCGCGCCCCAGCCCGACTCCGCGCCCGACCGCCACGCCAACCCGCCCCGCCGTGCCGACCAAAACGCCCACCGAGCCGCCGCCCGATACGCCGATCCCCCTAGCGCTGCAAACGACGCCCACGCCGCGCGGCGAGTTCATCGTGGCGAACATCGTGCCGTTCTGCGATCCGCGCCTGCCCGCCCTGCTCGAGTTCTCCGTGCGCGACGTCAACGGCAACGGCATCCCCGGCGTGCCAATCGAGGTGCGCAGCGGCAACGCGCGCCATCGCCTGTTCAGCGGCTTGAAGCCTGAGCGCGATCTGGGCTACGCCGACTTCGAAATGACGCCCGACGAAGTCTACCGCGCTGAGTTGCCCTCACTGAGCGAGCCGACCCGCCCTCTGGAAGCCAGCGCTTGCACCGCTCAAAACGGCGCGCGCACGCGCACCAGCTATCGGGTCATCTTTCAGCGCGCCCGCCAACCTTAGGAGCGATCCGTGACCACGCCGACCTATGAGCAAACCCGCCAAGCTTGGCGCGACATCTGGCAAAGCACCAATTTTGCTCGCGAGCGGGCGACGCTGGACTATCCGCGCGCCCGCGAGCTGCTCGACTTATACCTACCCCACCTTGATCGCAGCGCGCCCGTGCTGGAGGCGGGCTGCGGACCAGGGCACGTCGTTCACTACCTGCGGCAACGCGGCTACGCCGCGCTGGGTCTGGATTACGCGCCTGAGGCGCTCTTGCCCACGCGCGCTCAATTCCCCGATCTGCCGCTGCATCTGGGCGATGTGCATCGCTTGCCGTACGCCGCCAACAGCTTCGGCGCGTATCTCTCCTTCGGCGTGGTGGAGCACTTCGAACAAGGTCCGACGGAGGCGCTGCGCGAGGCTTTCCGCGTGCTGAAGCCGAGAGGCATCCTCGTGCTGACCACGCCGACGCCTAACTTTGTAGACGATCTGCGCAGGCTGGCAGATCGGCTGATTCCGTCGCGGCGACGGCGCCCGCCGCGCGCCGAATACTATGAGACCGCCTACACCGGCGCGCAGTTAGCCGACTTTTGCCGCGCGGTCGGCTTCAGGGTGCTGAAGGTCGTGCCGTACTCGCACAGCTTCACTTTCTACGGCTTGCATCGCATCTTTCGCGGGGTGGGCTACTACCAAACCTCCGCCCTCGCCGAGCTGATGGGGAAGATCGGGCGGCGGATCGCGCCGCAACGGACGGCTTTTGCGGTCTTGGTGCTGGCGGAGAAGCCCGCGCCTAGCGAATCGTGCGCTTCCACTGATCTTTGAATTGCACGTTGCTCAGATCGGGCGCCTCGAGGAAGTCCACCAGCAGGCGGTTGAACTTCGCCGCCACCTCCAGCATCGGGAAGTGACCGAGCGTCGGCTCGATCAGTGGCAGGAAGTAGCCGCTCGGCTTGCCGCGATTGATGCGCTGCACTAGGGACTCCGAAGGCGGCGGCAGGAAGGTATCCGCCTCGCCGTGCAGCAAGAGCGTGGGCGTCATCAGGCGTTTCAGCTCTAGGGCGAGGTTTTGCGTGCTGAGCGATTGCGCCGTGCGCAGGAAAGCGAGTTCGTCGGCTTTGCTGACCTCAGCGCGCAGCATCTCCAGATCGGGCAAGTCGCGAGCGGCGTGTTTTGCCAGCAAGGCGACGGGCTTGGCGGCGGTCAGGGTGGCGAGGATGCTGGCGAAGCCTTGCGCAGGCGAGGGATCAGGTGGCGGCGGAGGCGGCGCTGGCACCGTGGCGAGCGAGAGCGGCAAGACGGGCGGCACGGGGCGGCTCTCGGAGGGCGGCGGGGCGGGCGGCGGCGCTGAGGGGGGCGGCTGTTGTTGCTGCAGCGCGCGGAAAGGGTTCGAGGGCAAGGTCTCGCTGGTGGAGCTATAGGTGACGTTGGTGGGCGGCGGCGCAGGCGGTACGCTCGGCTTTGGCTCGGCGGGCTTGGGCGGCGGCGGCGCGACCAGCGGGCGCGCTTGCGCAGCGGGCGGCGCATCCTCGCCCAAGCCGCCCATATCCGTCAAGGGCGGGCTGATCAGCAGCAGACGGTGCGTGAACTCCGGGTATTGGCGGGCGAAGTTCAAGCAGACCGCCGCGCCCAGCGAATGCCCGACCAGCACCGCCTTACGGATGCCCATATTCTCGAAGAACTTGAAGAGCATGTTGACCTGATCGCGGACGGCGTACTTGTTGGCGTCCTTGCCCGAATCGCCGAAGCCCCACAGATCGAGGGCATAAGCGCGATACTTGCCGCTGAGGTGCTGCATGGTCGGCACCCAATAGCGCCACGAGCCGAGCCAGCCATGCACCAAAATAACTGGGCGCCCACGTCCGAGTGCCTCGTAATGAACCAGATCATTTTCAATGGTTATTGCGCTCATGCTACCCTTCTAAGCATCCGAGACGGGCAACGCTCCACTGACTGACAAATATAGCCAATAATATAGGTAACGAGGTAGAATGTCGAGCGTGCGCGTAAATATAGCTGCGGCTTTTGTCCGCGTCGTGTGCTGAGCGCCGCCGAGCTGTACGCGGGTAGTATGCCCGGTGACACCGCTGCGTGTAAGTGCGCGATATTGGCTTAGGGCTTGGAGCAAATCCAGTAGACGCGTGGGGCTCGGCAAACTACCTCTACAAACCCGTGTTTGTGGAGGTATGTTTTTATGCAGACCGCATTTGTAGGGATAGACGTCGGCAAGGATGGCTTGGTGGTTGCCACCACCTACGAGCTGAATGACCGCAACGAGATTATCCCGCCTCATAACCTCTCTCTCAGAACCATCATGGTGGCAAGAGCTGTTGGCGCTTTGCCCTTCGGGTAGCGTGGTCGTGCTTGAGCCGACCGGCTGGCATTATAGCGCAGCCATTGTCAAGCTGCTAGCCGATTACGGCTGCCGACCGTATTACGTCGACCACAATGCGGCATCGGACGCACGGCGCTACATTCCCCGAGCGGGCTTTAAGAGCGACGTGAACGACGCCCGCGCCTTGTGCCAGATTGCCCGCCTGATAGCGGCAGGCGATGAAGTGAACGGCGTGCATTCGGCGAATCCTGAGCATCTTGCTGTAGGCTTGCAGCTGCGCACGCTCGTGAGCGCCTACGAGCGGGCGACCAAAGATAGCACGCGCGCCAAGAACCGCCTGCAGCAACTGGCGCACGCAATCAGCCCAACGCTGGCGCACAACTTTGAGCTTTACCTGCGCTTTGTGAGTAGAGGCGCAGCACAGCCCTCCGAGATGCGCCGCTTGGCAGCGCAGATTGAGCAGGGGCAAGCTAGCTTCGGGCGCGGTCGGCTCAACAAGAGCGCGATTGACCTTGCCAAGAGCTTGCCGCCGAACTTGCAAGAGCATCCGATTGCGACCGTGCTGCAGTTTGAAGTCGCCGTGCTGAATGCGGCGCAAGAGCGCGCCGGGCTCATACAGCAGCAAATCAAGGCGATTGTGAGCGCGCCGCCTCTAGACTGGCTGACTGAGCTCTGGCTGACCGTGCCGATGGGGGGCGTGCTGGACGTGGCGAAAGTGCACGCGGCAAATTACGGGCAAAGCGAGTACCTGACCTTCTCGCAGTTCAAAGCAAATCTGTCGAGCTTCCCCGCGACCATCAAGCAGAGCGGAGGGCAGACAATCATTCGAGCCACTTACAAGGGCTACAAGCCCGCCAAGATTGCGCTGACGCTGTGGACGTTGCGTATGTGCAAGACAGACAACCCGGTCAGCCGCAAGTTCAAGCAAGCCGCCCAGCGAGGCGATAACTTGTCACAGCGCGGCAAGCCGAAGGCGTTCGCCATCGCCCGCGCCAAGCTCATAGAAATCCTGTACAGCATCATGACGAACCGCCGCCCGTACTTCAATGGCGGCAGAAATTGATGAGCATCAGCTAGAAAGAAAGAGAGTGTGGAGCCATGACAGACCTAGCCGAAATGCACGACCAAGACCAAGACATCGTGCAAGAAATCAAGAAATTGTTGGCGGAAGCCCGACGCTACAAGAAGCTGATTGAAGCCCGGAACAAAACTGCCAACGGCGGCGCGCTCAGCAAGGAGCTCAAAGCGGAGAACGAAGCTGATTTGCAGCGCATCGAGGCGATTGTGACCGAGATTGAAGGGCTGGCAGGCAACTTGGAGAGCGAAAGCGCGGCGGATAGCTGGATTGAGCGAGCCGAAAAAGTCGCTCACGAAGCGCGTGCGGCGGTATATCGCTGGAAGAGCGTAGCG
>CALKXH010000103.1 GCA_938005675.1 uncultured Anaerolineae bacterium
CCGCAGCTGATCGCCGCCGTGACCGACGATCTGACCAAGCGCGTCCACGCGGGCAATCTGATCAAGCAAATCGCACCGATTGTGGGCGGCGGCGGCGGCGGGCGCCCGAACATGGCGCAAGCCGGCGGCAAAGATGCAAGCAAGTTGGCGGAGGCGCTCAGCGCAGCCCGCAAACTGGTCGCCGAGGCGCTCGGCAACGGCGCCTGAGGGCGTAGCACATGAGGAGCGATCATGCGTTACATCGATGAGTACCGCGATGCGGCGGCTGTGCATAAGTACGCGGCGCTGCTGGCGAAACTGGTCACGCGCCCGTGGACATTGATGGAGGTCTGTGGCGGGCAGACGCACGCGATTTTGCGTTTTGGCATCGATGAGCTGCTGCCGCCTCAAGTGACGCTCCTGCACGGACCGGGCTGCCCCGTGTGCGTGACGCCGCTGGAGCTGATCGACAAGGCGTTGGCGATCGCCGCCCAGCCGAACGTGATCTTCACCAGCTTCGGCGACATGCTGCGCGTGCCCGGCTCGCACGGCGATCTGCTCAGCTGCAAAGCGCGCGGCGCCGATGTGCGCATGGTCTACTCGCCGCTCGACGCGCTCAAGTTGGCGCAGGCGAACCCCGAAAAGCAGGTCGTCTTCTTCGCCGTCGGCTTCGAGACGACCGCGCCCGCCAACGCCATGGCGGTCTATCAGGCGGCGCAGCTGGGCGTGACCAATTTCTCGATCTTGGTCTCGCACGTGCTGGTGCCGCCGGCTATCGAGGCGATTCTCTCGGCGGAGGGCAACCGCGTGCAGGCGTTCTTGGCGGCGGGGCATGTCTGCGCTGTGATGGGCTACACTGAGTACGAGCCGCTCGCTCAGAAGTACCGCGTCCCGTTCGTGGTGACGGGCTTCGAGCCGCTCGATATCATTCAGGGCGTCTACATGGCGGTCAAACAGCTGGAAGAGGGGCGCGCTGAGGTCGAGAATCAGTATGCGCGGGCAGTGACGCGCGAAGGGAATCTGCGCGCCATCGAGCTAATCCGCGAGGTCTTTGAAGTTGTGCCGCGCAAATGGCGTGGCATCGGCGAGATTCCCGCCAGCGGGCTAGGTCTGCGCTCTGCCTACGCCGCCTTCGACGCCGAAGAGCGCTTCGGAGTCGCCAGCTACACTGCCCAAGAGAGCGGCGAGTGCATCAGCGGCTTGATCCTGCAAGGCGCCAAAAAGCCCTACCAATGCGCAGCCTTCGGGACGCGCTGCACGCCTGAGCATCCGTTGGGCGCCACGATGGTCAGCAGCGAGGGCGCTTGCGCCGCTTACTATCGCTATCGGCTGCCCCTTGAGCAGGCGGACTCATGAGCGAATTCACCTTCAGCTGCCCGATCCCGATCTCGGACTATCCGCAGGTGCTGTTGGCGCACGGGGGCGGCGGCAAATTGATGCACCAGCTGCTGGACAAGCTGATCGCGCCGACTTTCGCCAATCCGCTCAGCGCCGAAGGGCATGACGGCGCAATTTTGAGCTTCAACGGCACGCGCCTCGCTTTCACCACCGATTCGTTCGTGGTCAAGCCGCTCTTTTTTCCCGGCGGCGATATCGGCGCCTTAGCCGTCAACGGCACGGTCAACGATCTGGCGATGTGCGGGGCGCGCCCGCGCTACCTCAGCCTGAGCTTCATCCTTGAAGAGGGCTTGCCGATGGAGACGCTCTGGCGCGCCATTCAATCTATCCACGCCGCCGCACAAGCCGCCGACGTGCAGATCGTCACGGGCGATACGAAAGTGGTCGACCGCGGCAAGGGCGATGGCATGTTCATCAACACGGCGGGCATCGGCGTGGTAGAACACGACCTGATCATCGCGCCGAGCAAGGTGCGCGAGGGCGACGCGATCCTGATCAACGGCGACATCGGTCGGCACGGCATGGCGATCATGGCTGCGCGCGAGGGCTTGACCTTCGAATCGGCTATCGAGAGCGACTGCGCGCCGCTGTGGGCGCCTATAGCGCGCCTGATCGAGGCAGGCGTGGAGGTTCACTGCCTGCGCGATATGACGCGCGGCGGCATGGCGAGCAGCTTGGTGGAGATCGCCAAGGCGTGCGGCTTGCACCTGCACATCGACGAGAGGCGCATCCCGATCCGCGACGATGTGCGCGCTGCGTGTGAGATTCTCGGTCTGGACCCGCTCTACGTGGCAAATGAGGGGCGCTTTGTCGCATTCGTGCCGCAGGCGCAAGCGGAGCGCGCTCTGGCGGCAATCGGCGCGGGAGCAGTTCAAATTGGGGCGGTGCGCGCCGATGCCAAAGGCAAAGTGACGGCGCAGAGCAGCATCGGCATCAGCCGCATTGTGGATATGCTCAGCGGCGAGCAGCTGCCGCGCATCTGTTAGCGCCCTCCGCCTAGCTGAATCACAAGACCCTCACCTTGCGGCGAGGGTCTTGCTTTGAGTCTAGCTCAGGGTGAGCTTAGCTCGGCTTACTGGGCGATTGTCCAGGTCTCGATGTTCCAGAACATCTCGTTCGGGCGCGGGTCAAAGCCGATCACGTTGGAGCGGGCGGCGTACTGACCGTTGATCACGAACAGCGGGATGTAGGGCAGCTCTTCCTGGAAGAGGCGCTGCAGCTCGTAGTAGTAGACGTTGCGGGCTTCCTCAGTGCAGCCGGGCGCCGAGAGACCGTTCTTCAGCAGCTCGTCCACGCGCGGATTGCTCCAGCTGGTGAAGTTGCTGCCGCTGCCGACCACGTCCGAGGAGCGGGCGAACAGCTGGGTCTGATCGGGGTCATCCGGGTAGCCATTGCGCCAGCCGAGGATGAAAGCGTCGTAGGTCTGGCTGCGGAAGCGGTCGATCAAGACGTTGAAATCGATGGTCTGGAAGTCGACCTCAATGCCGACCTGAGCGAGCTGATCCTTGACGATGGTGCCGATTGCCTCGCGGCGGGTGTTGCCCTGATTGGTGAAGAGCGTGAAGCTGAAGCGCACGCCGTCCTTCACTAGGATGCCATCCGGACCGGGCGCCCAGCCTGCCTCAGCCAAGAGCGCCTTGGCGGCTTCGGGGTCGTAGGGGATGGGCTCAAGGTCGGGGTCAGCCGCCCAGGAGGTCGGGATCATGTTGGCAGCCATGCGCGTGCCTTCGCCGAAGACGGCACCCTTGATGATGCTGTCCACATCGATGGCGCGAGCGATCGCCTGACGCACCCTGACATCGCCGAAGAGCGGGTGCAGACCTTGGTCAATCGGATTGCCGTCAGCATCCAAGCCGTTCTGCGGGTTGGTCGGGTCGGCGAAGTTCAGGGCGAGGTAGTCCCACGAGTTGCCGGGGAAGTCAAAGACTTGCACCTCGCCGCGATCCTCAGCCGCCTTGATGTCCGAGCGGCGGTTGACGGGCGCGCCGTCGATCACGCTGGTCTCGCCGGCGAGGAACTGCTCGACGAGGACGGTCTGATCAGGCACGACCTTGTAGATGAAGCCGTCCAGCTTGGCAGCGCCGAAGGGGTAGTCCGGATCGGTCACAAGGCTGGTCTGATCGCCCGTGCGGAACTCGTTGAACTTGAAGATGCCCGCCGTGACAGTGGGGTTGGTGTTGAAAGGCAGGTCGCGCAGCGCCTCAGGGGCGGTCTCGCGGTAGATGTGCGACGGCACGAAGGGCAAGCTGCTCTGAGCTAGCGCGCGGCAGCTGGCAACCTTGTGGGTGACGACCAGCGTGTAGTCATCGGGCGCTTCGACGCTCTCGATCAAGCCGGTGTAGAAGGTCAGGAAAGACTTGGTCGCCTCATTCTGAGCGACTTCCCAAGAGAACAGGAAGTCCTTAGCCGTGATGGGCGTGCCATCCGACCACTTGCGGTTTTGAGCCAGCTTGAAGGTGACGGTGCGACCATCTTCGCTGATCTCCCAGTCCTGTGCCATTGCCTCTGGCACGCCCTTCACGATGGTCTGCAGGTCGGGGTCAGTGCCGAGCAGACCGGGGTAGAGGAAACCAACGATGCGCGCGCAAGCGGTGTCGTTGCAGAAGAGCGGGCTGAAAGTATTCGGACCGCTGCCGAAGGTCGCCTCGATCAGCACGCCGCCGCCGCCCTGAGCGTTGGTCGCCGCGGGCAACGCGGAGAAGACGAGCGCAAAGGCTGCGCCTAGCAGAAACAGTTTGACGAGATTTTTCATGGGGCAAAATCCTCTGAAATCTACTTACCTCTCAACAGCATCGCATAGATGCTGTGCATAAGCCATTTTATCCTACCCCTTGAGGATTTACAAACATTTTGAGCGCTCTTTTAAGAAATGTCTGGTCGGATTCACGCCATAAGACGCCCTATTTGTGCAAAATGACCAAAGCGAATGGCTTGTGATACAATGTGCGCAGGTTCATGTTCACAAGAGAGGAACTTTTTCGGCATGGGCGAGAAAAAACAAACTCGGCTGAGGCGCTTTGCCAGCGGGCTAGTGCTGCTAGTGCTGCTAGTGGCAGCGTGCGATGTCGCCGTGCCGCGCGATGAAAGCACTGCCGCTCTGCTGCCCAACCTGAGCGGCTACATGGTCGAGAACACGCTCAACATCACCGATGCGCTGACTAAAGTTGGCGCGGGCGCGGCTCTGGCGGGCGGTCAGGTGCAATTCGCGGCGGCAATCGGGGCGGTTGGCAATTACGTCAGTTGCTTGCAGCGCGCCGGCGCGCTGGAAGGGCGCACCTACATCCAGCGGGAGAATCCGCTCAAATCGGGCTTGATCATGATCGTCAACCGCAACAAGATCACCGACCCGCAAACTATTCTCGGCTGCGCTATCCCGATGGCGCAGCGCTCCATGCTGGCGGAGAGCGTTGAAGAATACAGTTTTTGTGCCAACATGTATACCCTGCGGAAAAACGATAACGAATTCTACATCATGTACGCTGCCTCCAGCCCGCAAGTCTGCGAGGCGTTCTGCAGCGCGCTGGAGGGCTGCCAAGTGCGCTGAGCTAGCCGCTCAGGCTTTGCCCGCTTTCGAGAGACGATCTAGCACTTGAGGTTCTGATGGGACGATTGCTCTGGGCGCATCCCTGCCCAGTGTGTAACTATCACGTTGAAGCCGAATTGTACGAGGGCAGCAGCGGCATCGATCCGATGTTCCTGCGCAATCACTACGCCTTGGCGATCTGCGCCGATTGTCAGCAGTTGGTCTCGGTTTTGGTGCCCAACACCGAGCAAGAGACGCAAAATGCCTTGCGCGCCGCCCAGCGCGATATGACCGAGATGGAAGCCAACGCGCGCATCGGCGACGAGCGCGCCCGCGACCTCCTGCCGCTCTTCCGCGCTGCGCTAGAAGCATTCGACGATGCTGTGCCGCAGGCGGTCAGCAGCTGCTCGCACTGCGGCAGCACCAATATTCAGCTGGTGGGCGCGAACGATAGCCGTCTGTACGATATTCAACGGGCGTGGGTGCGCTGTCCGCGCTGTGAGGAGGGGCGGCTGCTGATCGAGACCATCGGCACGTGGGATTAGCGCCGCGCCGCACAGCCCAGAGCCGTCCAACTGCCAGCTCTGCTCGAAAATTAAGCTTTACGAACTAGAGAGGAGTTTTATCATGTCTGAAAGGGACGTCTTCAGCCCGACTCTGCCGGATAGGCGGCGCTTGTGGCTGCACGATCTCTCGCGCGGGCTGCTCTCGGCGCAACCGCTAGAGCTGCTGCCGACCAGCAGCTTCACCACGCAGCTCAGCCGCCTAGAGCGCGCCATCGGCGAAGGCAGCGCCTACGACGCCGCCCTAGAGCAAGCCGACTCGGACGATCCTCACAGCATTTTAGAGGCTCTGCTGGCGGAAGATGCCCAGCGCGCCGCTGATAAGGTGCGCCCGCACTTCGCGCCTGAATGGGCGAGCGGCGTCGTCAGCGTCGATCTCTCGCCCTTGCGCGCCGAGTCGCCTCAACAGCGTCTTGAGGCTGCCCGCCGATTCTTTCAAGCCATCAACCGTCCCAACGTCCTGATCAAGATGCCCGCTCAAGCCGACTTGCTCACCATCCTTGAGCAGCTGCTCTACGAGGGTGTGAACGTCCACTTCACGCACGTCTACAGCCTTGCCAGCTACGAGGCGGTCGCTGAATGTTACCTCCGCGCGCTGGAGCGCCGCGCCCTCGAAAACTTGCCGCTGGGCGGGCTGATCTCAGTGATCGGCTTTCATGTAGGCAGTATCGATGCAGTCGTAGATCGGCAGCTGCAGAATAACATTCGTGCGGCGCAAGCGCGCAGCGAGCTTGGGCGCGTCTCCGCCAATGCGGAGCTGCTGGGCAAGATCGGCGTAGCGAACGCCAACACCGTCTACCGTCGCAGCCGCGATCTCTTCAACAGCGAGCGCTTCGCGCGGCTGCGCGCGGCAGGCGCTTTGCCACAGCGCTTGCTGTGGACTGAGATCGCGCCGATCAGCCCGTTGCAGGCGCCGATGCACTACTTCAATTGCCTGAATCACTCTGAGGCGCTGCTGCTGATCGAACCATCCATGCTAGATAGCCTGGCGGACTACGAACAGGACGCCTCAGCCCGCAGCGCAGCCCTGCGCGAGTCGCCCGATGTGCTGGCGCACCTCGCCACAGTCGGGATCGAGCTGAATGCGGTGGCGCGTCAGTTGGTCGGCGATGCTGATGAGCTGTACAGCGAAGCCTTTGCCAAGTTGATCGCGCGCGCCGATGGCAAACGCAAGTTGCTCTCCAGCGGCTTCATCCGCCGCCAGACTTTGGTGCTCGGACAGTATCAAAAGCCCGTTGAGACCGAGCTGCAGCGCCTGCGCAACCAGAAGAGCATCACGCGCACGTGGGCGTGCGATGCCAGCTTGTGGACAGATTCGCCGACCGTGGCGGCGCAGATCGAGGGTCGCTTGGGCTGGTTGAGCTTGCCTACCGATGGGCGCATTGATCGGGAGGTGCTGCGGGCAGCCCGCGCTGAGTCGCAGCGCGAGGGCTGGCAACACATCCTGATGCTGGGCATGAGCGGCGCTAACGTCACCGCTGAGACGCTCTACGGCATTTTCGGGCAACAAGCGGGCTTCCCCGCCCTGATCGCGCTCGATAGCACCGATCCAAGCGCCATCCGAGACGTCGAGGCGCAGATCGATCTGAGGCGGACGTGCTTCATCGTCGCCAGCAAGTCGGGCAATACGCTGGAGACCTTCGCGATGCTCTACTACTTCTATCAGCGCTGCGCTGAGCACAGCGCGCAGGCGGGCGCTCAGTTCATCGCCATCACCGATCCGCAAACGCGCCTCGCTGAGGAGGCAGAGCGGCTAGGTTTCCGCGCCATCTACTACAATCCGACCGATATGGCGGGGCGCTACGCCGCCCTGAGCTACTTCGGCATGTTGCCGATCGCCATGCTCGGCTTGGATTTCGAGAAACTGCTGGATCGGGCGGCTGAGATGGCGTTAGCCTGCGGACCAAACGTGATGGGCAACAATCATCCGGGCTTGTGGCTCGGCACGATCATGGGCGTCTTGGCGCGGCGCGGCTTGGATAAGCTGACTCTGCTCAGCAGCCCTGAGCTGGCGCCTTTCGGCGCGTGGGTGGAGCAGCTGATCGCCGAGAGCAGCGGCAAGGAAGATAAGGGCATCATCCCGATCAGCGGCGGCACGGTCGGCTTGCCCCACGATTACGACGATGATCGCTTGTTCATCTACTTGCGCCTCGCCTCAAGCGCCAACAATCCCGATCAGGCTGTCCAGATGCTGCAAGAGGCGGGGCATCCGCTCGTGACGCTCGATCTGCGCGATGTCTACGACATCGGCGCGGAGTTTTTCCGCTGGCAGTTCGCCGCCGCGACCATCGGCATGGTCTTGGGCATCAACCCGTTCGATGAGCCAGCCGTCGAGGAGAGCAAGCACAATACGCAGCGTCTGCTGGATGCTTACGTCGCACAAGGCGTTTTGCCGAGCAGCGCGCCCGTTTACACTGAAGATGGCATCAGCCTGTTCGCCGACGATGTGACGGCAACGCTGCTGCAGCAACTGCGCGAGCAGCAAGCCTTTGAGACGAGTCCGCTGAGCGGCTTGTTGGCTGCCTTTTTGCGCTTGGCGCGCTCCGGCGACTACATCGGTCTGTTGGCGTATTTGCCGCCGCGCCCAGAGTACCTTGAGCAGCTGGAGACCTTTCGGCGCAGAGCGCGGCACGCGCTGCAGCGCGCTGTGACCTTGGGCTTCGGTCCGCGCTACTTGCACTCGACGGGGCAGTTGCACAAGGGCGGCAGCGATAAGGGCGTATTCATCCAGCTGACGGTGGACGATCCTGAGCCGTTGCCGATCCCCAACATGCCCTACAGCTTCAGCATCCTGAAGCAAGCTCAAGCCGAGGGCGACTACGAGGCGCTGCAGAGTCGCGGTCGGCGCATTGTGCGGTTACATCTGGGCGGACAGCCGCTGCTGGGCATGGCGAAGCTCTCGGCGGCCGTTGAGGCGATCGCCGCCAAGCGCAAGTGATCAGGCGCCGTTGCGCTGGGCGCGCAGCAAGTTGAGGATCAGGTTGATGGCGTCGCGCGGGTCTTGCCCTAAGTAGTGACCGCGCACCTGCTGGCACAAGCTGGCATCTGTATCGAAGGCGCGCCCGCCGTAGCCGAAGAGCGGCGGGTTAGGCTGCTGGCTCTGATCGAGCAGGGGCTGTACGTCGCGCAGGGCGAGCGCCGAGGCTTGGCTGTGGGCGGAGAGGCAGATCATCGCGGCGCGCTCTTGCAGGGCAGTTTGAACGATGTCCTCAACGGGCACGTCCTGCCCTAAATAGACGGCGTTGAAGCCTTGTTGGCGCAGCATTACGGCGAAGATCAGGGCGCCGATCTCGTGGCGCTCGCCCGGCGCACAGCCCACGATGATCATCGGCATATCGCTGCGGTGCGGATAGGCTTGCAGCAAGCCGAGCAGCCTGCCGCGCAGGTAGGTGGTGGCGAAGTGCTCAATCGAGATCGAAATCTCGCCGCGATGCCACAGCTCGCCGATCTCGATCAAGGCGGGCGTGATCACCTCAACGTAGACGGTCGGCATGGTGTAGAGGACAAAGGTCTGTTCGATGACTTCGTCGGCGCGCTCAGTATCGAGGCTGATCAAGGCTTGTACCAGCGGCTGGACGAAATCAGAGGGCGGCTGCGGCGCTTGGCGGAGGTCTAGAGCGGC
>CALKXH010000104.1 GCA_938005675.1 uncultured Anaerolineae bacterium
TGCCAGATCGCCCCAGAGCCGCCGCCTTGCGCCCAGCCGCGTCCGCTCTTGATGCGCACCAGACTCCGCCGCGCCTCTGCCGCGATGGCGCTCAGACGGTCGTTCAGCGCTTCAAGGATGCTCATCGCCGCCTCCTAGCGCACGGGGCGCTCGCCAATCGTCACAGAGAGGCTCTGCAGCGCGCCGCCGCGCAGCAGCGTCAGGGTGACGCTCTTGCCGATACAATCGCTCTGCAAGACGCGGATCAGGTCTTCCGGGTTGCCCAGAGCAGTCTGATCGAAGCGCACGAGGATGTCGCCGATCAGCACGCCGCCCGCCTCAGCCGGGCTGTCAGGCTCGACCGATGCCACCAGCAGACCGTAAGCCTGCCCTGCCAGCGCAGCGAGCGCGGGCGAGAGCTTGACGGTCTGCGCGCCGACGCCCAAGAAGCCGCGCTTCATCTTGCCGTGCCTCAGCAGCGTCTCCACCACGCGCCGAATCGTGTTGGTGGGGATGGTCAGGCTGATGCCGCGCATCGCGCTGGTGTTGACGCCCAGCACCCGCCCGCCCGCGCTGACCAGCGCGCCGCCCGAAAAGCCCGGATACATCACTACGTCGGTCTGCAGGAAGGGATCGATCTGCATTCCGGCGGGCAGCTTATCGCCCGATTCGAGCGCCGAGACCACGCCCAGCGTCGCCATGATGCGCTCGCTAGGTCGCCCGAGCGCCAAGACCAACTGCCCAACCCGAATCGCCTCCGACGAAGTCCAACTGGGGACGGGTAAGTCGCACTCAGCGCGCAAAACAGCCAGATCGCTGGACGGGTCGCGCCCGACTAGCGTCGCTGCCATGCGCTTGCCATCGGGCAGCCCGATGTGGATATCCTCATCGCGCTCCACCACGTGATTCGAGGTGACGATCACGCCGCGCTCCCATAGCACGCCGCTGGCGGGCAGCCGACGGCGCGCCTCGACGCGCACCACGCTAGCGCCCACTTGCTCGGTCAGCGCCGCCAGCTCGTCGGAGAGGTTCTGTAAAACGTCGGACATCGTTCTCGCTCCTGTCTCTAGATGCGAACTGCCCTGAAGATACAGCTGCACGGCACAGGCGCACATCCCACCTTCGCAGGGCGCGAGCCTACCAATTTGGGTAGGCTTGAGCGGGCGAGATATGGTAAGCTATACTATCAGCAGCGCCCAAGAGCTGAGAGTGCGTGCATTATTCGGGCGAGCGCGTATAATAAGCGTTAGAATGGCGTGAGTAATCGGGAGAAAGCACTATGCAGGTGTGTCCGAATTGTAAGCACCTGAATCGAGTCGGGGTCGCTTTTTGTGAGAACTGCGGGGCAAGTCTGATCGGCGATGCGCCGCTGAGCACTCACCTCATCAGCAGCACGCTCCCCGCCGAGACGCGCGAGGCAGTTGCCGTCATCAAAAGCGCCGACTCTTTCCCCGCCGATGTGATGTTGCGCATCGAAATTCCCGACGCCGAGCCGATCTTGCTCAAACAACGGCACGAGACGATCTTCGGGCGGCGCGACCCCGCCACCGGCGCCACGCCCGACGTCGATATGACGCCCTTCGCCGGCTACCGCATGGGCGTCAGCCGCCGCCACGCTGCCATCCGACGGACTGAGAACAATCAGTTGGAGCTGTGGGACTTGGGCAGCAGCAACGGCACCTACCTGAACGGCGTGCGACTGCCCGCCCATCGCCCCAACCGCCTGAAAGATGGCGACGAAATTCGACTTGGGCAGATGGTCATGCGCGTGCGCTTCACCCATGAGGCGCATTCGCTGCCGCGCAATTCGAATGAAGATGAGACGCGCAAACGCACCTAACCTGTGCCAATAGCGCTCACCCCTACGGAGAGAACCGCCTTGAAAGCGATTTTTCGTTGGCTTCCTTATCTGACGCTGCTGATCGCCGTCGCCTGCGGCGCGCCTGCCAGCCCGACGCCCGCTCAAGAGGCGCCCACGCTCGTTGCCCCGACCCTCCCGCCTACTGTTCCACCTGCTACTGCACCCGCCGAGCCGCCCACGCAAGCGCCGCCGCAACCTACCCCGACAGCCATCGAGCCACCGCCGACCGCAACCAGCATCCCCACGCAGGCAGAGCCACCCACCCAAGCCGAGCCACCCACGCAAACTGAGCCTCCCAGCCCCACACCTCTTCCGACGCGCATCGCCCTGCGCGAGGGCGAGCCGCGCCTGCTCGCCTACAATCCTAACCGTAACAGCCTGACTTTCTACGACCTGAGCGGCAACGCCGAAGATGTGAGCGTCGCTGCTGCTCGCGCCTTAGCTATCCCTTGCCTCAGCTACGAGGACAACCTGATCCTGCATCTGGGCGGCGATAGCCGCGGCGAACAAGCCATCTACCCTCTAACGGGCGGCGAGCCACTGCGACTGGGCGAGAATAACGGCTTGGCGTGTTCGCTGCGCGATAGAATGCAGCTGAGCGACGACGGCAACCTATTGGGCGTGATGACCTACCGCCCCGAAGCCGCGCGCGGCGACTTCGCCGTCGGCACGCTGCGCGTGCTGGAGCTGCCGACCCTAGCCGAGCGGACGCGCCTTGAGAGCGTCAACAGCTTCACCTTCAAGGATCGCAATGTGGCGGTCGTGCAGTTCTTTGCCGATGCGCGCGGCGAGGTGCCCTCAGCCGATGTGCGCCTCTGGGATGGCGAGCGCGCTCGGCGGCTCGTCAGCGAGCTGCCCGCCAGCGAGGGCTGTACGTTCATCAGCAGCACGGTGCGCCGCGTCGGCGAGGCGTTCTTCATCGTCTTTGGCGAGCGCTGTGGCGCGCGTCGCTTCCAGTGGCGCGCGGTGCGCGTCGATGGCGAGGACGCTTATGTGGAGATCGGCAAGGGCAACAGCGGCGGCACGTTCCTGACCTTCAGCGCGCTCAATCAGCTGCACATCATCAGCCCAAGCGAGGCGCTTTTGGTCTACCCGAATGGACTGGACGCCTCGGTTGCCAATGTGGGCAGGCTCTCGCTGGAGACGGGCGAGCTGAAGCCCGTGCTGAACGGCGTGATCATCGAGCGCCACCCGCCCGACTCGCCGCGCCGCTTCCTGTTCAATGCCGATGGAGGCTGGCTGGCGATGGTCACGCGCGATGGCAATGGCGACGAGCGGCTGTATCTGTACTCGGTCGACCGCGACGAGCCGCCGACGGCGATCACAGCGGCGGCGCGCGGCGCGCGCATCCTCGCGATGGCGTGGTCTGCCGATGGGACGCGCCTGTTCTACACAACCGGCGGCGCTATCGATGCGCTCTACAGCCTCTCGGTCAGCGATCTGCGCCCGCGCCTGATCGCACGAGGGCGCTTTCAAGGCTTGGCGGTCGCGCCCGATGGCGATCTAGCTGCCCTCTCCAAGCAGGTGCAGGAGGGGCGCAATCTGCTCAATCACCTCGTGCTGATCGAGACGACCGACGGCAACGAGCGCCTGATCGTGCAAGGGCAGCGCGACGAAGCCGCCTTGCAGCCGCTCGTCTTTCGCTGAGCCACTTGAACGCAAAAGACCAGCGGACTTCGCTGGTCTTTTTGCTTGCCCTGGAGAGGACTCGAACCTCCACGCCGTAAAGGCACAGCCCCTCAAGCTGCCGCGTATGCCAATTCCGCCACCAGGGCTTTCGTTAAGAGTATATACGCGATTCGGGGCTTTTGTCAAGGCTCAGAGCGCTCCGCGCTACGCTCGAAGAACGGCTCGGCGTCGCTCTCTCAAGCCTCTACCGATCACCAGCCGCTCGCTTTGAAGATCGTGCGCAAAAAAGCCGCTCGCTCCGCCTCGGTCATCGGGCGCGGACGGGCGTAATCCTCGATCAAGCCTGTGAAGAGCGTCACGGAGAGCAGCCGTCCCTCGTAGAGGGTCAGCTTGTCAGCGAACATCTGGCGCATCCCCAGCGCCTGCATCTGATCGAAGAACAAATTCCCCAAGCCGAAGTGGATGAAGGCGCCGCCCTGCCACGCTGTGAAAGCGAAGCCTTGCGGCTGATGCGCCTGACTGCCAATGACTACATCGGCGCCCATGGCGGCGTATTTGCGGAAGAAAGCATCCTGAGCGGGCGGCGCGTTGTACTGATATAGCTCCTGATACTGAATCGTCATCACCACGATGTCGGCGAGCGCCTTCAGGCGCGGAATCTCGCGGCTGAGGTATTCATCCTCGCAGCGCGCCGCGCCCGGACGAGTCTCCGTCGCCCACGCGCCGCGCGGTCCGACCGCGTTGCAGCCGATGAAAGCAATCGTGTTGCCGTTATGGACGCGAATGGCGGCGCGCTGCGCATCGGCGGCGTTTTTGCCGCCGCCGAAGTACGGGATGCTGTGCGCCTCGTAGATCGCTAGCGTGTTCAGCAGCGCTTCCGTCCCCCAATCGTTGACGTGATTGCCAGTCAGCTCGATCACGTTCACGCCGATGTGTCGCAGCAGCTCAAAGTATTTCTCGCGGCTGCAGAAGAGCAGACTCTGCGAGGCGGGATCGGGATAGGGGCAGTTTTGGGCGAAGGCGACCTCGTTGCTGGTGTGCAGGATGTCGGCTTCGGCAAAAAACGGCGCGATATCTCGCGCCGGGTACAGGATGCCCTGAGTTTCCATCTTCCAAGCGGTGGCGCGGGTCAGCGCCGTGACGCCCGTCAGGATCAGCGAGGTCAGGCGCGTGGGATCGCGGTTGGTCGCCCGCCACGTCCCCGCTGCGAGGATGGCTTGCGTCACGCTTTGCAGGGCGGCGGAGTCCGCCCCGACGATGCCGAAAGTGTCGGTCATCGCCCATTGATCGACCGAGACCGAGCGACTGAGGATGTTCACGCCGTCCACGCTGAGCGCCTTCAAGGTCGGATTCAGCTTCTGGAAGGGCAGAATCGACCACGCATTGCGCAGCTCCCACAGGCGCGGCGCTAAAATCTCCTCCAGCACGACTTCGGTCGGCACGTTGGGCGCTGGCTCGCCCAGCCCGCTGACCAGCCAACGGCGCACCTCTTCGGTCATAACCAGCACTGGGGGCTGCCCGCCTTCGCCCAGATCGGCGAGCGCCATGACATCGCCGCGCCAGAAACGCTGAATGGCGGGGATGCTGATGCGCTCGGCTGTGGAGAGGAACGGCACGACCGGCACGTACACCCAACGCGCCAAGAGCGGCGTCGGGGTGTTGGGCGCCACGCGAGTCAGCTGCACTTGGGCGCTGGCGGCGTCGCTCAGCACCACCTGCCCGCTCGCGATCAGCGGCGTGAAGACGGCGGCGAGTTCGGGCGGGGCGCCTTCGGCGATGAAGACGCGCACAGCTGAGGACGGCGGCGCGGGCTGCGTCGGCGGCGGGAGGGGCGTCGGTTGCTGAGCGACCTCGCTTGGCGGACGGGCGGGATCAGGCGTGAAGGGCGTCGGTTCGAGGGTCGGCTCAGGCTGAAGCGGCGTGGCTATCGGGCTGACCTCAGGGGCGAGCGCGTTGAGAGTCGGCGTGAGGGGCGGGCGCGTGCCGCGCGCGAAGCAGCCGCTCAGCAGCAGCGCGCACAGCAGCCACACGCCGCCGCGATAAGTCGCGTGAAGATGTTTCATGGCATCATCTCCAACAGGTCTAGGGCGTAGCGCCCGAAGACGACCAGCGCAGCCAGCGCGAAGTTATAGGCGAAGTGCGCCACGATGGCGACCGTCGTGTTATAGCGCTGGCGCGCCCAGCCGAAGCCGAGCGAGACGATGAAAATAATGCCGAGCGCGGGCGTGAAAGCGTACTGCGTATGGGTTAGGGCGAAGACGGCGCTGGTGAATAGGTTGCCGAAGATCGGCTGCAAGGCGCCGCGAAAGGCGATCTCCTCGCCCACTGCCGCCGTGAACGCCACCCAAAAGGCAAGGCTGAGCGTCTCGATGTTCTCGGCGATCAAGCCGCTCAGCTCGGTCTGCTGCTCGATCACCTCCGGCGGCAAGAGCAGCTGCCACAGCACGCTCAGCGCGTAGACCGTCCAGAATAAGCCGAACGCCACGCCGAAACCGATGTATATCTCGCGCGGGGTCGGCGCGCGCAAGGCGAGGCGCTCCAAGACCTGCGGCAAAGTGCGCCGTATGCCAAGCCCGACGCCCACCGCGCCGAAGAAGATGAAGATCAGCATCTGAGCGAGCAAGCCGTCCACGCTCAGCACCTCGCCGCGCGCCTGCGCCGATTCGCGCAAGCCGCTCAGCCCGTCGGCGAGGGCGTAGCTGAGCAGGCTGTTGGCGATCAAATACACGCAGAAGCTCAGCGCCGTCATGTGCAGGGGCGAGTCGGGCTTGAAGCCGCTCTTGGGCAGCCACGCCGCAAGGCGCAGACGGGCTGGACGCCACAACGGCAACGTGGCGAGGGCAGCCAGCGCTGCGCTCAGCCCAAGCGCCGTCGGACTCGCCTCCAGCGTCAGCGCCAAGACGATCAAGCCCGCGTTGGCGGCGAGCAGCGTGCTGTAGAGCAACGGGCGCAGACGCGGGTAGCTCTCGGCGTAGTTGGCGACCAGCACCAACCCGATTAGCGCAAAGATGATCGGCATAGCGCGCTCGATTCCTGACCGCTTTTAGCAGATCGTACCTGAAAGCGAGGCATTATGCCAGTCCGAACGGGCTGAGTTGAGTATAATAAGCGTATCTTCAGCTCAAGAAGAAAGCGTGCTTCGCTATGCCCTTCGATACCTTGCTCAGCGACCTTTCGCCGCAGCTGCGCGAGCTGGGCTTGCGCCTGTTGGTTGCTCTGATCGCCTTTCTGCTCATCTGGCTGATGCGGCGGCTGATCTTGCGCTTGGCGTTAGCGCCGTTCCGCCGCCGTCTGGAGCAGACCCGCATCGGCAAGTCCGTGATCGAGATCGTCAGCCAGCCGATCTTGGTCGGCGTGATGGCGCTGGGCGTCTTCATCGCTATGTCCGTGCTGGGCATCGATCTGAGCGCCGACTCGCTCCTGCGGGCGGTTGTCAACTCGCTGATCTTGCTGGCAATCGGCATCGCCGCCTATCGGCTGGTCTCGGTCTTGCCGCTCACGGTGGGGCTGACTGCTTTGACGGGCGTGGCGACCGATAAACGCCTAGAGCCGTTCCTGAACGCGGCGTTGCGCTTCGTGATCTTGGTGCTGGGCGGCGCGCTGATCCTGCAGGAGTGGGGCGTGAACGTGAGCGCGATTGTTGCGGGCTTAGGCATTGGCACGTTGGGCATCTCGTTGGCAGCGCAGGATACGGTCGCCAACTTGTTCGGCTTCGTCTCTATCGTGGCGGATCGCCCTTTCAGCGTGGGCGATTACATCGCCGTGATGGACATCGAAGGCACCGTTGAGCACGTCGGCTTGCGCTCGACGGCGATCCGCAAGATGGATCAATCGCGGGTGATGATCCCTAACAGTATGCTCAACCGCGTGGCAATTGCCAACTGGTCGCGCTTGCAGAAGCGGCGCTTCCAGCTCAGCCTGACCGCCCCCGCCGAGACGCAAAGCGCGCAGATGCTATGGCTGCTCTCCAGCTTGCGCCAGATGCTGATCGACATGCCCAAGGTCGAGAAAGATAGCAGCGTGGTGCTCTTCACGCGCATCAACGATAACGGCAGCCTGCTGATCGAGCTGCGCGGCTACATCCTTGAGGTGGCGTGGGTCACCTACATGCGCGAGGTCGAGCGGATCAACCTCGGCGCCCTTGAGCTGCTGCGCCGCGCCCTCGCCCTCGATCCGCGCCGCAGCACGGGCTTCTTGCCGCAGGCGGCGGTCGTCTCGGACGAGAATCGGCAGACCAACTAGCGCCCGCGCGCTTGGACATTTCGGCGCGCTCGCGCTAAACTTTTCGGCATGACGACTGAGCGCTTGTACTACGCTGATTCTTATACTCTCAGCTTCGAAGCCGACGTGCTTGAGGTCACGACGCACGGCGAGCGCCCTGCCCTCGTGCTGAATCGCACCTATTTCTATCCCGAAGGCGGCGGGCAGCCCGCCGACCGCGGCACGCTCAATGGCGTGCGCGTCCTCGACGTGCAGAGTCGTCCCAGCGACCGCGCCGTGCTGCACGTGCTGGAGGCGCCCTTGCAGGCGCGGCGCGTCACAGGCGAGATCGACGGCGAGCGACGGCGCGATTTCAGGCTGCATCACAGCGGGCAGCACATCCTCTCGCAAGCGCTGGAGCGCGCGGCGGCGGCGCGCACGCTCAGCGTGCATATGAGCGAGGCGAGCATGACCCTCGACGTGGATCGGGTCGACATCGCGCCTGAGGAGTGGGAAGCCGTCGAGAATTTAGCCAATCGAATCGTGCTGGAAGATCGCCCCGTGCGGGCGTGGTTCCCCAAGCCCAAGGAGTTGGCGGCGCTGAACATCCGCAAGCTGCCAGAGGTTGAGGGCAGGCTGCGCGTAGTGGACGTGGGCGGCTTCGATCTGACCGCCTGCGGCGGCACGCACGTGGCGCGCACCGGCGAGATCGGCGTGATCAAGGTCGTCAAGGCGGAGCGGCGTGGCGAGACGACCCGCCTTGAGTTCAAGTGCGGCGAGCGCGCCCTGCGCGACTACCGCGCCAAGAACGACGTCGCCAACCGCCTCGCGGCGAGCCTGACCGTCGGCTATTGGGAGCTGCCTGAGGCGGTCGGGCGCTTGCAGGAGCAGAATCGCGCCCTGCAGAGCGAGCTGAAAGCCGCCCGCGAGCGCTTGGCAGCGTACGAGGCGGCGACGTTGCTGGCTGAGGCGTCTCAGCGCGATGGCTATCGGCTGGTGGCGCGCGCCTTTGCCCGCAACGCCGATGAGGTGCGGCTCTTGGCGCAGGCGCTCACGGCGGAGGCGGGCGTGGTGGCGCTCTTGGGCGCGGCGGGCGAGCGCGCCCAGCTGATCTTCGCCCGCAGCGCCGATTTGAGCCTCGATGTGCAGCCGCTGCTCAAAAAGGCGCTAGAGGCGCTGGGCGGGCGCGGCGGCGGCAGACCGAATCTGGCGCAGGGCGGCGGCGTCAGCGCCGATTTGGCACAGGTACAAGCTGCTATCGAGGCAGCTGCAGCCTTGTTAGGTTAGTCTAGGAGTTGGGCGATGCGCGTGGTCTCGTTACTGCCCAGCAGCACAGAGATCGTCTGTGCGCTAGGCATGGTGGATGCTCTGGTCGGTCGCTCGCACGAGTGCGACTATCCGCAAACAGTCAAGACTCTGCCCGTCTGCACGGCGCCGAAGTTCGATCCGCACGGCACGAGCGCCCAGATCGACGCGCGCGTGCGCGAGGTGCTGCGCGAGGCGCTTTCGGTCTATCGCGTCGATGAGGCGCTCCTGCACAGCCTGCAGCCCGACGTGATCCTCACCCAATCCCTCTGCGAGGTCTGCGCGGTCAGCCTAGCGGAGGTGCAGCAGGCGGTCTGCACGTGGTCGGAGGCAGCGCGCGTCGTCTCGCTAGAGCCAAACCGCCTCGCCGACGTCTTCGCCGACATCCAGCGCGTGGCGGAGGCGCTAGGCGTGCCTGAGCGCGGCGCGGCGCTCGTCTCAGAGCTGCAAGGGCGGGTCGCCGCCATCGCCGCGCGCACGGCGACGCGCGACTCGAAGCCGACGGTCGCCTGTTTGGAGTGGATCGATCCGTTGATGGCGGCGGGCAATTGGATTCCTGAGCTGGTTGAGCTGGCGGGCGGCGTCAATCTGTTCGGCGAGGCGGGCGCGCACTCGCCGTGGCTGCAGTGGGAGGCGCTCCGCGAAGCCGACCCAGAGGTCGTGATTTTGATGCCCTGCGGCTTCGATATGGCGCGCACCGCCCAAGATTTGCCAATTCTAGAGGCGCTAGAGGGCTGGGGAGAGCTGCGCGCCGTCCGCGACGGGCGAGTCTACCTGACCGACGGCAATCAGTACTTCAACCGTCCCGGTCCGCGCCTCGTCGAGTCGCTTGAAATCCTCGCCGAGATTCTGCAGCCCGATCTGTTCAATTTCGGGCACCGCGGGACGGGCTGGCAGATCGCTGAGTTGGGAAAGGCGGCATCGTGACCCTCTCCGAGGCGGCGCGGGCGGTCATCGAGCGGGCTGAGCGCGATCAAATCGCCTACTTTGACCTGCAATTCACCGATATCACCGGCATGGTCAAGCTGGTGCAGATTCCCGCCCGCCAGCTTGAGGCGGCTTTCGCGCACGGCGTCTGGTTCGATGGCTCGGCGCTGGAGGGCTTCGCCCGCGTCGCCGAGTCGGACATGTTCCTGCGCCCCGATCCCGCCACGTACGCCCTGCAGACGTGGGCGAGCAGCGCGGAGCGCGTGGCGCGCCTGATCTGCGACGTCTACACGCCGACGGGCGAGCCGTACAGCGGCGATCCGCGCGGCGTGCTGCGCCGCGCCGTCCAGATGGCAGCGGCGCAAGGCTATCGCTACCTCGTGGCGCCGGAGTTGGAGTTCTACCTGTTCCGCCCGCTCCAAAATGGCGCGAGCGCGCCCCAAGCGGGCGATCACGCCGGCTACTTCGATGTCAGCGATAGCCAGACCCAGCGCGTGCGCCGCGCCATCACCGACGCTCTTGAGGCGATGGGCATTCCAGTCGAGTCGGCGCACTCGGAGGTCGGCGATGGGCAGCACGAGCTGGACTTCGCCCCGCTTGAGGCGCTGCCAATGGCGGATGCCATCCTGACGGCGCGCCTCGTGGTGCGCTCGGTGGCGCGCGATCACGGCTTGCTGGCGACCTTCATGCCCAAGCCCTTAGGCGGCGTCGCCGGCAGCGGGATGCACACCCATCAAATGCTGACCGACGCCAACGGCGTCAACCTCTTCGCCGATCCCGAAGACGCCTACGGATTGTCTCTGCTCGGACGCGCCTTCATGGCGGGGCAATTGGCGCACGCGCGCGGCATGTGCGCCGTTCTAGCGCCGCTGGTGAACAGCTACAAGCGCCTCGTGGCAGGGCTGGAGGCGCCCGTTTACGTCACGTGGGCGCAGCTGAATCGGGCGGCGCTCTTGCGCGTGCCGCGCAACCAATCCGAGCGGCGGGATCGGGCGCGCATCGAGCTGCGCTGCGTCGATCCGAGCTGCAATCCGTACCTCGCCTTCGCCGTGATGCTGCACAGCGGCTTGGATGGCATCCGCAACAACACGCCCTTGCCGCCGCCCGCTGAGGAGGAACTCTACGCTTTCAACGCGCGCCGCCGCCAAATCGAGACGCTGCCCACCTCGCTCAACGAGGCGCTCGACGCTCTAGAGCGCTCCGAGTTGGCGAACGCGGCGCTCGGCTTGACCGTCTTCGAGCGCTTTCTGGAGGCGAAGCGCCTTGAATGGAACGAGTACACCCTGAGCGTCTCCCCGTGGGAACTTGAGCGCTACCTGCTGAACTACTAGACGCCCTCATGAGCGACGCGCGCCCTCCCGTGACCGTTCAAGACCTCTTGCGCTGGGCGTTGCCCGTCGGGACGCGCCTCGTGGCGGGGTGCGAGGGGGCAGCGCGCCCTGTCGCGTGGGTGACCGTGCTGCAGACGCGCGCGCCCGCCTTTCCCTCGCTAGAGGGGCGCGAATTGGCGTTGCTCTCCCTCGATGCGCTGCATCTGCTCAGCGATAAGCTGACCCTGAGCGCGATCATCCACGATTTGGCGCAGATGGACGTGGCGGCGATTGGCGTGATCGGCGGCGTTGACGCGGCGGCGCGCAAGGCGGCTGAGTCGTACGGCATCCCGCTGCTGGATTTGCCCGATGGGACGTCGTTACGCCATTTGGAGCGCGAGTGCGTGCGCCTCTTGGCGGGCGCGCCGCCCAGCGTGGCGGAGCGCGCTGCCGTCATTCACGAGCAGCTGCTGCAGCTCAGCACTGCCAATCGCGGCTTACGCGCCCTGATCGGGGCGCTCGCCGATCTGAGCGGCATGACCGTCGTCGTGCAGGATAAACGCCTCGATCTGATCGCGGCGGCGGGCGATCTGGTCGAGTCGCCGCGCTTCGCCGCGCTAGAAGCCGCTCTGCGGACTGAGTCGGCTTTGCCGCCGCACTTTCAGGATCGCCATCAGGCGGCGCAGCACGCCGATCCCGCCCTGATCGCCATGCCGCAAGAGGGCGTTCAGCGCCTGACCGCGCCCATCGTGGCGAATCGGCTGGGGCGCGGCTTCTTCTCGCTGATCGCCGAGTCAGAGCGCCCTTTCGAGCCGCTCGATCATCAACTGGTGCGGCATGGCGCTGCCATTTGCGCCCTTGAGATGGCGAAAGAGAAAGCCATCCGCGAGGCGCAGAAGCGCGTGCAGGGCAGCCTGCTGGAGCGGCTGCTCAGCGGCGCCATCCCGCCCGATCAGGCGCTGCGCCAACTGCTGCGGCTGGGCTATCAGCCCGATAGCAAGCCTTACGCTGCCCTCGTCGCCTGCTGGACGGGCGCCGAGACGCCCAGCGACCGCCGCCTTGAGACGACCTTCAACGAGCAGGTGGCGCTCTTGGGGAGCGAGGCGCTGGTGCAGCTGATGGAGGGCGGCGTGGTGGTCTTCTGCCACGCCGAGCCGTCGCAGAGCGCGGCGGGGCGCAAAGTCATGCCGCGCGGCGTCCGCCAACTGGCTGAGGCGGTCTTGAATCGGCTGCGCCTTCAGTTTCCGAGTGCGCACGTCGCTATGGGCGTGGGCAGGGCGGCGGAGTCGTTAGCGGGTTGGCGCGCCAGCTACCAAGAGGCGACTGCCGCGCAGCGCATCGCGGCGCAGTGGCGGGTCAATCAGCCGCTCTACTTCGGCGATCTGGGCGTCTACCGCTTGCTCTCGCTCCTGCTGGAGACGGCTGAGCTGCGCAGCTTCTATCGCGAGACGCTCGGCGAGCTCGCCGACGAGTCGCCCAGCAACCGCGATTTCATCCTGACGCTAGAGACATTCTTCGAGGAGCACGGCAACCTCAGCCAGACCGCCAGCCGTCTGCACGTGCATCGCAACACGCTGCTCTACCGCATGGAGCGCATCGCCCAGCTGGGCGGCTTCGATCTGGATAACCCTGAGACGCGCCTCGCCGTGCATTTGGCGCTGAAAATTCGGCGGCTGCTGCAGGGCTAGACCAGCGCGAGCGAGTCGCCTTCGGCGCGCCACACGCCGACGCGCAACAGGCGCGGCAGCCCCTCTTGGCGCGCCAAGAGCGCCACGACGGGCAAGCGATCCAACAGCCCGCTGTGGATCACGGCTTGATCGATGCTCGGCACGGCGCGGCGCACCGCCATGCTGAAAGCGACGCGCAGACGGGTCGGATCGGTGGCGGCGCGAAATGCCCACAGCAGACGCGGCGCGCGCGCGCCCAGATCGCTGGTCAGCGCCTCCCACATCGCCTCGGATTCATCGAAGCGGATTTCATCGGCGATCAGCCAGCCGCCGCTCTCGCCGACTCGCGCGCGCGCCGCGCTCAGGCGCGCCGCGAAGGTGCTGCCTTCGGCGTTGACCACGTTTTCGGGCAGGATCAGCTCGGCGGCGCGTTGGGCGGCGGCGTGATCGCCGGCTTGGGCGGCGATCAGCGGCACGAGCGCCTGCAAGAGGGTCGTCTTGCCGCTCTCCACGTCGCCCGCCAACATGATGCCGCGCCGCTCGGCGATGGCGCGCTCAAGCGCTGCGGCGGAGTCGGCGCTCAGGAAGTTCGCCGCGATCAGGTCGGCGAGCGCGCGCGGTTGCGCCGCCTGCAAGCGGATGCTGGCTTGCAAGGTCGGGCTGATGGGCGGCAAGGTGATGGTCAGGCGGGCGGGGCGCTCGGCGAGGCGCGTCCCGACCTCGATCAGCGGCTCGCCGCCGTAGAGCTGCTCGCCCGTGGCGATCAGGGCGCGGCGCAGCACGCGCTCCAGCTCGGAGTCGTCGCGGAAGCGCAGGTCGCTCAGCTGCTTTTGAGCGCCGCGCCGCGCGTAGATGCGGTCGAAGGCGGCGATCTCGATCTCGCTGACTTCGGGGTCGTGCAGGAGCGGATGCAGGGCGCCCAGCAGGAACAGCTCGTTATAGGCGACCTCGATCACGCGCAGTCGATCCTCGCGCGAGAGCCGTATGCCCTCGACGGTCAGCACGTATTCGACGATCTCGATCACGATGCGCCGCCACTCGGCGGCGTCAGTCGAGGTCAGGATGTCCGGGCGCGTCTCGGTCTCGGCGGCGAACTGCTCAGTGACTCGCTCCAGCACGCCCGCCAACGAGACTCCGCGCGCGCTCAGCAGCTCAGGCGTGGGCGACTCAAGCCTCTCAGGCAGATCGTCGTGATTATCCGTCATGCTCACGCCGCTCCTGCGCGCCGTAGCGCGCTAAAAAGTCCGCAATGACGTAGCCGTAAGCCGATTCGAGCAGATTCGCGCCGAAGTTGATGGTCTTCTCGCGCAGCCACACGCCGCCGATCGCCTCGTAGAAGGCGCGCGCGTTGCGATTCTCGCTCAGCACCCAGATCAGCATGTGTGTGTGTCCCTCAGCGGCGAAGCGCTCCGCCAGCGCCGCCACCAAGCGGACTCCGATGCCGCGCCGATGAAAGGCATCCCGCACGTACAGCGCGTAGACCTCCGCTGTGTAGGGCGCGTCCTCCGTGCGTGCGGTGCCGCCGCTGGCAAAGCCGACGATTTGCCCGTCTACCTCCGCCACGAAGACGCTCTGTTGCGCTTCCGTGTTGCTCAGGCGCGCCTGCCAAGTCCGCTCGCGCTCGGCGTAATCGAACTGATCGAGGAAGCCCTCAGGCACGAGCGGCGTATAGGTGCTGCGCCACGTATCCAGATGCACCATGCCGATGGCGCGCGCATCGCTCAGCTGGGCGGGACGGATCAGGACGCTCATCGCTCAATCCACCACCAAGACTTGCTCAGGCTCGGCTTTGGGACGCATGGCGCGCACCTCAGCGCGGCTGGCGATGAAGAGCGCGATCAAAATCAGCCCGCTGCCGACCAGTTGCAGCGGCTGCGGCAACTCGTTGAGCAGGAAGACGGCGAAAACCGTGCTGAGGATCGGCTCGCCCAGCACCACGAGGCTCACGAACGCCGCCGAGAGGTAGCCGAGCGCGTAATTGAAAGACGAATGTCCGATCAGCTGCGGGAAGATCGCCACCAGCGTCATCCAGAAGAACGCCTCCGCCGAGAGATCGGGCAACGCGCCGCCCTGCCCTGAGAACGCCGTCGCCGCGATCAAGGCGATGGCTGCGCTGCCATAGACCAGCCAGATGTACGGCAACGCCTTCAGATCGGCGCGCAGCTTGCGCCCAATGATGTAATAGACCGCCACCGCCACCGCGCCCAAAAACGAGAGCAACGCGCCCAAGAGCGGCGCATCTTGGCGCGGCGCGCTGCCAGCATCGCCCGCGAAGCTGATGATCACCCCGCCGACGATCGCCAAGAAGATCGCGCCGAGCGTCTGGGCGCTGAGCTTATCGCGCAAGAGCAGCGGAGTCAGCAGCGCCACAATCAGCGGGTTGGTGGTGACCAGCGTGGCGCTGATCAGCACGGAGGTGTACTCCAACGAGGTGATCCACGTGCCGAAGTGCGCCGCCAAAAAGACGCCTGAGACGACCGCTAAGCCGATCTGCCACGCCTTGAGCGCCCGCAGCTCGGCGGCGTGCCGCGCCCAGACGAAAGGCGTCAAGATCAGCACGGCGACCGTCACGCGCCACGCCGCGATCAATAGCGAGGGCGCGCTCTCATTTTGCGCGTAGCGGATCAAGATCGAAGACGATGACGCCGCCAACAACCCGACGGCGAGCGCCATGAACGGACGCCACGTGGCGATTCTCACTTCAGCCATCTCTCAACGCCTCAAATTGGCAAAAATAGCGGACTTTGGCTAGAGTCTTGTGCAGCCTGCAGGCGTGAATCCTACACCAACGCTCTGCAACGCGCAATACGCCTGCTAATTTTCACAGCCAATTCTTTTCTCAAGCACAGGAGCGAAAGACCTATGCCGAAGTTCGAGCTACCGCCACTGCCCTATCCGCCAGAGGCGCTAGAGCCGCACATCGATGCCCAGACCATGCAGATTCATCACGGCAAGCATCACGCCGCTTACGTCAACAACCTGAACGCCGCCCTCGAGGCGCATCCGCAATTCTTCGAGATGACCCCGGAACAGATCATCAAGAATCTCGGCTCAGTGCCGGAGGATGTGCGCCAAGCCGTGCGCAATAACGGCGGCGGTCACGTCAACCACACCATGTTCTGGCAGATCATGTCCGCACAGGGCGGCGGCGCGCCCACCGGCGACCTCGCAGCCGCCATCGACGCGACTTTCGGCAGCTTCGATGCCTTCAAGGCGGAGTTCAAGAAAGCCGCCGTCGGGCGCTTTGGCTCAGGCTGGGCGTGGCTGATCGTCGATGGCGGCGCGCTCAAGATCGTCTCCACGCCCAATCAGGATAATCCCATCATGGATAATCCCAACGTCGTGCCGATTCTCGGCTTGGACGTCTGGGAGCACGCCTACTACCTGAAGTATCAGAATCGCCGCCCCGATTACGTCGATGCGTGGTGGAACGTCGTCGACTGGAACGCGGTTGCGGCGCTCTACGCGGCAGCGAAATAATAAGCTGATCCAGCGCCTCCCATAAGCATTCGCAATGGCAGGGCAGGTGACGCGCCTGCTCTGCTGATGCTAGAATACGCGCCACACAAGATTTTCTGCGCCTACTTAAAACAGGAGTGCCTGAAGCTATGTCTTTCCGCATCGAAAAAGACTCGCTGGGCGAGCTGCAAGTCCCCGCTGACGCCTACTACGGCGTCCAGACGCAGCGCGCCGTGCAGAATTTCCCCGTCAGCGGCTTGAAGCCCTATCCCGCCTTCATCTGGTCGATGGCGGCGATCAAGCGCGCGGCGGCGAACGTCAACAGCGCCCTCGGCTTGCTCGATCAGCGCCTCGCCGACGCCATCGATCAAGCCGCCGCCGAGATCATGGCGGGCAAGCTGCACGACCAGTTCGTGGTCGATCCGTTCCAAGCCGGCGCCGGCACCAGCCACAACATGAACACTAACGAGGTCATCGCCGCCCGCGCCAACGAGATTCTGGGCTATCCGCTCAGCGCGCCCGCCAAAGAGAAGCCCGTCCGCTCCAACGACCACGTCAACATGGCGCAAAGCACCAACGATACCATCCCGACTGCCATCCGACTCGGCGCGCTGTGGCGCTTGAACGAGTTGGTGCAGACCCTGCGCGAGTTGCAAGAGGTCTTCCGCCAAAAAGCGGTCGAGTTCGATGACATCGTCAAGAGCGGGCGCACCCACCTGCAAGACGCCGTGCCAGTCCGCATGGGGCAGGAGTTCGGCGGCTACGCCAAGACCATCGAGCGCAACATCGAGAAAATCCTCGTGGCAGCCGAGGGGCTGAAGCGCTTGGGCATCGGCGGCACCGCCACCGGCACGGGTCTGAACGCCCACCCGGAGTACCACGCGCGCATGGTCAAGCGCTTGGGCGAGTTCTTGGGCATGGAGCTCTACACCAGCGACGATCTGTTCGAGAGCATGGCGAGTATGCAGGACGCCGTCTTCTTCAGCGGCGCCCTCCGCACCGCCGCGCAGGACTTGATCCGCATCGCTAACGATATCCGCCTGCTCAGCTCTGGTCCCGCCACGGGCTTGGATGAGATTCGGCTGCCTCCGGTGCAGCCCGGCTCCTCGATCATGCCCGGCAAGGTCAATCCGGTGCTGGCGGAGATGCTCAACATGGCGATGTTCTACGTGCTGGGTCACGATACGACCATCACTTTCGCGGCACAGGCGGGTCAGCTGCAATTGAACGTGATGATGCCGATCATCGCTCACTGCCTGTTCGAGGAGATGCACGTGATGATCGGCTCGGTGCGCGCCTTCACCGAGAAAGCGGCGCGCGGCATCACGGCGAACCGCGAAAAGGCGAGCGGCTGGCTCGCCAAGAACGCCATCCTCGCCACCGCCCTCAACCCGATCATCGGCTACGAGAAAGGCGCCGAGGTCGTCAAGAAAGCGATGGCGGAGAACAAGAGCATCATCGATGTGGTGGTGGAGCTGGGCTACATGACGCGCGAGGCGGCTGAGAAAGCCCTCGATGCCCGCGCCATGACCTACGGCGGTCTGACCGATACGCCCGCCGCCGGCTGAGTCTTC
The DNA here is from genome assembly GCA_938005675.1 of uncultured Anaerolineae bacterium. GTDB lineage: Bacteria > Chloroflexota > Anaerolineae > Aggregatilineales > UBA2796 > CP2-2F. The sequence continues at coordinate 17,912 of CALKXH010000104.1, forward strand.
AACACGCCCTCGCAGCGGACGGCGCTCAGGCGCCGTCCGCCTTTTTCAGGGCGTCGGAAGGGCGGTCGGGAGCGGAGTCGGCAAGCCGAAGGCTTCCTCGCTCAGGAAAGGCGCGACTTGGCGCGGCAGCGGATCGGTCGGGATGGCTGAGCGCCACCCCTCGCTGAGGGTCGTCAGATCGACGGCGAGGCGGCGCGCCTGCCACGCGCGGAAAGCCGCTTCGACCGCCTTCTCAAGCTCTTGCGGGCTGGGCAGATTGAAGCGCCGCTCCTCCACCAAGAGCAACTCGTAGCCCGCCGCCGTCTGTAGCGCGCCGTACAAGCCGTTCTCGGTCTGAGTAGCCAGCAGACGCGCCCATTCGGGCGGCAAGGCGCTCGCATCGAGCCAGCCGTAATCGCCGCCGTTGCCGGCGCTGGCGGAATCGAGCGAGTATTGGCAGGCGAGGGCGGCGAAATCCTCGCCCGCCCGCGCGCGCGCAACAATTTCCTCCGCCAACGCCCGACTCGCCACCACGATCATCGCCACCTCAGCCAGAAGCTCGCCGTCGGCGTCTCGGCGTTTCTCCCCGATCTTAAAGACGTGCCAGCCGAGCGGACTCTGTTGCGGCTCAGTGATGCTGCCCGACTCGGCGGCGAGGATGGCGGCGGGCTGCGCCAAGCCGCGCGGCAGAGTCGCCCGCGAGCGCCAACCGAGCGCGCCGCCTGTGCCGCGCACGGCGGGATCGCGCGAATAGCGGCAAGCGACGGCGCGGAACGGCTCGCCCGCCTCGATCAGCGCCTTCGCCGCTTGCGCCTCCGCCTCAGTCGCGGCGATCAGGCGCTTGACGCGGAAACTCAGCACGGCGGGCTGCGCGGCGTTCTCGCGCCCGATGATCGGCTGCAAGATCGTCGCCATGACGAAGGTCTGCGCCACCGCCAAGACGTCCTGCTCGCTCATGCCCGAGTAGCGCACGGCTTGCTCAAGGTAGCGGGGCAGCTCGCGCTGCAGGGCGGCGCGCGGGTCGGACTCCAACTGCAGGTTGAAGCGCCGAATCCAGTAGCCGTCCACATCTTCCTGCGGGAGGCTCAAGCCGCGCGCCGCGAACTCAGCGCGGATGACCGCCTCGCGCAGCAGGATATCGTAGACCTGATAGCCGAAGTTGGTCGAGTCGGCGAGGGTGTTGAAGATGGCGGCGATGCGCTCGGCGGCGCGATTCTCGACGGCTTGGGTGAAGTTGATCGCCTCCAAGCCGACGATCTCGATGATGCGGCGCGCCTCATCGAGGGCGGCGAAGCGCTCGTAGCGCACGCGGGCGCGGAAGGCGCCGAGGGTGAGCGTCCAAGCGCCGACGCGGGCGATGGGCTGATCGAGATCGAGGGCGGCGGGGTCGGTTGGGCGGAGGTAGGGCGTGCTGGTGGGCGTGGGCGTGCGCGTCGGGCCACTGGGCGTGGCGGAGGGGCGCGCTTGGGCGGTCAGGGTTTGTTCGCCGCGCAAGTCTTGGATGACTTCGGGCGTGATCGGGACGCCGCAGCCGCTCAGGAGCAGGGCGGCTACGGCGAGGCAGATGGTCAGCAGATATGTCATGAAGAACTCGGCGTTTCGACGGGCGGCTCTAAATCGCCCGAAGGCGTGATGGTCAGCTCTAGGCTCGGCGTGGGCGTCGGCGAGGGCGTGTAAGTTGCACAGGGCGTGGGCGTGAAGGTCGGCAAGGGCGTGCCCTGCTCGTCAAAGCGCAGCGGCGGCGGCAGCGCAAGCGGGTCGCAAGGCGGCAGCGTCGGCGTCTCAGTGGGCGTCTCGGTCGGCGTGGGCGTGAGAGTCTCGGTGGGCGTCTCGGTCGGCGTCGGCGTGGGCGACTGAGTCGGCGTGAATGTGGCGGTCGGTGTGGCAGTCGGGCTGGGCGTGCCGATGCTGGTCGGTCTGGGCGTGTCGGTCGGCAGGACGGGCGGCAAGACGAAAGGCGTCGCGGTGGGCGGGAGCGTGGGCAAAGGCGAGACGAGCGGCGGCGCAGCCGTCGGCAAGATGGCGGTGGGCGTGCGCGTCGGCGTCAGACTGGGCGTGGCGCTGGGCGGCTGCGTGGGCAAGGTGATGATGACCATCAAGACGGTGGCGCTGGGCATCGGCGTAGGGGTGCGAGTCGGACTGAGCGTAGGCGTGCTAGTGAGCGTTGGGCTGGGCGTGGCGGTCAGAGTGGGCGATGAAGTTGGCGTTGAGGTGGGCGTGGCGCTGGCTTGCGCGGCGACGCTATCCTCGGGCGTGGCTGTGGAGGTGGGCAGCAACGCTCCTGCGAGGCGCAGGGCGCGCGCGCTGTTGGCGGGCTGCAAGCGCGCCAACAACTCAAGCGTCTCAATGCCGCGCGCGCGCAGCGAATCGCGCTCAGCGCCGTTGGGGAGGGCATCTAGGGCGCGCTGCAGGCTGGCGAAGGCATCCTCAAGGGCAGCCTCAGAGACGGCGCTGCCCTGCACAGCCAGCTGCTCCAGCTCGCGCAGGCGCTCGCGGGCGTGCGCGGCGAGCAGACGCGGCGAGCTGCCCTCCAGCACGAGGGCGAGGCGCTCCACAGCGCGCTTCACGCCGTAGAGCGGCTCATTGGGCAGGCTGGCGGAAGAGCCGACCGCCAAGAGCGTCATGATGCCGAAAACAAACGTGATCGTGGCTACCGCCGCCAGAGCGCGCGGCAGCCAGCGCTTGGGCGGCGAGACTCGCAAAGCGTAAGCGGCGCGCAGACGGCGCTCCAGCGCGGCGCGCGCCTCGGCGTTCAGCTCCTCAGCGCCTAGCGTCCGCAGCGCCAACGCCGAGCGCAACAATGCGCCAAGCGCCTTGAACTCAGGGTAGCGCCTGACGCATTCCTCAATCGAGGTTTCGCCGCGCTGCACAGCGCGCAGGCATACCTCTAGGATTTCTTGTGGATCAGTCAGCCGTTGCGGCATGGTCAGTATCTTTTGTGATCCTTCGCTGCCAATTTTACCGCACGACTGACCCGAAAGAGACGTTTTTCACTCAGACGGCTTGCACGGGCGCGGCGCGAGCGCGGTCTCGACGATCACGCGGCACTGCATCACGTCTTCCTCCGCCTGCGCCACTATCGCCTTGACCGAAGCCGGCGTGATGCGCTCGTAGTACTCGTTCTTCGCCAAGCCGATGGCGCCCTCCGCGATGCCGACGATTTCGGTCTCGCCGAAAGGCAGCTGGTCTTCGAGCAGCAAGCCGATGGCGCGATAGAGCGCCCCGCCCACGTTCTTGATCATCGAAGTCAGCACGACCTCCGCCGCCGCGGGGTCGCTATCCTTGAGCAGCAGCCACTGGTCGGAGTCGACGCCGATGAAGTACTTGCCGCGCTGCTGCGCCGCTTGGATCATGCCCAAGCCGGAGCCGCCCGCCACGCTGAAGGTGAAATCGGCGCCCTGATCGTACATGGCGAGGGCGATCTCCAGCCCTTTGGCGAGATCGAAGAAGGGACGCTCGCCGCCGATGTACTGAGTCAGCACGGTCATCTCCGGGATGACCGACTTAGCCCCTTGCGCGTAGCCGACGATGAAATCGTTGATGACGGGGATATCCAAGCCGCCGACCGCCCCGATGATGTTCTTGCCGCTCAGATTGGGCAGGGCGTTCTCTTTCATCATGGCGGCGGCGTAGACCCCGGCGAGGTAAGCGCCCTCATTTTGGGCGTAGATCACGTTGTAGACGTTGGCGCAGGTGCAGCGCGTGAAGTCAATCGGCTCATCGTGGAAGATGAACTTCTTGTCCGGGTATAGATCGGCGCGCGCCATCAGGTAATCCGCCACCAGCGAGCCGCCCAAGATCAGCACGTCGTAGGCATCGGTATCCGCCATGGCGTCGTCGATGCCCGGCTCCCAGCGGGCTTGATCCTCGCCCAACTCGATCACCTTCAAGCTGATGCCGAAGTCGGTTACGGCGCGCTCCAAGCCCTCCTGCGCCGAATCGAAGAAGGAGCGGTCGCCCAGCGTGCCGTTGACAATGTGCGTGACGCGCAAGATCGGCTGCGCCGCCGTCGGTTGCTGGACGATCAGCGCCGCCATCAGCAGGGCGGCAATCACCACGATTCGTATCAAACGAAGCATTTTTCACCACCTTTTTTAGTGCCGAACTTCACAAGACTCTAGCAGATTGGGGCGCCTTTGAGCAAGGCTGAGCGATCTGTGAGCGCTGGGCGCTCTTTCTGCCGCATTGTGCGCGAATCCTGTATAATTAGGGCAGATTTCTGAGTGAAGCGCGCCATCTTGGGCGCTGAAGCAAGGTTGGCATGGATTTTCTACTGGCTGTTCTCTCGTTTGTGATCGTCCTCACGCCGCTGATCCTGATCCACGAGTGGGGGCATTTCATCGCTTGCCGTCTGACGGGCGTGACCGTGCTGGAGTTCGGTTTGGGCTTCCCGCCGCGCGCCGCCAAGCTCTTCGAGCGCAACGGCACCGAGTTCACCCTGAACTGGCTGCCGCTGGGCGGCTTCGTCCGTCCGCTGGGCGAGGACTTCGTGCGCCCCGTCGGCGAGGAGGCGACCGAGCGGGATCGGCAAGCCTACCGCAAGTACCAAGAGGAATTGGCAGCGCTGAGCAAGAAAGTGCCGAAGCTCAAGTCGGTGGCGGAGGCGACGCCCCTGCAGCGCTTGTTCTTCCTCGCAGCCGGCTCCGGCATGAACGTGGTGGCGGCGCTGGTGCTGCTGATCCTCGCCGCGACCATCAGCTTGCCGCCTGTGGTGCTGGCGGCGGCGCCCAACTCGCCCGCGGCGGTCGGCGGCGTGCAGATGGGCGACGTGATCACGGCGGTCAACGGCGTCTCGGTCAGCAGCGCGGCGCAGATCGCGGCGCAGATCGAGGCGCATCGCAACTCGGATCGGCGCGATCAGCCCATCACGCTGACCGTTCAGCGCGATGGGCAGTCGCTTGAGGTCACTTTGGGCGAACAGACGGGCAGATTCCCCAACCAAGCCGTGCTGATCACGAATATCATGCGCGGCACGCCCGCCGACGGCATCTTCCTGCCCGATGACATCATCCTGAGCGTGGACGGCAGAGTGCGCACCCCGCAATCGATTGTCGAATACGTGCGGCAGCGCGGCGGCGAGACGGTCACTTTCGTGGTGCAGCGCGGCAACGAACGCCTGACGCTAGAGGTCGTGCCGCGCCGCGATGTAGCGCCCGGCGAGCCCGCCGTCGGCATTGGGCTGCGCGCGCTGGAGTTCGATCTGCTCACCGGTCTCGCCCTTGAGGATCGAGCCGATGGCAAGCCACTGCCTGAGGCGGTCGTGGCGGGCTTCGAGCGGACGGGCTTCATCTTAGGGCAGCTGATTCGCTTCCCTGTCGACCTGATCCGCGGCGCCCTGACCCTCGAAGAGGCGCGTCCGGTCAGCGTGGTCGGCATTTCGCAGCTGGGCGGGCAGGTCGTCAGCGCTTCGGTCGAGGATCGCTCGCCCTTGCGCCTGATCAACTTCGCGGCGCTGATCAGCCTCGCCTTGGGCTTCACCAACTTGCTGCCCATCCCCGGTCTGGATGGCGGGCGCATCCTGTTCGTGCTGATCGAGATGGTGCGCCGCAAGCCGATCGCCCCTGAGCGCGAGGGCTTCATTCACATGCTTGGGCTGATGTTCATTCTTGGGCTATTCCTCCTGCTCGTCTTCAACGATATCGTCAATCCAATTGGGCAGGTCATCCGCTAGGAGCGCGGAGAGTCACACATGGCGATCAAATTTGAGGATGTTTTACGCAGCCTGATCAGCGAGGAGACGCCCGTGACGCGCAGCATGGTGCGCCGCCTCTCCAACTTGGGCGCCGCTGAAGAGCAAGCCTTGATCAAGGTGTGGGGCAGCATCCCCGTCGCACGACGGCATCAGGTGCTGCGCGAGATTGCCACGCTCAGCGAAGCCGACTTCGATACCGATTTCTGCGCTGTCACGTACCTCGCCCTGACCGACCTGCACGACAACCTGCGCGAGGCGGCTATCGAGGCGGCGTGGCTCGATGAGTCGGTCGAGATGCTCAACCGCCTCTTGCCGATGGCGAGCGTCGATCCCTCGCCCAGCGTGCGCGCTGCCGCCGTCGGCGCGCTAGGGCGCTTCATCCTACAGGCGGAGCTGGGCAAATTCAGCCCGATGCAAGCCCGCCAAGCCGAGCGCGTCGCCGTCAAGCTCTACAACAATCGTCAAGAGGATATCCGCGTGCGCTGCCGCGCCTTGGAGGCAATCGCCAACAGCAGCCGCGCCGAGGTCGTCGGCATGATCGAGGAATCCTACCAAGATGGCGACCCGCGCCTGCGCGCCGCCGCCCTCTACGCCATGGGCAAGACCTGCGACGAGCGCTGGGGGCGCTTCGTGCTGCGCGAGCTCGCCAGCGACGATCCCGCCATCCGCTTCGAGGCGATCCGCGCCGCCGGCGAGCTGGGACTCGAAGAAGCCGTCCCGCAGATCGGCAAGCTGGTCATCGATGCCGACCGCCAAACCCTCGAAATGGCGATCTGGGCGCTGGGCGAGATCGGCAGCGGCGAGTCGCGGCGCATTTTGGATCATCTCTTCAAATACGCCGAAGAGATCGAGGACGACCGCCTGATCGAACAGATTGAGGACGCCCTCGCCAGCGCCAGCCTATTCGATCTCTAGCCCGCCAGCACGCGCTCGTAGATGGCGTAGGTCTGGCGGGCGGTGCGCTCCCAGCTGAAGTTGCTGGCGCGCGCCAAGCCTAAGTTCTGCAAGCTGGCGTGCAGATCGTCTTGGATCAGCACCGCGATGATCGCCCCGCCCAGCGCCCGCGAGTCGTGCGGCGGCACGAGGTACGCCGCATCGCCCACCACCTCAGGCAAAGCGGACGCCTCCGCCGCCACCACCGGCGTGCCGCACGCCATCGCCTCCAGCGCGCCCAGCCCGAAGCCCTCATAGCGGCTCGGCATCACAAACAGACGCGCCATGCGGTAGAGCGCGGGCTTATCCGCCTCATCGACCGCCCCGATCCAACGAATCCACTGCCCCAGCTCCGAGCGCGCCGCGATCTCGGCGGGCAAATCGGGGAAGCGCGCCGTCCCCCAACGTTTGGGCGGCGCGCCCGCCAAGACCAACGGATATTCATCGCCGACCGACGGTCCGACGTAGGTATAGGCTGCGATCAGCGCCCGCAAGTTCTTGCGCAGATCGAAGCCGCCCAAATACAGGGCGTAGGAGTCGGGCAGGTTGTACTTACGGCGCACTTCGGCGTCGCGCTCGGCGCCCAAGCGCGGATGAAAGCGCTCCGAGACGGCGAGCGGGATCGCCGTCACCATCTCGGCGGGCACGCCGATGTGCTGCACGATCTCCCCCTTAGAGAACTCGGAGTCGGTGATGATGTGCGCCACGCCTTGCGCCGAGGCGCGCACCAAGCCGAAGTACAGCCTGCCGCCCAAGCCGCCCTGATAGATCGGCAAGCTGAGCGGGATCACGTCGTGAATGGTGACCACGAGGCGGGCGGGCGAGCTGAGCGGCGCCGCCCAATACGGCACATGGGCGATATCCGCCTTGACCGCGCCGACCGCCTTCGGGAAGGCGCGCTGCTCAAACAGCACCTTGCCGATCTGCCCCTCGCCCGTCTTCAGATAGCGCGTCTGCACGCCCGCTGGCACGTCTTGGAGCGGCTGACTGCGCTGAGGCGCGATCAACGTCAGGCGCAAGTCGGCGTAAGGCGACTCGTTCTGGCGCAGCCACCACAAGGCGCGCACTAAGCCGCGCAGGTACTGTCCGCTGCCTGTGTAGGGCTGATCCCAGAACCAAGCGTTGAGGGCGATGTGCATGGTCGGCTCCTGTGTTGCATGTTCACTGCCTCAATTGTACAGCAGGGCGCGCCGTTTGACCGTCTGGCTGGGCAAAGCGCCCCGAACGCGGTAGAGTAGCGCTGATCGGCTGAAAAGAAAGCGAGCGCATATGGCAGAGAGCATCCGTGTGACAGTCTGGGGCGAATTTCGGCACGAGTTGAGGAATCCTGCAGTGGCGGCGATCTATCCGAACGGGATGCACGAGGCAATCGCTGAGGGGCTGCGCGCCGATCCGCGTTTTGAGGTGCGCACCGCCACGCTCGATCAGCCCGAACACGGTCTGAGCGAGGCGACCCTCGCCGCGACCGACGTCCTGACGTGGTGGGGGCATCTCGCCCATCACGAGGTCGCCGATGTGGTGGTGGAGCGCGTGCGGGCGCGCGTCTTGGCGGGCATGGGCTTGATCGTGCTGCACAGCGGGCATTTCTCAAAGATTTTCAAGGCGCTGATGGGCAGCAGCTGCGACCTGAAATGGCGCGAGGCGGGCGAGCGCGAGCGCCTCTGGGTCGTCGAGCCGAGCCATCCGATTGCCGAGGGCTTGGGCGAGTACTTTGAGCTGGAACAGGAGGAGATGTACGGCGAACGCTTCGATATCCCCGCCCCGGAGAGCCTCGTGCTGATCAGCTGGTTCAAAGGCGGCGAGGTCTTCCGCAGCGGCTGCTGCTACACGCGCGGCAAGGGCAGAATCTTCTACTTCCGTCCCGGTCACGAGACCTACCCGACCTACTACGATCCCAACGTGCGCCGCGTGATCGCCAACGCCGTGCGTTGGGCGGCGCCGTGCGCCGCGCCGACCGTCACTTTCGGCAAGTATCCCCCCCGCGAGGCATTGCCCTAGCGCGATTTTACGCCGATGGCAAAACCTGTTATAGTCTCCTGTGTAACCAGCTATTGGGCATGGCGCAGACCTCGCTTGCGCCGCCATATTTTGATCTTTTGGGGTGAATTTGAAACATGGTGAAAGGGCAACGCACCTTATTAGCGCCCGAAGATGAAGACCGCTTGAAGCTGATCGCCGAGACTGCCTCGCCTGCGCTGCGCCAACGCGCCATCGCCATCCTCGCGTGGCACGACGGCGCCACCGCCGCCGAGACCGCCAAACGCACTGAACTCAGCGTCAATCAAGTCCAGTATTTGTGGCGGCAATACCGCCAAAAAGGACTCGATCTGTTCATGGTGGAGGACGACGCGCCCGCCCAACCGCAGGCCAGCGCGCCCGCGCCCGCCGCCGATGAGCGCATCGGGCTGGAGGCGCTCTGCCAGCACTATCAGGTCGATTTGGCGCACGCGCGGCATGTGGGCAGCCTTGCCGCCCAAATCTTCGACGCCACTCAGAGCGTCCATCGCCTGCCGCCCACCCTGCGCCCCCTCTTGGAGGCAGCCGCGCTCGTCCACAACATCGCCTATGAGATCGACCCGCCCAATCATCACCTGCGCGGGCGCGATATCCTGCTCAACACGCCCATTCGCGGCTTCTCCGATGACGAGCGGCGCATCCTCGCCTGCACCACCTCCTTCCATCGCAAAAAGGTCAACCCAGAAGCTGAACCCGTCTACATGGCGCTGCCCGAGGAGCTGCGCCGCGACGCTTTGGCGCTCTCCGCCATTTTACGGGTCGCCGATGGGCTCGATCACTCCCAGACGCAAAGCACCGCCATCGATGCGCTGCATCTGAACGCCGACGAAGTTGAGTTGATCGTCAGCGGGGCGCACGCCGCCGAAGATGCCGCTCAAGCTCAGAAAAAAGCCGATCTGTGGGCGAAAGTTTTCCCGCTGACCGTGCGCGTGCTGCCCCTCGCGCCGGAGCCGAGCCAAAATTCCGACGCGCCGTCCCATCCGCCCATCCTCCAGCACATCGCCGAGCGCTCGGTCGGCTTGAGCCAGACCACCAGTATGGTGCGCGCCGGCAGGCTTTTCGCCTCGCAGACTCTAGAGCGCGTTGAGGCGTTGTTGTGGCACATGCAACGCGGCGAGCTGCACATCCTGCCCGCCCTCGCCCGCGAGGCTTTCCGCCTGACCGACGCCATCGCCCTCGCCGACGCTAAGGAGCATCGCAAAGAGGCAAAATGGTTCGCCGACGCGGTCAATGAGGCGCGCCTGCTGCTCGCCCTAGCCGAGCGCGCCGCCATGCTGGCTGAAGACCCTCAAGAGCAGCTCGCCCTAGCCGAGCGCGTGCAAGCTTGGCAGGCAGAGGCGCGCGCCGCCTGCGCCGCCATCGATGTGGCGCGCTTCAAGCGCATGGCAGAGGGCTTGCGCCTGACCTTGAACGAAGATATCGACCCGAACGAGAAAGCTTTGGCGATCTACCACGTTGGCAAGCTGCTCTGGGAGCAGCTCACGGTGCTGCGCACGGTTATGGAGCAGGGGACGAGCGTGGATGATGCCCTCGCCGCTGTGCGCCGCCTGCAGGATTATCTGCTCGCCTTCCGCGATCTGCTCGGCGCGGAGGTCTCGCAAGTTTTGGATATGCTCACGCCGTTGGAGAACTACCTCGCCGCCATTCAAGTGGCGCAGGCGCTCATCGCCCGCTTAGAGCGCCTCCCCGCCGCTGCCGCGCCCAAGCGCGGGCGCAAAAAGAGCGCCCCGCCGCCGCCCGACGCCGCCATTGAAGCCCTGCGCGCCTCCCAAAACGAGCTGATCGAGATGCTAGCGGACTCGCTCTCCAGCGTCTGGGCGAGCGTGAACAGCCCGATCTTTCGGCGGGCGTTCGCCCTCGCCATCGCCGCGCCTTAGGAGCGCCTGTTGCCATGAGTTACAACTACTACGCCCCGCCCATGCGCGAGCCCAAGCCGCGCCATCCGCTCGATTACCGCATGGCGCTGACCGCCAGCCTGCTGAGCGGCTTGAGTCGCGGCGAGTGCTGTGCGCTGGTCGGGGTGGGCAGCAGCGGCAAGTCGCGCTTCATGCTGCACCTGACCCGCCCTGAGACCGTCCAATATCATCTCGGCGACGACGCCTTCGCCCATTTCTTCGTCATGGTGGACTGCAACGCTTGGCTGGAGCGCAGCCCATGGGCGGCGTACGAGAGCGTCGCCTACAGTTTGGTCAGCGCTTTGCAAGGCGTGGAGAATCCGATCATTCAAAATGTGCGTCCGCGCCTAGAGAACGCCTACGATGCCATCGTGCGCGAGCGCGACATCGCTTTCCGCTATCTGACCAACGCCTTCGATGAGCTGATGCGCGGCACGCGCCTGAAGTTCACGCTCTGCTTCGATGAATTCGACTACGTCATGGCGGAGTTCGACGCGCAGCTCTTCCGCAACTTGCGCGCCCTGCGCAACCGTTTCAAGTACCAGCTGACTTACCTCGTCACCACGCGCTACCCGTTGCCGCATCAGCGCCCGCCCGACCGTCGCGCCGAAGTCGAGGAATTCTATGAGCTGTTCGTCGATAACAGCTTCGCCATCGGACCCTACGACCTGAAAGATGCTGAGAGCATGATCAAGGAGCTGGAGGCGCGCTTGAACTTCCCGCTGCGCCACGAGACCCGCAACATGCTCATCGATATCTGCGGCGGGCATCCCGGCTTGATGCGCAGCGCCTTCAACCTGCTGGAGACCCTCAAAGAGCAGCCGACTCTTCCCAAGCGCATGGGCGAGCTGCTCATCAACGAGCAGATGACGTGGAAAGAGTGCCAGCGCATCTGGGAGTCGCTCATCGCGGCGGAGCGCGCCGCCTTGAAACGCCTCGCCAGCGGACGCAGCACCGCCCAAGACGAGCCGATCCTCGCCCAGCTGAAGGCGAAAGGCTTGGTGGTGGAAAAACAAGGGCAGGGACTGCGCGTCTTCAGCCTGATCGTGCAGGAGTTCGCCAAACAGCAGCCCGATTAGCGCTCCAAGCGGAGAGGAAGCGCCGTGTTCAACCAAGATTCGATCCAGCAAGTCGATGCCGCCCGTTTCAACGCCGCCTTCGCCCGCCCGCTCTACGAGGGCTATAGCTTCGCCCAAATTCCTAACACGGTGCGCTACCTCTTGACGGGCGAGGGCGATGGCTTGCCCCTCAAAGCTTTTGGAAGCTTGCCACAGCGCTACCGCAAAGTCGTCCTGCTCTTGCTGGATAGCTTCGGTTGGCGCTTCCTGATGCAGCACTACAAGGCTTATCCCGCCCTCAAGCGCTTCGCCGATGTCGGCGTGATCTCGAAGATCAGCGTCCAGTTCCCCTCCACCACGTCGGCGCACGTCACCACCATCAACAGCGGTCTGCCCGTCGGCGAGAGCGGCGTCTACGAGTGGTTCTACTACGAGCCGAGTCTGGATGCGATCATCTCGCCGCTCACTTTCAGCTACGCCGGCACCCCGCGCGAGACCTTGCGCAACGTTGTCGCGCCCAAAGCCATCTTGCCGCAGCAAACCCTCTATCAGACGTTGGCGGCGCAGGGCGTGCAGAGCTACGTCTTGCAGGATAGCAGCATCGCCTTCTCCTCTTACAGCAGGACGCTGACCGAAGGCGCTCAGATCGTCCCCTTTTACACGCTCTCGCAAGGCTTGCTGAACTTAGCGCAGTTGCTCAACAGCCTCAAAGCGCGCGCGTACGTCTTTTACTACTACGCTGCCCTCGATTCCATCGCGCACGGCTACGGGCCAGACTCAGCCCATCATCGCGCCGAGATCGATACGTTCTTCAACGCGCTAGAGCGCATCTTCTTCGCCAATCTGGAGCGCGACGGCGAGACGCTCATCCTCCTGACCGCCGATCACGGGCAAGTCGAGGTCGATCCGACCACCACGCGCTACCTCAACCGCGAGTTGCCGCACCTGACGCCGCTCCTGCGCACGGATCGGCGCGGCGCGCCGCTGGTGCCAGCTGGCTCCGCCCGCGACATGTTCCTGTACGTGAAGTCGGCGCACCTTGAGGAGGCACAGGCGATGCTCACGGCGCACTTGCGCGGCACTGCGGAGGTCTACCGCACGAGCGACCTGCTCGCTGAGGGCTTTTTCGGGGCGCGCTGCTCAGAGCTGTTCCGCCAGCGGCTGGGCGAGCTGGTCATCTTGCCTTACGCGCACGAATCGGTCTGGTGGTATGAGCAGGGTAAGTTCGAGCAGACTTTTCTGGGGCATCACGGCGGCTTGACGCCCGACGAGCTGCACAGCGTCTTCATGGCGTTGGCGCACTAGCCCGCAGGGATGGCACAGGCTTGCGCGGCGCGCCGCCTCAGGCTACAATGGCGCGCTCGGAGCGACCTCTTGCCTATGATGCGCGCTTTTCATCGGCTCGGAGTGATGGCGGCGCTGCTGCTGAGCGCCTGCAGCGGCGCGCCCCTCAGCTTGCCGACGCCCACGCCCTTCGAAATCTTGATCTTGCCGCCCGCCCAGACCTTTGTGCCGACGCCCACGCCCTCCCTCACGCCGACCGTTACCTCAACGCCGACGGTCACGCCCACGCCGACCGATACGCCACCGCCCAGCCCGACTCCGCCGCCTTCCTTCACGCCGCCAGCGGTCGCGCTGATCGGCGGCGCCATCGACTCGCGCATCTGCGATACCTGCCAGCCCTACCTGCGCGAGTCGCCCGGCACGGCGGGCAGAATTCTCGGTCGGCTCGATCAGACCGTCACTTTTCGGGCGGTCGGGCGCAGCGCGGATAGCACCTGGCTGCAAGTCGAGCTGACGAATGACCCGCGTCGGCGCTTCGGTTGGGTCTTCCGCGCCCTGACCGCGCTGCGCGAGGCGGACGTCTCCGTTTTGCCCGTGACGGGCGAGGTGATCGACGTCACGCCCGCCCCGCCCAGCAGCGCCAGCAACCTGATCAGCGGCGTGAGCGCCAACGCCCGTCAAATCTTCCTGCGCGGGCAGAGCTTGGGCAATCAGGCGCACGTCTTCACGCGCGTCGGCGATAGCATCACTGCCTCGCCTTACTTTCTGCCCGCCTTCTCAGGGGGCGGCTACGATCTGGGCGCTTACCAGAACGAATTGTGGGAGACTGTGCGCTTCTACAGCGGCTTCGGGAGCGCCTCGCTGGCGGCGGGCAACGGCTGGGGCGCTGATCGCATCCTGCAAAATGGCTACAACGCCCCGGAGGTATGCGGCAGTGAGCCGCCTTTGGTCTGCGAGTATCGCCTTCGCAAGCCCGCCGTCGCCCTGATCATGATCGGCACGAACGACTCAGGCGGCGTCGATCCCGCCGTTTACGAGCGCAACCTGAGCCGCATCGTGGAGCTCTCCATCGAGATGGGCGTGATTCCCGTCCTCAGCACCATCCCGCCCAAGCTCAACGACGCTTGGAACGGCGAGCGCGCCCTGCAATGGAACGCCATCATCAAGAACGTGGCGCGCCGCTACGACGTGCCGCTGATGGATTACTGGCTCGCCCTGCAGAGCGCGCCCAATTACGGCATCGATGCCGATGGCATTCACCCATCGGCGCCGTCGGATGGCAACACGCTGCGCTTCACGCCGGAGGGCTTGCGCTATGGCTACACCATCCGCAATCTGGTGGCGCTGCAAGCGCTGGATGCGCTGCGCCGTTACGTCCTGTACTGACGAAAACTGCCTCCCGCTTGGGAGGCAGCTTGTAGGCTGAGCGAAAAGAGACCTAGAAGCGGCTACGACGCATCCCGCCGCCGCGATCGCCGCGATCGCGGTCGCGGTTGCCGCGATTGCCGTTGAAATCATCGCGGCGGTCGGTGCGCGGGCGCGCCTCATTGACCGTCAACTTGCGGTTATCCAGCATGTAGCCGTCAAAGCGCTTGATCGCCTCACGTCCGCCCTCTTCGGTCGCCATTTCCACGAAGCCGAAGCCGCGCGAGCGCCCGGTCTCCCGATCCATGATGATAGCGACATCCACGACCTCGCCCGCCTCCGCGAAAAGCGCGCGAACGTTCTCCTGCGTGGAGTTATACGACAAGTTACCCACGTACAACTTCTTAGCCATTCGGCTGTTCTCCTGACTGACTGACAAAAATGAACGAGCGATAGAGTTTCGAACGGACGAGCCTTCAGACAACGAGCGCAGCAGACTTCGAACGCGGGCGCTTGAGGAGGCGAGTATGCCTCCGGCCACGCCGTACTCACCGAAAACGCGGATGCTCTGATTGTGGACGTGCTACTTTCTCTTTCAAACTCTATCAGGTCAGATTATGACACACTTTTGGAAGCTTGTAAACAGGCAAAGTCAAGCTTCAGACCCCCAATTTGTCAGACTTGCCAATTGGCGAGGACGCATGTGCCGCCTCAGGACGCTCTTGCCCCTTGCGAACGGATGTGCTAGGATTGGGGCGGCAAGCGGGAGGGCGCTTGCGCTATAATCGTAGCTGAGCAGCCCGCCACACTGAGGTTTTGAGCATGTTCAAGCGAGTCGGCATTTTGGGGCATCCGCTGCGCCCTGCCACGGGCGAGTTGTGCAGCGCCGTGGCGCACAGCCTAGCGCAACGCGGCATCTCGACGTGGTGCAACCCCAAGTGGGATGCTCAATCGGTGCGCCCGCTGATCGCCGAATCCGATCTGGTCATTGCCATCGGCGGCGATGGCAGCATGTTGCGCGCAGCGCGGGTCTGCTCGGAGTACGGCGTGCCGGTCTTCGGTATCAACGTCGGCTATCTGGGCTTCCTGACCGAGGCGAGCTTGAACGATTGGGATACCCTGCTGGGCGACTTGCTGGGCGGCGGCTACTGGATCGAAGAGCGCATGATGATCCACGCGCAGGCGTGGCGCGGCGAGAGCCTCCTCGCGCAGGGCGACGCCCTCAACGACGTGGTGGTCAGCCGTGGCGCCGTCGCCAAGAGCATCCTGCTGGACGCCTTCATCGATGGCGACTGGGCGACCCAGTACAACGCCGATGGCTTGATCATCGCCACGCCAACCGGTTCAACCGCTTACGCGCTGGCGGTCGGCGGTCCGATCTTGCCGCCGACCCTCAAGAACATCCTCGTGGTGCCCGTTGCGCCGCATCTGACGCTCGACCGACCAATTGTGCTGGCGGAAGGCGCCACCATCGATGTGATCGTCGCCCCGCGCACCACCACCGACGTCACCTTGACGCTGGACGGCGAGAGCCTGTGCAACCTCGCCCCGAACGACTCGGTGACCGTCTACGCCAGCGAGCATATCAGCCGTTTCGTGCGCCTGCGCGAGCGCAACTACTTCTACCGTTCGCTACTGGATCGCATGGAGCCGCGCCTCTCGCCGCGTCCGCAGGGCGCACCGCCGCGCCGCTCCCTGCTGGAGAGAAAAGCATGAGCCAAGCGCCCGACTACACCTCCGTTGAAGAAAAAACCTATTGCGCCGTGCATCCCGATGTGGAGACGGCGCTGCGCTGCAATCGCTGCGGGCGTTACATGTGTCCGCGTTGCGCCGTGCGCACCGAGGTCGGCTATCGTTGCCGCGAGTGCGTCTATCAGCAACAGGGCAAGTTCTACAAAGCGACCGAGCGCCAACAAGCCCTCGCCCTCGCCGTCGTCTTCGCCCTGAGCCTGCTGGCGGGCTTGATCCTGCCGCGCCTGTTCTTGCTGGGCGTCCTGTTCTTCTCGCTGCCGACGGGCGTCGCCATCGGCGAGCTGGCTTTTCGAGCGGCGGGGCGGCAACGCGGACGCTACTTGCCGCAATTAGCCGTCGGCATGGTGATCCTCACGGCGCTGATCGCCAACGCGGGCGCCATCGGCGAGGTTTTGAGGCTGATCGAGGTGGCGGATCGCTTGCCGCGCGGCGTCGATGTGGGCAGCCTCGCCCTGCAACGGCTGTTGCCAATCGGCGTCTACGCGGCGTTATGTTCGTTGGCGGTCTATGGCAGGCTGCGCTAGAGGTGTGTATGCTGAGTGAGCTTCGCATCACCGATTTTGCGATCATCGATCAGCTTGAGGTGCGCTTTGCGCAAGGCTTCAACGTGATCACCGGCGAGACCGGCGCTGGCAAGTCCATCATCATCGATGCGGTCGATCTGGTGCTGGGCGGGCGCGCCGACTCGGACTTCATCCGCGCCGGGCGCGAGCGCGCCGTTGTGGAGGCAGTCTTCAAGCTCTCCGACGACCTGCGGGTGGCGCTCGCGCCGCTCCTCAGCGCTGAACACATCGAGTTGGCGGGCGACGAGCTGATCCTCATCCGCGAGCTGCGCGCCAACGGACGCAACACTTGCCGTCTGAACGGCACGCTGGTCAATTTGCAGTTCTACCGCGAGATCGGGCAGCGCTTGGTGGACATTCACGGGCAGGGCGAGCATCTGAGCTTGCTGCGCACGCCTGAGCATCTGTACTTGCTGGATCGCTATGCTAGTTTGGAGGTCTCGCGGGCGCAGCTCGCCGAGTTGGTGGCGCAGCTCTCAGCCTTGCGCGCCGAGATCGCCCAGCTGCAGCAAGATGAGGCGGCTCTAGCCCGCCGCATGGACATGCTGAGCTATCAGCTGGAGGAAATTCGCGCCGTCGCGCCGCGCGTGGAGGAAGAGGCGGCTCTGCGCGCCGAATCGGAGCGCTTGGCGAACGCCGAGCAGATCGCCGCCCTCAGCGGCGAGGCGCTGCGCCTGCTCGATAGCGAAGACGACCTGCCCAGCGCGCTCAGCTTGCTCAACCAGATCGCGGCGCTGCTGCACAAGTTGGCGCGCTTCGACGCGCGCATGGCGGAACACGCCGCCAACGCCGACGCCGCCGTCGCCCAAGTTGAGGACATCGCCCGCGCGCTCAGCCACTACGTCGAGAACATCGAGCACAATCCCAATCGGCTCTACGAGGTCGAGGAGCGCTTGGAGGCGCTCAATCGGCTCAAGCGCAAGTACGGCGGCAGCATCGAGGCAGTCCTGGACTTCGCCGCCCGCTGCGAGCGCGAGCTTCAACATATCACCCACAGCGAGGCGCGCCTCGCCCAGCTGCAGGCTGAAGAGGAGGCGCTGCTGCGCAAGATCGGCGAGCGATCCGCCCAGATCAGCGCGGCGCGCCGCCAAGCCGCCGATAAACTCAGCGCCGCCATCGTGCGCGAGCTGGCGGAGCTGCGCATGGCGGACGCCCGCTTTGAGGTCTCGCTGACGCAGACCGACGATCCGACGGGCTGCTTCGTGGGCGAGCGACGCCTGAAATTTGACGCGACAGGCATCGATGCGGTTGAATTTATGTTAGCTGCCAACCGCGGCGAGCCGCTGCGCCCTTTGGTGAAAGTCGCCAGCGGCGGCGAGACCGCCCGCATCATGTTGGCGCTCAAGACGGTGCTCTCGCGCGCCGACCCGACGCCCACCCTCATCTTTGATGAGATCGATCAGGGCATCGGCGGGCGCATCGGCGGGGTGGTCGGGCAGAAGCTGTGGAAGCTCTCCGACGGGCATCAGGTGCTGTGCGTGACTCACCTCGCGCACATCGCCGCCTTCGCCGATAAGCACTTTCGGGTCAGCAAGGGCTCCAGCGGCGAGCGGACGGTCGCGGTGATCGCTGAGCTGAACGAGCGCGCCCGCGTGGACGAGATCGCCGAGATGCTGGGCGCCGAGACGCTCAGCGCGCGCCAGAGCGCCCATGATATCCTGGTCTTGGCGCGCAACATCAAGGAGGGCAAGAGCGTGCAGGAGAGCCTACTATGACTTTGAGCGAGATTCCTGCCCCAGAGCGCATCGATGTACAAGCGCCAGAGGGCAATTATGCCATCTACATCGGCGCCAAGGCGCTCAAGGCGCTCGATGTGCTGCTGCGGCTGCACGGCTTGGGCGGCAAGGCGGTCATCGTGACCAACCAGACCCTCGCGCCGCTCTATGGCGAGCCGTTGGCGGAGCTGCTGGGCACAGCGCTGATCGTGGTGCCAGACGGCGAGCAGCACAAGACCCTAGAGACCGTCCGCAGGCTGTACGACGAGCTGCTGGCGCTGGGCGTGGATCGGCACGGCGTGGTGATCGCGCTGGGCGGCGGCGTGATCGGCGATCTGGCGGGCTTCGCCGCCGCGACGTACTTGCGCGGCATCGCCTTCGTGCAGGCGCCCACCAGCCTCTTGGCGATGGTGGATGCCAGCATCGGCGGCAAGGTCGGCGTGGATTTGCCGCAGGGCAAGAATTTGGTCGGCGCTTTCAAGCAGCCCGTCTTCGTCGTCGTCGACCCGACTCTGCTGCCGACTCTGCCCGACTCGGAGTGGATTTGCGGCGCGGCGGAGATCATCAAGGCGGGCTTGCTGCGCGATGAGTCCTTGCTGGATGCCGATCTGTATCGGCGCGATAACAAAGCCTTCACCGACGTGTTGCGGCGCGCCATCCAGATCAAGGTCGATTACGTGCAGCGCGATCCTTATGAGCAAGATATCCGCGCCGAGCTGAATCTGGGGCATACCTTCGCCCACGCCGTGGAGCGGGTCAGCGGCTATACGTGGCGGCACGGCGAGGCGGTCGGCTTTGGCTTGGTGGCGTCGGCGCGGCTTTCGCACGCCGTCGGGCTGTGCGCGGCGAGCCTGCCTGAGCGCGTTGAGGCGCTCGTTGGCGCGGTCGGCTTGCCGACGCGCTGCAGCTTCGAGCCGAGCGCCGTGCGCGACGCTATGCGCACTGATAAAAAGCGGCATGGCGAGATCATGCGCTTCGTGCTGCTGCGCGACGTCGCCCAGCCCGAAATCCGCGATGATGTGCCCGCTCAAGCCGTGCTGGACGTGCTAGAGAGCCTGCGGAGCTAGTCCGATGACTCGGCGTGCAGCGCCTCCCACGCCTCGCAGATGACGGGCGCGAAAGGCTTGACGAATTCCTCGTAAATCGCCCGCGCGTAGACGCGAATCTCGTGTTGGGCGTCCGGGGCGGTGCGCAGACGCAGAAAATGCAGCAAATTGCGCAGATTTTGCGTGACGTAGCCCGTGTAGTAGACCGAGAAGCCAGCGAGGAATAAGCGCGCCTGCTCGCGTGCCACGCCTTGCGCCAACGCCTCCTTGTAGAGCTGATGTCCGCGCTCGACGTGCTCAAGCAGGCGCTCGGTCAGCCGCTGCGCTGCCTCCGAATCGAGCGCGCCCTCGCTACCTTGCTTGTTGCGGCGCGCCTGCAAGCGCCACTCGGTCGGGATGTAGTACTCATCTTCGGGCAGCTCGATGTAGCGCCCGCTCATCAGGTTGTAGCTGGCAGTCCGATGCCGAACCCACTGCCACCACGTCACCAGCGGCGCCTTCAGCCTGAAGGTCAGGACGATGTGCTCGAAGGGCGTGTGATGCTCGTGCTGCATCAGGTAGTGGATGAGCTTGCGATCCGCCTCAGCGCCTTTGCTCTCGCCCAGAAAGCTCACCCGCGCCGAGGCGACCACCACGTTATCCGCCGTGACTCCGCTGGCGGGGTGCGGCATGGCGTCGATCAGCTCGATCCAGCCGCGATCTAGCGCGCTGACGTGCTTGCCGATCAGTGCTTGTGCGCTCTGGCTCAAAATTGCCTCACTTTTCGCGCCCGATACGCTCCCCTGCACCATTTTAAGCGCCCTAGGCGGACTTGCCAATAAGCGCGCTGAGCGCGTCTGCCAAGTGGTGTTGAAGGCTTAACACAGTTTGTATTACAATCTGTAGCATTAATGGGTCTACCCTGAGCGCATTGGGGCGCCGCCTCTGCACGCGCGGCGTCTTTATGAATGGAGCATCACCTATGGCAGAGACCAAAGCACACGCCCTCGCCGCCCTCGGACAATCGATCTGGTACGATAACATCCGCCGCTCGCTCCTTGAGTCGGGCGGGCTGCGCCGCTTGATTGAACAAGGCGTGTTGGGCGTCACCAGCAACCCGACCATCTTCGAGCGCGCCATCGCCGGCAGCACCGATTACGATACCGCCCTGCAGAGTCTGGTGCAGGCGGGCAAATCGGTTGAGGAGATTTACGAGGCGCTGGCAATCGCCGACATCCGCGCCGCCGCCGACGTCCTGCAGCCCGTCTACGAGCAGACCGACGGCGTGGATGGCTACATCAGCCTCGAGGTCAGCCCGAAATTGGCGCACGATACCGAAGGCACCATCGCCGAGGCGCGCCGCCTCTTCGCCGAAGTCGGGCGACCCAACGTGATGATCAAAGTCCCCGCCACGCCGGAGGGCATCCCCGCCATCCAGACGCTCATCAGCGAGGGCGTCAACATCAACGTCACGCTGATCTTCGCCTTAGAGGTCTATCGCGCCGTCATGGAGGCGTATTTGAGCGGCTTGGAGCAGCTGGCGGAGCGCGGCGGCGATTTGACGCGCGTGGCGTCGGTCGCCTCGTTTTTCGTCAGCCGTGTGGATAGCCTTGTGGACGCTGAGCTGGCTAAACTCGGCAACACAGAGCTGCAAGGCAAGATCGCCATCGCCAACGCCAAGCTCGCCTATCAAGCCTTCCGTCAAGTCTTCAGCGGCGCGCGCTGGGAGCGTCTGAAGGCGCTCGGCGCGCGCGTGCAGCGTCCTTTGTGGGCGAGCACCAGCACTAAGAATCCGAATTATCCCGACACGATCTACGTCGATAACCTGATCGGCGCCGATACGGTCAACACGGTGCCGCCCGCCACCCTCGACGCCCTCCAAGACCACGCCACGGTCGCTCTGACTATCGAGCAGGGCTTGGCGGAGGCGCAGACGCACTTGGCGCAATTGGCGGCGCTCGGCATCGATATGGAGGCGGTCACCGCCCAGCTGCTGCGGGAGGGCGTGGCGTCTTTCGCCAAGTCCTTCGAGGCGCTGATGGACAGCATCGAGCTGAAGCGCGAGCGCTTGCTCTCGGAGGCGCAGCGCCGCTACGCCAACTTGGGCGAGGCATGGGCGCGCGTGCGAGCGCGTCTGGAGCAGATGGACGCCCAAGACATCGTCCAGCGCATGTACGTCAAGGATCACACCGTCTGGAAGCCCGAACCGACCGAGATCGTCAATCGGCTGGGCTGGCTGAACATCGCCACGCGCATGAACGACGCCGCCCTGCTAGAGCGGCTCTACGCCCTGACCGACGAGGTCTGGGCGGATGGGCTACAGCAAGTCGTGCTGCTGGGCATGGGCGGCTCTAGCCTCGCCCCGGAGCTGTTCGCCAAGACCTACGGCATGAGCGTCGGCAATTTGGACGTGCACGTGCTGGATAGCACCGATCCCGATCACATCCGCAGCTTCATCGAGCGCTTCCCGCCGCCGCGCACCCTCTACATCGTCTCGACCAAGTCCGGCGGCACCGTCGAGACCCTCTCGCTCTTCAAGACCTTCTACAACCTCGTGCTGGAGGCATACGAGGGCGACGTGAGCAAGGCAGGGCAGCACTTCATCGCCATCACCGATCCCAACAGCGCCGTTGAGCAGCTGGCGCGCGATTATCAGTTCCGCGCCACCTTCTTGAACGATCCGGAGATCGGCGGGCGCTATTCGGCGCTCTCATACTTTGGCTTAGTCCCCGCCGCGCTGGATGGCATCTACCTGCCGCGTCTGCTGGAGCGCGCCGAGCAGATGCAAGCGCTGTGCAGCCCCGCCCACGATGCCGTCTATAACCCGGCGGCGTGGCTGGGCGCCATTCTGGGCGAGATGGCGCTGAGCGGGCGCGATAAGGTCACGTTCGTCATCAGCGAGCCTATCGCCGCCTTCGGCGATTGGGTTGAGCAGCTGCTCGCCGAGTCGACCGGCAAGGAGGGCAAGGGCATTCTGCCCATCGTAGGCGAGCCGCTGGGCGCGCCTGAGCTCTACGGCGCGGATCGGCTCTTCGTCCACTTGCAGCTGGAGGGCGATAACAGCTGCGACGCCGCCCTCGCCGCCCTTGAGGGGGCAGGTCAGCCGACCGTGCGCTTCGTCCTGCGCGACGCCCACGACTTGGGCGGGCAGATTTTCCTGTGGGAGCTGGCGACGGCTGTGGCCGGCTACGTGCTGGGCATCAACCCCTTCGATCAGCCCAACGTGGAGAGCGCCAAAGTCGCCGCGCGCCAAATGCTCGCCGCCTACCGCGAGCAAGGCGCCCTGCCCGCCCAGCCCCCCGCCCTGAGCGAGGGCGACATGGCGCTCTACGGCGAGGTGCAAGGCGGCAGCCTCGCCGAGGCACTCAAAGCCTTCGTGAGCGCTGCGCCAGAGGGCGGCTACATCGCCTTGCACGCCTACTTGCCGCCCACGTCTGAGACCGACGCGCTGCTCAGCCAGTTGCGCTTGCGCCTGCGCGACCTGACCAAGCGCGCCGTCACGGTCGGCTACGGACCGCGCTTTTTGCACAGCACCGGTCAGCTCCACAAGGGCGATGCGGGCTTGGGCGTCTTCATCCAACTCACCAACACGCCTCAGCAAGACCTGCCCATCCCCGATGAGGCGGGCAAGCCTGAGGCGTCGGTGACTTTTGGCGCGTTGAAGTTGGCGCAGGCGCTGGGCGATGCTCAGGCGCTGCGCGAGGGCGGGCGGCGCGTCGTGCGCCTTGAGCTGGGCGCCGATGTGAGCGGCGGCTTGCGGACTCTCTTGAAGGGACTTGAGGCATGAGCGCGGACGTAGACCTCCTCAAGCGGCGCGCCGCCGAGCGCGCTGTGGAATTGGTCGAATCGGGCATGATCGTCGGCTTGGGCAGCGGCAGCACCGCTAAACACGCCTTGGAGCGCTTGGCTGAGTTCATCCAGACGGGCAGGCTGCGCGATGTACGCGGCGTGCCCACCTCGCGGCGCATCGAGCAGGAGGCGCAGGCGCTGGGCATCCCGCTGATCGACCTCGATGACGTGGTGGAGATCGATCTGACCATCGATGGGGCTGATGAAGTCGACCCGGACTTGAACTTGATCAAGGGCGGCGGCGGCGCGCTGCTGCGCGAGAAGATCGTGGCGCAGATCAGCCGCCGCGAAGTCATCGTCATCGACGACTCGAAGCTCTCGCCCAAGCTCGGCACGCGCTGGCATCTGCCCGTCGAGGTCGTGCCGTTCGGTTGGCGCACGCAGCTGCGCTACTTGGAGTCGCTCGGCGCCAAAGTCACGCTGCGCGAGGTGGAGGGCGCGCTCTTCCACACCGATCAGGGCAACCTGATCCTCGATTGCGACTTCGGCGCCATCGAGAATCCGAAGAGTTTGGCGACGCTGATCAAGGCGCGGGCGGGCATCGTGGAGCACGGCTTGTTCCTGAGCATGGCGACTGAGGTGATCGTCGCCAGCGCGGGCGGCATACGGCGCATCACGCGCGGCGGCTGAGCGCGACGGGCGGGATCGTCGCCCGCCCTACTCGACGATCAGCACCTCAACCGTCTCGGAGCGCTGCGTGTTGCCGGCGGCGTCGTGGGCGACGGCGTGAAAGAGCTGTCCGCCCAGCTTGGTGACGCGCCATTCGGTCATGTAAGGCGGTCGATCGACCCGCGCGATGAGCGCGCCGTCCCAGAAGAACTCCACGAACGCCACCTCGACGTTATCGGCGGCGCCGACCATCAGCCTCACGGCGCCGACGCTCGCGTTGATGGCGTCGTTGGGCAACGGCGCGATCCACTGGATGCTGGGCGGCTGATTATCGACCGTCACTTGCAGGCTGTGCGCTTGGAAGCTCTGATCGTCCAGCACCATGCTCAGCCGCAGCGTGTACAGACCGTCTAGTCCGCGCGTATCCCACAAGGCGAGGCGGACGTCCTCGCCGCGCGCGGTTGGGTCTTCCAGCGGGAGGGCAAACCAGCGCTCCGGGCTGATGCCCGCGCCGTACTCCAGCTGGTAAGCGACGATCTTGCCCTGTGGCAATCTGCCGCGCACCTCAACCGCGCCGCGCAGTCGGGCGAGGCTTTGGGGTGCGCTGAG
Organism: uncultured Anaerolineae bacterium; assembly: GCA_938005675.1. GTDB lineage: Bacteria > Chloroflexota > Anaerolineae > Aggregatilineales > UBA2796 > CP2-2F. The sequence continues at coordinate 42,256 of CALKXH010000104.1, forward strand.
GTTGCCCTCAAGGGCGCTCAGCCGCGCCGTGCGCGCCGAGTCGTACTCGTTCGGCGGCAGAGGCTGTCCGCTTTGGCGCGCCCACAGCTGCGCCTCAGGCGGATATTCGAAGTAGACGCGCTCGGCGATCAGCTCCGGGGGCGTCTCGGCGGTGGCGCGCAAGCCGTTGCGGGCGTTGATGCGGTAGCGCCGCCAATAGGTATCGACGCGGGTCGGCACGGTGCTGAAGTCGCCCTGAGCGTAGAAGAGCTCGCGCATACGCGGGCAATCGGGCGTGGGCAGCAAGCCGCTGCGCTGGCAGACCGTCGCCTCGACGATGCCCTCAGGCGTCTGCCAGCCGCGCGGCGGCAAATTATCACGCCGATGGGCGTATTCCATCACCGCCTGCCAGATCGGGGCGGCGGCGGTCGCGCCGCTCAGGTCGTCGCCCATCGGCGAGTTGTCGTTATTGCCCACCCACACGCCCATGACCAAGTCGGGCGTGTAGCCGACCGTCCAAGCGTCGCGCACGTCGTTGGTGGTGCCGGTCTTGGCGGCGGCGGGGCGCGAGAGCTGCAGGGCATTGCCCTCGCCGAAGGCGGGCAGGCGCGCCTGCCTATCGGAGAGGATGTGCGTGATCAGGTAGGCGAGGGCATCCTGCAGCACGCTCTGCTGCCTGAGCGTGCCGCTTCGCTCATCCAGCTGCCACAAGACGCGCCCGTTGCGATCCTCGATGCGCAGGATTGCGATCGGATCGAGGGCGCGGAAGCCTGCGCGCGGATTCGGCACCGGCGCGCCCGCCATCTTGCCGAGCGTGGCGAAGGGCGTATAGGCGTAGGTCAAGTCCAGCAGGGTGACCTCGGCGCTGCCGAGCGCCAAAGATAAGCCGTACTCATCCAGCGGGCGGCTGAGCGTGTTCAAGCCGAGTTGGCGCGCCGTGCGGATGACCTGCCCGATGGTGATGGCGCTGAGCGTGCGCACGGTCGGCACGTTGTAGGAGTTCGCCAACGCCTCGCGGACGGTCACCACGCCGCGGAACTGCCCGTCTTCGTTGCGCGGCGTGTAGGTCGTGCCATCCTGCTCGAAGGTGGTGGGGATATCCAGCAGCATGGTGGCGGGCGTGAAGGGCGAGTCGGGCGCGGCGAAGGCGGCGACGTAGACGAAAGGCTTGAAGGCGGAGGCGGGCTGGCGCAGACCTTGCGCCGCCACGTTGAAGCTGCCTTGAATGCGGCTGTTGTAGTAATCGAGGCTGCCGACCATCGCCAGAATCTCGCCCGTCTGCGGGCGGATGATCACGCTCGCCGCGTTGGTGACGTTGCGCGGCACGCCCAAGCGCAAGTTCGGCGGGACGGTGAGATACTCCGCGGCGAGGCAAGGCTTGCCCTCGCCGCTGTTGGGCGCCGCGCGCGGATCGCCGCCGCGGATGCGCTCGACGTGGGCGCGCATGGCGCACTCGGCTTGGAAGTACAGGTCGAGATCGAGCGTGGTGTAGATGCGCAAGCCGCCGCCCAGCACCAAACGCGCGCCATCGAGCCCTTGCGCGTCCAGCAGGCGCTCCGCCTGGGCGCGGGCGAAGAGCGCGAAGTGCGGCGCGACGATCCCGAAGCGCTCGGTCAGCGGCTGCGTGATGATCGGCTGCGCGGCGGCTTGCTCAGCTTGCTCAGGCGTGATGAAACCCGCCGCCACCATGCTCTCTAGCACCACGATTTGGCGTTGACGGGCTGCCATCGGCGCATCGAGCGGATTCAGCTGCGGATTCTGCGGGATGGCGGCTAACATGGCGGCTTCGCCCAGAGTCAGGTCGCGGGCGGTTTTGCCGAAGTACACGCGCGCCGCCGTGCC